>NZ_JADGHZ010000232.1 GCF_019683595.1 Sphaerobacter sp. | reverse complement strand
ACATGCGCCCCTTCCGAGATCCTGACTGCCGGCGCACCCTCACCACGCGCCACCAGCCAGCGGTACACGGCCGCGAGGTTCTCCAGGAACGCGTCATCGATCCTGCCTCCCGGCCTGCGGACCATCTCGAACGCCGTGTGCGGGTCGTGATCCGGGTCTACCAGCCTGGTGCTCGGGATCGACGCACCGAACCTGAGGGGCTCGGCCTGCCCGAAAAAGGCGTCGACCTCGGCGAGCGACAGCGGTTCTCGCTCCGCGGCCGGTTTGATGAAGGCCTCGAATTGCTGCGCGGCCACGAGCTGCATGGTGGTGAGCGTCTGCTCAATCTCGGCGATCGGCAGGTCACGCCACCGCCGGGGCGAGATGGGCGCGTCAGAGGTCATCAGCGCGGTGTGAAGCCGTAAGCGCAGGTTGTCGCCTGCTCCGATAGGGCGGTACTGGAGGACGACGGTCACGCCAGTCTCATCGAGGACCCGGACCCATCCGCCCGGCCAAAAGGTCACATCCCATCCCTGCCACTTCAGCATGTCTCCCACTCTCGCACCTACTCACGGGAGTGAGCAAGTGGGCCACCTTTTTACACCTGGTACCACCAGCCACTACAGTGATGCCTATGCGGGCCGCCTATGCGTCCCGCTGGTGTGGTCCACCTATGCACTGGAGCCTGAATGGTCAGCAACCCACATCCCGCGTACAAGCCTCGCGAAGCCGCGGCGTTGATGAACGTCCACATCAACACTGTGTATCGGATGATCCAGGACGGCCGCCTGCCATCGGTCCGTGCCGGTCGCGTTCACCGGATTCCCGCGTCGGCGCTGATCCCCTACCTCGGCAAGGCGGCCGCGTGAGCGGCCGCCGTTCCCCCGGCGAGGCCCCGCCCGCCGACGAGCCGACCACACATAACCGCACGTCAACCAAGGGTCGATCTTGGCCCGGGACATTAACGCCCACGTTTGCTACTGAGAGCCCCTATGACCAACAAGGAGGCGGCGATGAGGCCGCCTGAGAACAAGCGAGGGGGCGGCCGCCCCTCCCAGGAACGCCGCCCCAACACCACGACTGCGGATCACCACACCGCACGAGCTAATTCCATCGTAGGCCCTGACGCCGTCACCGGCACAGCAAGCACCGCGCGCCGCCGCTACGCGCACGCCGTCGAGCTGTGCCGGGCAGCGATCATCGAACGCGCCCAGGCCGCGGCCGCCCTCGCCGCAGACCCCGGCAACGCCGAGGACTACCTCGCGCTCGCCCACGGCCAGCTCGTCGCCGAGGTCACCGCGATCCTGAGCCGCGAGGCCCGCCGGCACTCGACCGCGCGCCGCCTCACCACAGCCCTCACGAGCAGGAGGCGGATGTGAGCACCCCCTTCGCCCAGGTCCTCCAGCGCCTGTACGAGACGACCGGCTACGCCCCGCGTGGATCGGCCACCCAGAAAAGCGCCCGCTGCCCCGCCCACGACGACGGCAGGGCCAGCCTGTCCATCGGCATCGGGCGGGATAATCGCGTTGTCCTCAGCTGCAAGGCCGGCTGCGACAGCCGGGCCGTCATCGACGCCCTCGGGATCGACTGGGCGGCGCTCTACCCACCCGAGCTACAGGGCCAGGGCGGGCAGCGCCGCGACCCCGACGAGTGGATTCCCTGCCTCGACAAGGGCCACCGCAAGATCGCCGAGTACCGGTACACCGACGAGCAGGGCGCCGTGCTGTATGGGGTGACCCGCTGCGATCACAAATGTTTCGCACAGTGGCGGCCGGACAGCTCCAAGAAGTGGGGGCGCCGGTGGGGCCTGCGCGACGCCCAGGGCAACAAGGTCCGTCTTGTTCCCTACCGGCTGCCCGAGGTCCTGGCCGCGATCCGTGACGAGCGGGTCGTGTGGATCGCCGAGGGTGAGAAGGACGTGGAGGCCCTGCGGGCTCGGCCGCTCATCACCGCCACCACCAACCAGGGCGGCGCCGGGATGGGCTGGCCGCAGGACTTCGCGCGGTACTTCCCCGGCGCGGACGTGGTGATCGTGGCCGACCGGGACCCGCAGGGCCGCGAGCATGCGACCAACATCGTCAACAACCTGATGCCGGTCGCCCGCTCGATCACGGTCGTGCAGGCCGCGCATGGCAAAGACGCCTCTGACCACTTCGCCGGCGGCGGGAACACCGGAACTTTCGTGCAGGTGTGGGAGCCGAAGCCGTTTCCGGGGGCCGCTCGGTGAGCGCACTCCTGACCGAACCCACCTGGGCGCCCGACATCGTCAAAGAAAGCGCCGAGACTGCCCCGCTCGACGGCGAGGCACCTGGGCTGAGGGTCGCGGTCCTGCCGGAGGAGTTCTGGCAGCGCCCCGTGCTCCAGCACATCCGGCAGGCCGCGCACTCCCGTAACCGCTCCGGCGACCTGGTCCTGGGCGGCGTCCTGGCCCGCCTGGCGGCCCTGGTGCCCCCGCGGCTGCGAGCAGATACCGGAGTCGGCTCACCAGCCTCCCTCAACCTGTACGTGATCCTCTTCGGCGCCTCTGGCTCCGGAAAGTCCTCGGCAGCCTGGATCCCGCAAAAGCTGCTGCCGCCACCGCCGAACCTGGACTTCCTCGACGGCATTCCCCTCGGGTCCGGTGAAGGCCTCGCCGAGGCCTACATGGGCGAGAAGACCGTGGAGACCGGCGAGATCCACAAACGCGGCCCCTTCAAGGGCGACCCCAAGACCGAGAAGGTGCGGGCGCAGGTCCGGCATCACGCCCTGTTCTACGCCGACGAGGGCGAGTCCCTCACCAAGCAGCTGTTCGGCCGCAGCGGTGCCACGGTCGGCGCCTCCATTCGCCAGGCGTGGACCGGCGGGACCTTCGGGCAGTTCAACGGCCAGAAGGTCAACACGCGCGTCATCGCCGAAGGCACCTACTCCATGGGCATCGCGGTTGGCTTTCAGCCCGAGACCGCGCTGCCGCTCCTCCAAGACGCGGCGGCCGGCACCCCGCAGCGCTTCCTGTGGGTCTCCTCCACCGATCCGAACATCCCGGATGAGAGCGTTGCGTGGCCGGGAGAGTTGGACCTTCGGCTGCTCAAAACCGGCCGAGACGGGTTCGGCGCGACCGAGCAGCTGACCTTCGCCCGGGAGATCCGTGAGGAGATCCGCCGGGACGACAAGGCGCGGTCACGGGGCGAGGCCCGGCTGCCGCTGCTCGACTCCCACAAGCCGCTCATGCGGGTCAAGCTCGCCGCGCTGCTGGCCATCCTCGACAACCGGCTGGACGTGCTCGCCGAGGACTGGGAGCTCGCCCTGGTCATGTGGGAGACCTCCTGCCGGATCCGGGACGCCCTGATCGAGTACGGGGAGCGCCAGCAGGCCGCCGAGGAGGAGAAGCGCACCAGGGCGCTCATCGACCGCGAGGTGCGGGCGCACGCGGCCAAGGCGGCGGCCGACAGCGACATTCGGCGGGTGGCCCGCCGAGTGGCCCGCAAGGTGCACGAGGCGGGCGCGGACGGGATGAGCCGCGGCGCGCTGAGGAAGGCGGTCGCGTACCGCGATCGCGACCGGCTGGGCGCCGCCGTCGACTTCGCCGAATCGGAGGGATGGGTGGTCGTGGAGGGCGACCGCGTTGTCCCGGGGGGATCGGTGCCGGTGTGATGAGCCAGCGTCGAGCACGCCCGAGCGGAGGCCTCCGGAGGGTGTACAGGTGTACATGTACACCCTCCCCTCGCATCCCTATAAACGCGCGGACACGATTTTTTTCTTTTCTTTCCTGGTCAGAGGCTTGCGGGTGGGTTCGGGGTCCGATCGATTTTTCCGACCCGAGGTGTACATGTACACCTTGTACACCCTCCGGCGGGGCCTGTGATCAGGCTCTCGGCGCGGCTGCTGCGACGGCGGCCGCGCCCCTCCGGATGGCTGGTCGACCACGTCCTGGCCGCCCTCTTCTGCTCGCCCAGCCTCGCCCCGGCCTGTCCGTGGGTGAGGCGCCCGGGCGCGACTCGGCCGCCGGCGCTTCCGCCATGGCTGGAACAGGAATCCCCATGCATCACCGCACTGCTGAGCGGACCCGCGTCTGCACCTCGGCCGCCGACCTTCAGGCGCTGATCGTCCTCGCCCGCCGCGTCAACCAGCTCGCCGCCCAACACGGTGTCGCCCCGGCCGAGGCTCAGCGCCTCGCCGAGGACGAACTCGGCGCCGGACGGCCCGGCGGCGGGCCCGCTCAACCCCCGAATCTGACTACCGAGAAGTGCCGTTATCCGGAGCTAGCTGAGATGGTGGCGGCCGACACCAGCCGACCCCGCCCCGCGACAGCCGACGACGCCACCGTACGGAGGAACCTGTGAACGCCACTGACCGCGAGCAGCTCGCCACCGCGACCGCCACCTACATCCACGACGTCCTCATGCCGCGGCATGCCGCTCGCGCGGCCTCCCCCGGCATCACCATCGTCCGTCCCGACGGCGAGCGCCCGCCGACTGCCGTCGAGGACATCGCCGCCGCCCTGCTCAACGGCGAGGTGTGGACGTCATGGCTGGACCCCCTCGTGGAGACCGCGCTGCACCGGCTGCACGCCGCGCCGGCCGACACGACACCGGCGGCCCGCGCCGATCACTGACCCGTCCCGGGCCGCCCCCGCTCGAACCGGGGGCGGCCACCACCCAGAAAACCGCATACGGCCCCACCCTGGTAGCGGCCGGGGCGGGGCCACACCCAAGGAC
>NZ_JADGHZ010000041.1 GCF_019683595.1 Sphaerobacter sp. | reverse complement strand
GGGGAGGCGGCCGGTGAAGACGGCGCCGCCGGCCTGGCTGTTGGCGGCGGAGAGATCGCCACCGTGCGCCAGGAGGATGCGGCGGGCGATCGTCAGGCCCAGGCCGGCGCCGCCGGTGCGCCGATTGCGCGATGTCTCGCCGCGGTAGAGCGGGGCGAAGAGGTTCGGCAGGTCATGCGCGGGGATGCCCGGGCCGGTGTCGGCGACGGTGAAGATCACACCGCTCGGCTCGGTGCGGCACGTCACTCGCACCTGTCCCCCGCTCGGGGTGTAGCGCAGCGCGTTGTCCAGCAAGTTGGTCAGCGCGCGGGTCAGGAGGTGACTGTCGCCGGTGACCCAGCACGGTTCGGACGGCAGGGCCAGCGTGAGTTGCACCCCCTTGGTGTCGGCTTGCGGGCGGAATCCTTCCACCAGCCGGTCGAGCAGCGCGCCGAGGTCGAGCGGTTCCGGGTTCGGGGTCTGGTCCAGGTACTCCAGCCGGGTGAAGTCGAACAGATCCCCGATCAGGCGCTCGAGCGTGGCGGCCTTCTCTTGGGCGACCGCGATGTAGCGCGCACGCTTTTCCTGCGTGTCGTCCAGTCCCTTCTCCAGCCCCTCCAGGTAGCCGCGGAGGGCGAAGAGGGGGGTTCGCAGGTCGTGGACGACAGCACCGATGAAGAGGCGGCGCTCGTGCTCAAACTCGGCTTGCTGGCGCAGCGAGGCGCGCAACTCGGCGCTCATCGACTCGAAGGCGGCATTGACCTCGGCCACCTCGCGCACGCGTGAGGTCGGGAGACGAACATCGAGGTCACCGGCTGCGACCTGTCTGGCCGCCTGGCTGGTGGCGGCCAGCGGCTGGACGACGGTGCGACCGAGGAACCAGCCGATCCCGGCCAGCGTCAGGAGCAGGCTGATTAGGCCGACGATGGGGACGGCAAGGAAGCGGGCCTCGGGTGGTCCGTCCTGACCGTTCCAGCCCACCCCGGTATCCGAGTAGATGTACGCCACCCGTCTGGGCGTGCCGGGGTAGACCACGCGCTCTACCCAGCGCTCCCGCACCAGCTCGTCACCCCCCGCGAAGGGATCGGGGGTGCTGCGGTAGACCTCGCGGTCGTCCTCGACCAGGACGAAGTCGATCCCCATGGCCGCGAGGTCCGACCGGGTCGCGGCCTGCCAGTCGGGATCGTGCCAGCGCGTGGTGCCCCGGCCGATCTGCTCCGTCGCAGTCGACACGGGCTCCAGCGGGCCGCCGAGCACGTGGTAGACGACGATGCCGGTGATCAGGACCGGGACGAAGAAGGTCGTGGCGAGCGCCAACACCAGCCAGCGTCGGAGCGGCAGGATCGGGCGGCGTTTGGACGCGCTCATGGGTGGGCCTCCCCGTCGAAGCGATAGCCCACGCCCCAGACCGTCACGATGTAGCGCGGGTTGGCCGGGTCTTCCTCGATCTTCTCTCGCAGTCGCCCGATGTGCACGGTGACGGTGTGCCGATCGCCGAACTCGCCCCAGAGCCGCTGGAAGAGCTGCTCGCGGGTGAAGACCTGCCGGGGGTGCTCGGCGAAGAGCTGGAGCAGTTCGAACTCGCGCGCGGTCAGTTGCACCGGTTCGCCGTCGACGCGGACCTCATGCGCCTGCACGTCGATCACGAGCCGGCCGAAGTCGAGCACGGCACGGGGTGGCTGCTCGCCGTGCCGGTAGCGGCGGAGCACCGCCTTGATGCGGGCGACGACCTCGCCTGGTGTGGCCGACTTGACGATGAAATCATCAGCGCCGAGTCCCAGTCCGCGGATCTTGTCATGGTCCTCCTGGCGAGCGGTGAGGAAGAGGACCGGCACATCCCGGTTCTCGCGGATGCGCCGTAGCACGTCATAGCCGGATGGGCCCGGCATCATCACATCGAGCAACACGCAGTCAACCGGCTCGTGCTCCAGCGTGCGCAGGGCGGTCGGGCCGTCGTAGGCTGCCAGGACCGCATAGCCCTCGGCCTCCAGGAAGTCGCGCATCAGAGCGACGATGTCCTCCTCGTCGTCCACAATCAGCACGGTTGTCGGTTGCTCCATCGACGAACCCCATCTAGCGTCACGCACCGGATCACGGATGCCACGCGACTAAGTATCGCCAATCCCATCCGCATCGCACCAGGGCCGCAGCCCCGGATGGAGGATGTCGTAATCGGTCGTTGAGGGTTTGTTGAGGGTTGCGTGAACCGGCTGTTGACGTCACTCCCCTAGCATGAGGGGTGGGCGGCGACGCACCCCCTGGCGGTGCGAAACCCCGCGCGGGAGGGAGCGACGTCGCAACGGTTCGGTGGATAGGCGCAGCGGTCGCCAGCGGCAGCCGCAGCGCGGACGGATGAGTTGGAGGGACGCGATGAACGAAATCGTGCTCACGGTGCCGATGCTGGCGATGGGCGGCTGGGGTGCCGCCGGCGGCCCGGGTGGGCCGTGGTGGATCTTCGGCCCGCTTATGCTGCTGTTCTGGGTTGCCGTGGCGGCGACGGTGGTCTGGCTCATCGTGCGGCGCACGCGGCCGGCAGAGCCGACGGCCGTCGACCGGGCGCGCGCCATCCTGGCGGAGCGGTTCGCCCGCGGTGAGCTGTCCGCCGAGGAGTACCGCGAGCGGTTGGAGCAGCTTCAGTAAGCCGTGGTGGCGGCGCTGAGTCGCGCTGGGAGAAGGGGTTTCAACGATGCAGATGGCATTTGCGCGAGCGCACCGGATCGTCGCCTGGTTCATCCTGGTCGGCACCCTGTTGCAAATCTACCTGGCAGGCGGTGGCTCCTTCGGCGCAGTGAGCTACGACCTGCACCGCGCATGGGGCAGCCTCCTGGGCCTACCGATCCTGGTGCTGGCGATCCTCGCGCTCGCGGGTCGCATCGGCCGGCGCGGGATCGGGCTGACGATGCTCTTGCTTGGGCTCTACATCGTGCAGGTCGCACTGCCGAGCCTGCGCGTGGGTCTGCCCTACATCGCGGCCTTGCATGTGCTTAACGCTACGGCGCTCGTCGGCGTTGCCGCTGCGACCGCACGCGCCTCCGGAGCCGCGATCGCGGCCCGGCGGCGCGAGCCCGCGCTCACGGCCACATCTACGGGTCCGGAGCGCGCTGACTGAGAGCGAGCGAATCGGTGAGTCGGGCCCCTCGCGGTGAGCGCCCGGGCGTGGGGCACGGAGGGAGAACTGGACGGCCATGACGACGGACTTTGCGATCGAAACCGATGGCCTGACCAAGCGCTACAGCGAGCACATCCTGGCGGTCGACGGGGTGACGCTGCGCGTGCGGCGCGGGGAGGTCTACGGCTTCGTCGGCCCGAACGGCGCCGGAAAGACGACCACGATGCGGATGCTCGTCGGCCTCATCCGCCCCAGTGCGGGGCAGGCGCGCGTGTTGGGGAAGCCGCCCGGCTCGCCCGACTCGCTGGCGCGCGTCGGCGCGATGATCGAGGCTCCGGGGTTCTATCCGTTCCTGAGTGGCCGGGACAACCTGCGGGTCATGGCGCGCCATGCCGGAGTGCCGGAGAAGCGAATCGATACGATCCTGGAGCAGGTGGGCCTGGCCGACCGGGCTTCCGACCAGTTCGGCACCTACTCGATGGGGATGAAGCAGCGGCTCGGCCTGGCGGCCGCCCTGCTCAAAGACCCGGAACTGCTGATCCTGGACGAGCCGACCAGCGGCCTCGACCCCGAGGGCATCGCGGAGATGCGCGACTTCGTGCGTCAGTTGGCGCAGGGCGAGCGCACCGTGTTCCTGTCCAGCCACCTGATGACCGAGGTCGAGCAGATCTGTGACCGCATCGGGATCATCCGCCGTGGCCGGTTGGTGGCCGAGGGCACGCTCGACGAGCTGCGCGGTCAGCCGGAGCTGCACCTGCGGGCGAAGCCGCTCGATCGGGCGCGCCGGATGGTGGAGTCGCTCCCGTACGTCGAGCGCCTGATCGCCGACGACGGGAAGCTGGTCCTGACGATGGACCTGAAGCGGGTCGGCGAACTCAATCGCCAGCTCGTCAGTGCCGACGTGGAAGTCACCGAACTGACTCCAGCCCGCACCTCGCTGGAAGAGGTCTACTTTGACCTCGTCCAGGCGGAGCAGGCGGGCGATGTGGAGGGGGTTATCAGCCGTGGGTAGTCTATCGGCCGAACTGTTGTTGCTGCGGCGTCGCGCGGCGAACTGGATCCTGCTGGCTATTGCCGTGGTGCTGACGCTCTTCTTTGCCTACGTGCTGCCGTACTACGCCTACGTGAGTGACTCGGGTGCTCCGGGGTTCCGCACCGAACTCTCGGCGCTGCTGCCGGAGGGCTTCGTCGCGACGCTGGCGTCGGGCTTTCCATTCTATCTCGGCATCCTCGGGTTGATCCTGGGCGTGCTGGTGTTCGGCAGCGAGTATGGGTGGGCCACGCTGAAGACGACTCTGATGCAGCGGCCGGGGCGGGTCCGCTGGCTGCTGGCCAAGCTGGGTGCGCTGGCGATCGCCGTGGTCGTCGCCACCGTCGCCGTCTACGCTTCGGGCGCGCTCGTGAGCGTCGCGGTGGCGCTCCGTGAGGGCGCGGCGATCACCTGGCCGTCAGCCGGGGAGATCCTGCGCGGGATGGGCGCCGGCTGGCTGATCATGGCGCTCTGGACCCTCCTCGGCGTGCTGCTGGCCGTCCTGTCGCGCGGCACGGCGCTAGCACTCGGGCTGGGCATCCTGTACGGTCTGGTCGTGGAGGGGCTCGTCAGCGGCTTCGGCAATAGCATCGCGCTGCTGCACGACGTGTCGCTGGCGTTCCTGCGCACCAACGCCTACTCGCTGGTCGCGCCGCTCACCGGCCGGACCACCGAAGCGGGTGGACCGGGTGTGTTCAACGGGCCGTTCGTCGACCCCTGGCAGGCACTGGTGGTCATCGCCGGATACATCGTGGTCTTCGCCGGCGTCTCGGCGGTCGTTCTAGCCCGCCGCGACGTGACGTAGCCTGAGGTCAGCCGTCGCTATCCCGGGCCCCGGTCCGGACTGGACCGGGGCGCGGTGCTGTTCAGGCAGTATCATGGCGGCGTGTTGTGGCGGAGCGACATCCGAACGGGAAAGCCCTGGGGGAGGTGCGGCGATGGCGACGCAGGAGCGGCTGTGGATCGATCCGGCAGAGGTCGAGCGGTACGTGCTGGACCTGGCCCGGCACGGTGGGGACGGGACCGGCGTGCGCCGGCTCGTCTACTCGCCGGAGTGGGTGGCGGCACAGGACCTCGTCGCGCGCTGGCTTCAGGAGGTCGGGATGGAGGTGCGCCGCGACGCGGTCGGCAACGTCTGGGGCCGGCTGGAGGGGACCGAGGGCGGGCCGTCGATCGCGACCGGCTCGCACATCGACTCGCAGAACCCCGGTGGACGCTATGACGGTGCGCTGGGTGTCATCGCCGGCATCCTGGCCGTACGGGCGGTGCGCGAGCGCTACGGGCGCCCGCGACGCACGATCGAGGTTGTCTCGCTCTGCGAGGAGGAGTCCAGCCGCTTCCCGTCGGCCGCGTTCTGGGGCTCGCGGGCCATCACCGGCCGGAGCACGCCGGAGGACGCGGAGACGATGCGCGGCTACGGCGGGGAGACGATGGCGGAGGCGATGCGGGCGGTGGGACTTGACCCGGCTCGCATCCCCGAGGCGCGGCGGAACGATATCGACACCTGGATCGAGCTGCACATCGAGCAGGGGCCGATTCTGGAGCAGGCGGGGCTGCCGGTGGCGATCGTGAACGGTCTGCCGAGCATCCGGCACTACCTGGTGCGGGTGGAGGGCCGCTCCGACCACGCCGGGGCAATGCCGATGGACCTCCGACGCGACCCGATGGCGGGGGCGGCCGAGATGATCTCGGGGATCATCGGCACCGCGCTGGAGATGGGCCGGCCCGCCGTCACCACCGTCGGCCGCGTGCTGGTCGAACCCAACTTCCCGGCCATCGTGCCCGAGCGCGTCAGCTTCACCATCGACGCGCGCCACGCCGACCCGGCGCAGCGCGATCGGCTCTACGCGGCCCACGAAGCGCTGCTCCGCGAGGTGGCCGAGCGACGGGGACTGAACGTGTCCTGGGAGATCACGGCCGACCTGCCACCCTGTCCGGCGGACCCGGAGCTGGTGCGCCTGCTGGAGGATGTGGCGGCGGAGCAGGGTATCCCGACGATGACCATGCCGAGCGGCGCGGTGCACGACACCCAGCGCATGGCCGAGATCGCCAAGGTGGCGATGATCTTCGTGCAGAGCAAGGACGGCCGTAGCCACACACCGGCCGAGTACACCGCACCCGAGCACGCCGCCGCGGGGATCCAGGTTCTCGCCGCGGCGCTCCACCGGTTGGTATACTGAACGATGGCGCGGCGCTGACGGAATTGCAATGCACTTGACCCGCCGCCGCGCCGGCCACTGCCCGTTGGTGGCGCCACACGTGCAACGGTTGCCCGGCGCTCGTCGGGGAGGTCAGCCAACCCCCCGCTTCGCCCCGGGTGGCACGGGGCAGCGAGTGGCGTTCCCGGGGCGCACGGTGCTGACATTCAGATAACTAACGGTATTACCTCCATAGGGAGTGAGTGGTCGGGATGTTCCTCCGCTGGGGATACTTTGTGGCTCGACACCGTGTGGCCGTCATGCTTCTCTCGCTGGTGTTGCTCCTGGTGATGGTGCCGCTGATCCCCAGTGGGCTGGACCGTCTCTCGGCCGAGGGCTGGGAGGATCCCACTGCGGAGTCCTCGGTCGTGGCGCGGAACCTCGGGGATGACTTCGGTGAAGGGGGTTCCGTCTTCTGGGTCATTTTCTCCTCGGACACACTGCAAGCGACCGATCCGGCGTTCCAGGCCGAGGTGCAGCAGGCGATTGCGCCGCTGGCCGACCGCCCCGAGATCATTAGCATCGTCGGCTACGCGAATACCGGGTCCGAGCAGTTCATCTCCGCGGACGGGCACAAGTCCTACGTGCTGATCACCAGCCGCACGCGCCAGGGGAACGCGGGCAAGGACCTCGCCGAGTACCGCCGTCTGGTGCAGACCCCGACGCTCGATCACATGTGGGGCGGCTGGGACGCGGCGTACCAGTCGTTCACGACGCAGGCACAGAACGACCTGCGGCGGCAGGAAATCGTCTCGCTGCCGATCTCGCTGGTCGTGCTCGTGTTCGTGTTCGGCTCACTGGTTGCCGCGGGGCTGCCGCTGCTGGTGGGTATCCTGTCGATTCCGGCGGCGCTCGGCGCGATCTCCGTGATGGCCCACCTGACCGAGACGAGCATCTACGTGCTCAACATCGCCACCATCCTCGGGCTGGCGGTCAGCATCGACTACTCGCTCTTTATCGTGAGCCGCTTCCGGGAGGAGTTGAGCCGGCGGGATACGCCGGACGCGTTGGCGATCACGCTTGCCACGGCCGGCAAGGCCGTCTTCTTCTCGGGCATGATCGTCGCGGTCGGGCTCATCGCTCTGATGATGTTCCCCATGTACGCGCTGCGGTCCCTCGGGATCGGCGGCTCGCTGGTCGTCGCCCTCGCGGTCTTCTACGCGCTGACCTTCCTCCCGGCGGTGTTGAGCATCCTCGGCCGGCGGATCGATCGGCTGGCGGTGCGCGGGATGGCGGCGGACCACGGGCAGGCGGAGGGCCTGTGGGGCCGGCTAGCCGAGTTGGTGATGCGCCGGCCGTTCATGGTCCTGGTGCCGGTGCTGGCGGCACTGATCCTGGCCGGGGTGCCCTTCCTCAACGTCAACTTCGGCACCCCCGGGATGGAGACCCTCCCGGCGGATGACGAGTCGCGCGTGGCCTACGACACGCTTCGTGCTGACTTCGCCTTCCCGGAGGTGTCGCCGATCGAGGTGCTGCTCTACCCTAGCTCGGGGCAGATGACCGATCCGGAGAACCTGGCGGCGCTGGCTCAGACGGTCGAGCGCGTGTCCGCGCTCCCCGGCGTGGAGTCGGTGGAGAGCATCTTCGACCTGACGCCCAATGGGACCGCGTCCGCGCCGGAGGAGTTGGCCGCGGTGCTCCAGTCGACCGACCCGGCCGTTGCGGGCCGGGTCCATGGGCTCCTGAACCCCACGGGGGCCCGCCTGCGCATCGCCGCGGCGGCCGCGCCCGAGAGCCAGCAGGCCAAGGATCTGGTGTACCGCCTGCGCGACTTTGGACCGTCCGAGACGGGCGGCCTGGAGATGCTGGTCGGCGGGGCCAGTGCCGTGAATGCCGACATAGTGGACAGCATCGTCGATCGTATCCCCTACGCGCTCGGCTTCATCGCGGTCGCCACCTACGTCGTGCTCTGCCTGCTGCTCGGCTCGCTCTTCCTGCCGTTCAAGGCGATCGTGATGGCCGCGCTCTCGATCACCGCGTCGTTCGGGGCACTCGTCTGGGTCTTCCAGGACGGGCATCTGAGCGGCCTGCTGGGCTTTGAGCCGACCGGCTACATCGTCCCGATGGTGCCGGTGATGATGTTCTGCATCCTGTTTGGGCTGTCGATGGATTACGAGGTCCTGATGCTGTCGCGGATGCAGGAAGAGTATGAGAAGGACCGCAACAACACGCGCGCGGTGGCGGTCGGGCTGGAGCGCACCGGCCGGGTGATCACCAGTGCGGCGATCGTCATGATCACGGTCTTCGGCGCGGCGGTGGTCGACCGGCTCCTGATCCTCCAGTCGCTGGGCGTGGGGATGGCGCTGGCCATCTTCATCGACGCGACGATCGTGCGCGCGCTGCTGGTCCCGGCCACGATGCGGATCATGGGATCGATCAACTGGTGGGCGCCGTCCTGGCTCCGGCGCCTTCAGGACCGCCTTGGGGTCGGCGAGGCGGCGCCCAAGCCGCTGGAGCATGTGGCGCGCTGAGTGACGTGGGCCGGGACACCCACACCATAATTCCACAAGGTCTGATACATTTCCTGATTAGTGTGGCGCTGGGACGGCCGGGCGTTGAGGGACACGCCCGGCAGGCGTTGTCCTGCGCCGGAATGAGCCGCAGAGGGGAGTAACGCATCGTGAGCAAGGCAGTCATCGTTGGGGGTGGGGTGATCGGCCTGCTCAGCGCCTACGAGCTGGCGCGGCGCGGCGTGTCGGTTACCCTTCTGGACCAGGGTGACTTCGGAGCGGCGTGCTCGACCGGTAACGCGGGCTGGGTCACGCCCTCGCTCTCCGGTCCGGTACCGGCGCCCGGCCTGGTCTGGACCTCGCTCCGCTGGATGCTGAGCCGCGATAGCCCGCTGTATATTCGCCCCAGCGCGGTCCCGCGCCTGGCTCCCTGGCTGTTCGAGTTCTGGCGCCACTGCAACCCCCGCGATTACGAGGCGGGCCTCCACGCCACCGCCGAGCTCGGCCGGCACACCTTCGAGCTCTTCGATAAGCTCTCGGAGCACATCGAGTTCGAGATGCACAAGGCCGGTATGCTCTTCGTCTGCCTGCAGCGCGGGAGCGTCAAGCACATCGTGGACGACGTCGAGGCGATGCGCGATTACGGCTATGACTCGCCGGTCATCCTCTCGCCCAAGGAGTTGCGCGAGTTCGAGCCCGGCATTTCCGGCCCGATGGAGGCTGCCGTCTGGGTCAAGGAGGAACGGCACATCCGCCCGGAGTCGCTGATGCGCGGCACCGTGGCCTGGCTCCAGGCCAACGGGGTGGAACTGCGCCCCGGTGTCGAGGTGACTGGCTTCCGCCGGCGCGGGCGGCAGATCACCGCGGTCGAGACGCGCGTCGGCTCGTTCGAGGCGGACCAGGTGCTCATTGCGGCGGGTGCCTGGACCGGCCGGGTGGCGGCGAAGGCGGGCGTGCGCATCCCGATGACGGCCGGCAAGGGCTACAACGTGACGGTGCAGAACTCCAAGGTCAGCTTGCAGCACCCGCTCTACCTGGTTGATGTGCGGGTCGCGGTGAGCCCGTACAACGGTGCGCTCCGCATCGCCGGGACGATGGAGCTGTCGGGCATCAACACCATACTCGACACGCCGCGCGTCGATGCGCTGCGGCGCGGCGCCAACCGCTACATCGCCGGCTGGGACCAGGGCACGGCGCAGACCTCGTGGGTCGGCATGCGCCCGATGATGCCGGACGGGCTGCTGGCGCTGGGGTCGGTGCCGCAGTACGACAACCTGTTCGTCGCCAGCGGCCATGCCATGATGGGCATCTCGCTCGGGCCGTCGACTGCGGCGACGATTGCGGAGTACATGACGACCGGCAAGTCGCCGGTGGACCTGACGCCGTTCAATCCGGTCCGGTTCGACCGGTCGTTCACTGGTCGGCTGGCCGGCCGCCTGTCGTAGGACGGGCGAGGCGCCGCGCGTCCGGAGCGCGAGCCGCCGGGTTGAGCAGGAAGCGCCCGCTGGAGGGGCCGGAGGAGCGTCCCGCGTTTCGGCCCCTCCAGTGGACGTCCTCCATCCCGCCCGCCGGGCCGGGCACGGCCCGGTGTGCGGGGGCGGGCGCTATGAGCGCCGCGGCGTCGCTTGGGTGACACGCGTGAGGAGGCGAGTGATGGCAGTGGAGCGGTACGACGCGATCGTCGTGGGGTTGGGCGGCATGGGCAGTGCCGCGCTCTACCACCTCGCCCAGCGCGGGGACCGGGTACTGGGGTTGGAGCAGTTCGACATCCCCCATTCCATGGGCTCGTCTCACGGGGTCACCCGCATCATTCGGCTCGCCTACTTCGAGCACCCGTCCTACGTGCCGTTGCTCCGCCGCGCCTATGAGTTATGGCGCGAGCTGGAGTCCCGTGCCGGGGAACCGCTGCTCATCATCACCGGCTCGATCGACGCCGGGCCCGCGGACGGCACGGTCGTGCCGGGGGCGCTCCGCTCCTGTGCCGAGCACGACCTGCCGCACGAGGTGCTCTCGGCTGCTGAACTCCACCGGCGCTTCCCCGGATACCACCTGCCGGACGACATCCAGGCCGTGTTCCAGCCGGAAGGTGGCTTCCTCCGCTCCGAGCAGTGCATCGTGGCACACGTGATGGCCGCGGCGGCGCACGGCGCCGAGGTGCATGGCCGGGAGCCGGTCACGGCGTGGGAGGCGCTGCCGGGTGGCGGGGTGCGGGTGCGCACCGCGCGCGGGACGTATGAGGCCGAGCGGCTGGTGCTCACGGCCGGTGCCTGGGCCAGCCAGCTCGTCACGGAGCTGCAGGGGCTGGCTGTTCCCGAGCGTCAGGTTCTGATCTGGATGCAGCCGCGCCGGCCAGAACTCTTCACCCCGGAGCGCTTCCCGGTCTTCAACATGGAAGTACCGGAGGGGCATTTCTACGGCTTCCCCGTGTACGGCATCCCGGGGTTCAAGTTCGGCCTCTACCATCACCTTGGGGAAGTAGTCGATCCCAACACCATGGACCGCGAGGCGTTCACCCCGCGCGATGAGGAAGTTCTGCGCAGCGCGGCGGAGCGCTACTTCCCCGACGCCGCCGGGCCGACCACGGCGCTCAAGGTCTGCATGTTCACCAACAGCCCGGACGAGCACTTCATCATCGATCACCACCCCGACTTCCCGCAGGTCACCGTTGCCGCCGGCTTCTCCGGCCACGGCTACAAGTTCTGCAGCGTCGTCGGGGAGATCCTGGCGGACCTGTCGCGCGAGGGGACGACGCGACACGACATCAGCCTGTTCCGATTCGACCGCTTCGCCGGCGCCGAACGACCTGCCCCGTCGGCCTAGAACGGACCCCGAATGACCGCGCCCACCGCTTCCGTCTCGCTCGACGCCGCCGCTCCCGTCGTCCGGCGGATCCATGCCGAGCGGGTGCTGCTCCTCGGCTGGGGCCGCGCCATCCTGATGCAGCTTGCCCACCCGTTGATCGCCGCCGGAGTCGACGAGCACAGCCGCTTCCACCGTGAGCGCTACGGGGGGCTGCACCGCCTGCGGCGAACGCTCGACGCCATGCTGGCCTTGACGTTCGAGACCCCGGAAGCCCCGCGTGCCGCCCGCCGCATCAACGCAACCCACGACCGGGTCCGTGGCACGCTGCGCGAAGCGACCCCCGCGTTCCCGGTCGGCACGCCGTACTCGGCGCACGATCCCGACCTGCTCCGCTGGGTCCACGCCACCCTGCTCGACTCGTTCCTCCTAACCTACCAGCGCTTCGTCGCGCCGTTGACTCCGGAGGAAGAGGACATCTACTGCTTCGGCACGCACGTCATGGAGTCGGCGTTGGGGGCGCCGGCGGGTCACTTCCCTCGGAGCCGTGCCGCGCTCGACGCCTACCTGCAGGAGATGCTCGCTGGCGACATCATCTACGTGACGGATACCGCGCGCCGCCTCAGCAAGCTGATCCTGTGGCCCGACGCGCCGCTCCCGCTGCGCCCGGGCGGGATGGTGACCCGGCTGGTGACCATCGGGACCTTGCCGCCGGCGATCCGCGACGGATACGGGCTGCGCTGGACGGAGCGAGACGAGCGGGCCCTGCGGCTTCTGGGCTGGGGAGTCCGCCACACGCTGCAGCTCGTACCGGCCCAGCTTCGCCAGTGGACCGTCGCGCGGCAGGCAGGGCCGGTGGGAGCATCCCGTCCGGTCGCCGGCTGAGCGGTTTGTGCTGGAGCTGCGCGTCGGTCGCGACCGGCTCGACCTTTGCCAGGAGAACCTCCCGAAGCACGTAGCCCGCGGTGGCGGTGATGGTCAGCATTTCCCCGCCATCCTCCACCATGCCGACGATCTCGTTGAGCGTGGGATGTGTGATCAGGATATGCACCATGTCGACCACGCCGCCGAAGAAGGCGAACAGTACCAGGAACCCAACGAGGCGGCGGCTCATCCTTCGGAAGGTGGCATCGCCCCGGGCATAGGCGAGCGCCAGGAGTGGGAGCAGGACCGCCGCCGCCAGGGCGTAGACGGTCATCTCGCCGAAGTCGATGTCACGCAGGCCGAACATCGCGGAGAACCCGTGCTCGTGGGCGATGCGCTCCCCCAACTTCTCATGCACCATGATCAGATCATCGAAGGCGATGTACCCGAAGACGACCGCCCAGGAGAGGTACGACACCGAGAAGCGTGACCAGGCCAGCCAGATCATCAGCAGCGCGATCCAGTATTCCTTGGCCATCTGGAACGGCTCGGCCGCGCCGCGGTCGTAGGTGATGTTGAAGTACATCTCGGGTAGGAAACGGCTGAAGACGTGGAGGCTGTGCAGGCCGATGAACAGCAGGTCGGTCGCGAGGAGCAAGATCAGGAACGTTGTCCACGCACGCTGGCACTGGTCGCGTGACACATCCTCTCCTTCTCCGGTCGCACGACACGCCTGACCCGCACGGCGGGCACGCCGTGCGGCGGGGCCGACGTTCGTTCCAGCCGAAGTCCCAGCGTGTACGATAGCACATTCAGGGAGCGAAGCCGCACGATTTCCTGCGGATACCGTGATGCTCGTGCGCGGCTACGGCGGGTGCGCGTGCATCGGGAGCACGGCCCGAAGCGGCCGGGGCGTGCTCCCGATGCACGGTTGCGATGCACGCCGGGTCGGGGAAGACCCCGGTGGCGTGTCTAGCGCGCGGCGCCGGAGGCGGCAGCGATGATGAGTTGCCAGCGCCGGATCAACTGCACGCCGTCTTCGGCGATGTACTGGAGCGACGTGTCGCCCACACGCTCGGTGCCGGGAACGAGCAGCGCCAGGTCGACCGCCTCGGCGGTGTCGAGCGTGACCGTCACCGGCAGCGGATATTTCGGCGTGTAGGGGCGGATGCGGTCCTTGCGGCGTAGTCCCTCGGCTGCACCCTCGGCGATGGCCTGGCAGGCGCGGGATGGATGCATGTGCCGGGCGGACGTGCGGCCGACGCCGTACTTGACGATCACCCCGACCACCTCGTCGCCCAGCAGTTCCTGGGTCTGCCGGACGGCCATCTCGTCGCCCGCGACCATGACGACCGGCACGCCGAAGTGCCCGGCCACCGCGGCGTTCAACCCGTACTCGCCGACCGGGGTGTCGCCGAAGCGCACGTCGCGCACCCAGAGGGTCCAGGTATGGGCGAGCACGCCGTTGGGCGTCCCGGCGCGCGCGTGGTAGCCGGTGAACATGACCGCATCGATCCCCAGGTCGATGCCGCACATCATGCCGAACGGCTTGCGGTTGCCGGAGATGAGCCAGGCATCCGGACTGAGGTCGCCGGGTCGCAGGTTGCGCATGCCGTCGTGGGAGTCGTTGACGATCACCTCGGTCGCCCCGGCGGCGCGGGCGCCCTCGATCGCGGCGTTCACCTCGTTGGCCATGAGCGTGCGCGCCCACTCGTACTCGGCCGCTGCCGGACGGTGCGCCAGGTCGGGCGGCGTGACTTGCTCCCAGACCGCCACGCCCGCGGTCCCCTCCATGTCGGCCGAGATCAGTACTCGCATGGGTCCTCCTTACGTCACACGTCATACGTCGTGCGTCATGCGTCCCCCTCACTCCCAGCCCCTCTCGGACGGAGCCCGCAAGGGGAGAGGGGAGGAATACGGAACGCAAAGCACGCATCACATCTCACGGCAGGATCTCAAGAACATCCACGTTGAAGGTCTCGCGCACCGGGGGGTTGATGAGGAGACGGGAGAGGTGCGAGAGGCGGGTGCGGAGGTCGCCGCTGATCTGGCCACCCTCGAGGTCGGCCTCGCTGTCCCACAGGGTAAGGGAGACGGCTCGGGCTGCGGTGGGGTTGATCAGCAGCAGGCCGGTGCCGAAGCCGTGCTCGCGGCGCGCGGCGGGAAGGACCTCGTCGCGGAAGGTCGCCACGAAGTCGTCGAGGAGCAGCGGGTTGACCTGGTACGAGAGCAGGCGCGCCTGCATCGCGTTGGGATGCGCCGCTTCCAGAGCACGGACAGCGAGCGCCTCCTGTGTCGGTGACGAGGCGAGCGCCGAGGCCATGCGGGCAAGCTGCTGTTCCATGTAGTCGCTGGCTTCGCCCGCGCGCATCATCGCTTCCGTCGTCCAGAGCGTGATGGTGACCATCTTGGCGGTCGCGGGGTCGGTCAGCACGATGAGGCCCTTGAAGCCCGGCTGCTGGTGCGCCGCGGGAAGCACGCCGTCCCGGCAGATCGCGGCGGCGGTGTCGAGCATGTCCGACTTGATCAGTGCCTGCATCATGCGGGCATACATCGGCGACCTCCGGGAACGTCATGCGTGATGCGTGATGCGTGTTCCGTCATGCGTCATGCGTCCCCCTCACCCCCGGCCCCTCTCCCACCAGGGGAGAGGGGAGCAGGACGGATGACGGGTGACGGATGACGTATGACGAGTGACGCGTGACGCATCATTCTTCCAGGCCCCGCCGGCGGCGGTGGGCCATGAGTTCGGCCCAGATTTCGTCGGGCGGGGTGCTCGCGGTGTCGATGCTGTGTCCCAGGAACTGCTCCAGCTCGGCTTTGTTCTTGTAACCGAGGCGGCGCACCTCCGTCCAAAAGCTGGTCCAGTTGCGGTCGGGCCGTCCCGGCTCGGGGACCGACTCGCGGCTCCGAACGGGTTCCGGAGCCGGCTCCGGCTCGGGCGCGGGGGCTGGTGCCGGTGTGGGTGGCTCCGTCGTGCGCGTGGCCTCAGGCTGGGGTTGAGCGGGCTCGGGCGGCGGCACGAGGCGTGGACGCGTGCGGCGCGCCGGCTCGGTGACCGTGGATGGTGCCGGGTGCTCGACCGGGCCGTCGGCCAGCGGCTGCGCGCCACCGGTCGAGTCCTCCTCCAGGTCGAAGTCGAGGGCAAACTGGGTGCCGTAGCCCAGCGCGGCCAGCGCGCGGCCGATCGCCTTGGTTTCGGCCTTCTCGATGAAGTCCTCCCAATCCTCGCGCGTCTCGCTGCCGTAGCCGGTGGCGGCGCCACCGCCCGGAATCTCGACCAGCGCGCGGAAGACCGCCAGGGTATCGGTCAGTGTGACATGCTCGGTGGTGATCCGGGCATC
Organism: Sphaerobacter sp.; assembly: GCF_019683595.1. Taxonomy (GTDB): domain Bacteria; phylum Chloroflexota; class Chloroflexia; order Thermomicrobiales; family Thermomicrobiaceae; genus Sphaerobacter. The sequence continues at coordinate 6,941 of NZ_JADGHZ010000041.1, read as the reverse complement.
AGGATGCTCGGTGCGCAGCCAGGCGAGCCGCCACTTCACGTCGAGGTATTCCGCGTCCTGGCCGCGCACACGGATGCGCCGCAGGTGCGGCCTCGGGTCGAATGTGCGGGACGGCGGTGTGGCTTGTCCGTCGCTGCCTCGCGGTCGGCTCATGTCACATCCTCCCCACCGGGTCGGTCCACCGGGCTGATCGTCACCGGCTGATGGTACGGACAGTATACGCCACAGTTGCTGCCGGCCAGTGCCCGCCCGGTGGCGCGTGGCGGCACGGTGGGCGGGTAGGGCACTTGTCTCGACCGGAGTGGGTTGGCGCCTATGCCTGGGACCGCGCCCGGGCTTCGCGCTGCTTTCGGACGTAGCGGGACAAGCCGGCGAGCGAGACCGCGTAGGCGGTGGCGATTTCGTACGGCTTCAGCAGGTCGGTTCCGCCGTCGAGCGCCAGGATCTCGGCGTCGCCGCGCTCGCGCAGCTCCGCCAGTGCGGCCTCCTGATCCGCGCCCTCGGTCAGGCGTGCCTCGGCCCAGCCGACCCACTCCCCGAGCCGGTAGAGCAGGTCGTCGAGGTGCCAGTCGGGGTCGTCGTAGGCCCCGAAGTGGGTTGGGAGCAGGCGGCGCGGGCGCAGGGCGCGCAGCCGGGCGATGCTGGCGCGCCAGGCGGCTGGGTCGAACTCCGGCGGCACCGTGGGCGGCCGGACGTACGGCGCACGGTGGAGCCGGACCCCGCCGACGTCGCCGGTAAAGGCGTCGCCATGCGCGGCGTCGTAGTAGGCGAAGTGGTGGTTGGCGTGGCCGGGCGTATCCAGCGCGGTCAGCTCCCGCCCGCCGGCGCGGAAGGTCTCACCGTCGTGCAGCACCCGCACGCGGTCGGCCGGGACCGGGAGCACCTCGCCCCAGAGGCGGTCCATATCGTCGCCGTAGAGGCGGGCGGCACTGGCGAGCAGCCGCGAGGGGTCGATCATGTGCTGCGCCCCGTTCGGGTGCACCAGGAGTTGCGCGTGCGGGATCTGGCGCAGCAGGGCGCCGGACGCGCCGGCGTGGTCCAGGTGGATGTGCGTGACGGCGATCTGGGTGATCTGGTCCGGGGTGAAGCCGGCGGCGCGGATGCCGGCGAGCAGCGTGTCGAGCGTGCTCGTCGGTCCCGTCTCGATGAGCGTCAGGCCGTCGTCACCGGCCAGCAGGTAGGACGCAATGACCCCCGGAACGCCGAGGAAGTGGTGGTCGATGACCCAGAGCCCGGGGCCAAGCTGCTGTACCGTCGCGTCGGACATCGATCCCTCCCGGTCACGGAACGCCACACCCGATCGCTGCGACCTATGGTAGCAGACGGGTGCAGCGCGCTCAGTTTTCCCCGGTCCGAACGGTCAGCCCGTCGTACGCCAGCTCGACGTGCGGCGGGAGGAGCGCGCTGGTGGCGGCGTGCGACACGTCGTGCGTCATGTGGACCAGATAGGCGCGGCGCGGCGCCACCTCCTCGATGACCGCCAACGCCTCGTCGATGCTCAGATGGGTCGGGTGTGGCCGGTGGCGCAGCGCGTTGATGACCAGGATGTCGGCGCCGCGCATCATCTCGAGCGAGGCCGGGGGGATGGTCTTCGCGTCGGTGACATAGACGAGCGGACCAAAGCGGAAGCCGTGCACCAGCCAGCGGCCGTGCCAGACCGGGATCGGCTGGATACGGTGGCCGAACAGGGAGAATCCCCCGGTGAACTCGTGTAGCGTCAGGTCGGGCTTCCCCCCATAGAATGGGAACTGGTCGACGAAGGCGTAGGCGAAGCGCTCGCGCAAGGTGGCGGCCGTGTCGACGTGCGCGTAGACCGGCAGGTGCCGCTGGGCGAGCTCATTGAAGCGGCGCAGGTCGTCGAAGCCGCCGACGTGGTCGGCGTGGGCGTGGGTGAAGAGCACCGCGTCGACGCGGTTCAACCCCACCGCAAGGGCCTGGAGCCGCAGTTCGGTCGCCGTGTCGATCAGGACGTGATAGCCGTCGAAGCGCACAACGGCGGAGGTGCGGCTACGACGATCGCGGGGATCGTCCGACGTGCACACGGGACAGGTGCAGCCGATGATCGGGATGCCGTTGGAGGTTCCCGTCCCGAGGAACGTGAGTTCCACGGTGCCGAAGGACTGCTGCTCCCGCTCGTCATGCATGAATCCCGACTCCCGCTGTGCGATCGACCGGCGCGCCCGTGTACGTTTAGCACGTGGCACCTGGATGAACGGCCGGAAAAGACGGTACTAATGGACGTACTCCTTGCGAGCGATCGAAAGCGCCGTCCGCTATCATCCGAGGTGGGACACGACGCTCCTACCGTACCGGCGCCCCCGAACGGGCTCGGGGACAGGATGTCGTGACGCCGGCACCCCGGAGGGAGCAGACAGCTTACCATGAGTAAGGATAGCGCGCAGCGTTCCGGTTTCATCCCCAGCCTGTTACGGCGCCTCCGCGGTGACGCGACGCCCGCGCAGTCGGCTGCTGACGACACGCGGGTGACGATCTTCCTCGCGGCGCTGCAAGAGGTGTCGGCTAAGATGAAGGCCGACCTGCCGCTGCCGGACCTGATGGCCGTGCTGGCCGAGCAATCAGTGGTGGCGCTGGAGGCCGATCTGGCGCTGGTGCGGCTGACGAACCTGGACGGGGAAGGCCTGGTCGTCTCCGGGGTCCATGGGGTCGCGCCCCATCGGGTAGCCGGGCTGCTGGGGTCCTTCTCGGTGGTCACCGAGCCCTTCCGTGCACTCTGGCCTGGATCGCTGGCCGCCTTCGACCTCCGGGGCGGCAAGCCGCCGCTCCTGACGTCGGCGGAGTTCAGCGAGATGGTGGAGCTGCGCATCATCCACCTGCTGGTGCTGCCGCTCCACCACCGCGGACGGCTGGTTGGCCGGCTCGATCTCGGGCGCGTCGAGGACGTGCCGTTCAGCGTCGATGACCGCGCGGCCGGGACCGTGCTCGCCGGGCTGATCGCCAGCGCCGTGGCCGGCTCCCCCGTCGGGGAGGATCGCGAGCGGCTCGCCGTGCTGGAGGCCAGCTACGAGTTCCAGCAGTCGATCCGATATCTCTCCACCGCGGCCGAGACGCTGCAGAACATGGTGGAGTCGATCCGGGGGATCACCGGGTGCGACCGGTGCTACGGCCTGCTCTGGGAAGAGCCGAAGCGCGAGTTCACCCCGGTTGCGGTCAGCGGCTTGGAACCGCACCTGATGGACGCGCTGAAGGCGGCGCTCTTCTCGGCGGTGCGCCTCCCCGCCTTAACCGAGGCGCTGGCGGGCCCCGACCCGGTGGTGATCGAGGATGCGCAGCAGAGCCCGGTGCTCCCGGTGGAGACGAGCCGGGCGCTCGGGATCCGCTCGGCGATCCTCGTGCCGCTGCGTGGGCGCGAAGATCGCCTGCTCGGTGCGCTCATGCTCGACTACACCCGGCCCGGCCATCAGGTGACCGATCAGGAGCTGACGATCGTCCGCAACACCGCCGAGCAGGCGTCGGTGGTGCTGGAGAATGCGCTGCTGTACGAGGATGTCAAGCGCACCTCGGAGAGCCTGGCGCTGGTGAACGAGATCGGGCTCGATCTCGCCACGCTCAGCGATCTCGACGGGTTGTTCCGCCAGCTTCACCACCACGTCAGCTCGGTCATCGACGCCCAGCGCTTCTGCATCGGCCTGCTGCTGCCTGATGGCGCCTCGCTGGAGTACCGCTTCGCGGTGGACCAGCGCCTGGCCCCGGAGACCGTGACCGTTCCGCTCGGCCACGACCCGCTGAGCTGGGTCGTCAAGGAGCAGCGGCGGGTGGTGGTGAACGCGCGCCACCCGAAGGATCGGACCGTCTGGTTCCCGCCGCGTCCGGATGTGTCCACCGGCCAGTCGATGATCGCCGTGCCGCTCCAGGTGGGCCAGCGGGCGATCGGCGTCCTCTCGGCCCAGAGCGATGTGCGGGGTGCCTACACGCAGCATGATGTAGACCTGCTGGTGACGGTCGGGATGCAGACGGCGGTGGCCATCGAGAACGCGCGGCTGTATATGATGGTGCAGCAGCGCGGGGAACTGCGCGGCTACCTGCTCGACCAGATGCTGAGCCGCCAGGAGCAGGAGCGCAAGATGCTCGTCGACGACATCCACAACGACACGCTCCAGGGCCTGGCGAGTTGCCTCTATCGCATCGATCTCACCAGCCGGCGCGTGACGGAGATACCGCCCGAGGAAACGCGCCAGGAGTTGCTGGGCGTGCGGGAGAACCTGGCGGAGAACATCGACCGGCTGCGCCGGCTGATCTTCCAGATTCGCCCGTCGACCCTCGACATCCTCGGGCTCGGTCCCGCCATCCAGGAGTACTTCTCGCAGATCGAGCAGGAAACCGGGATTCACGCCACCCTGGACATCGAAATGGCCAACCGGCTGGAGAGTGAGCAGGAGACGGTCGTCTATCGAATGGTGCAGGAGGCGCTGGAGCACGTGCGGCAGCGCCCGGGCGTGAGCCGGGTGGTGGTGCGCATCCGAGAGCGCGAGGGCAAGGTGGTCATCACCATCGCCGACGACGGGCAGGCGATGGATCCGGCGGAACTGGCCGAGCCGGTGCGGATCGCCGCGTCGGTCGGTAACCAGCAGCAGGCGGACGCGCGGGTCAGCCTGCTCACGCTGCAAGAGCGCGCGGCGCTGGCCGGGGGACTGGTCCGGCTAGCCAGCCGGACCAATGGGGGCGCAACCATCCAGATCGTCCTACCACAACGGAGTAGTGCGTGAATCTCAAGCAACCGGTTCATCCCAGCAACATCACGACGCAGGCGCCGGCTGTGCGCGCCCCCGCCGCATCGCCGCGGCCGCACACCGGGGCCGGGCTTGCCTATCCGTTCGAGTTGCAGGCCCGGTTGCTCGAGGCAACGACCATCCCCGAGCTGTTCGAGCAGGCGTCCACGATGCTGGCGCGCGTCCCCGGCACCATCGGGGCCTGGGTCTACCAGCGGGATGCGCGGGGTACGCTCGTGCTGGTTCGGCAGTGGCGAGCCAGCCAGGCCCAGGTGTCGCCGCTGTCGGGCGATGAGCTGGGGGCGCTGGTGCACCAGCGCTGGATCGCCGCTCATCGGCTGGGGCACTCGGCGGCCGAGTTCGCCCGGCCGTTCGTCCCGCCCGGCTTCAGCTCGTGTCTGGTCGTGCCGATGCTCATCGGCGAGGAGTTGATCGGGGCGCTGGCGGTCGAGCGCCGGGACGGCGACATCTTCCCCTACGCCCCTGAGGATGTGGTGGTTCTCGCCGCGATCGCGGCGATCACCGCGCAGTGCATGCAGACCATCGTGCTCCGCCAGCGCGTGGCCGATCTGGACCAGGCGGCTGAGACCCAGGAAGCGGTCGAGCAGGAGCGTCGCCGGATCGGTCGCGAGCTGCACGATGGGATCGTGCAGGATCTCGCCTACCTCCGGCTCAAGCTGGAGATGATGGCGCGCCTCATCCCCCAGGATCCGGCGCGGGCGCAGGACGAGGCGCTGCAGATCACCGAGCAGATCAACCGCTCGATCGCCGCGCTGCGCGAGACGATCGGCGACCTACGCCGGCCGCGCCCGCCGGCCCGCGGACTCACCGGCCAGCTCCGCGAACTGGCGTCGCGCATGGTGGCGACGGAGACGTCGCAGCCCGAGGTCGCGCTCGCTCTGGACGAGCTGAGCGGCGTGCGGCTGGCACCGGAGGTCGAGCGCGCCGTGGTGGGGATTGTGCGCGAGGCGCTGCAAAATATCCGGAAGCACGCCAACGCGGCGAGCGTGCGTGTCGAGGTGCAGCGGCAAGGGGACGATCTGCACGTCTTGGTGGCCGACGACGGTGTGGGCATGGAGGAGCGGCCGGCCCCGTCGGAGGGGCACTTCGGGTTAGAGCAGATGCGTGAGTTGGCGGAAGATATGGGCGGGTCCTTGGAGATTGTCTCGTCGTCCGGTCGGGGGACGCGAGTCCAAGCGGTCATCCCTCTGCGTCAGTGGGCAGCGCGCCAGGAGGAGGGTCTCAGTGAGCGGTGAGCGGGTTCGCGTCGTGGTGGCCGACGACCACGATCTCTTCCGTGAGGGGCTCCGCCAGTTGCTCGAGACGGTGCCGTCCGTGGAGATCGTCGGGGAGGCGGCCGACGGGCAAGAGGCGATCGAGTTGGTGGCCAAGCTCGATCCCGACGTGGTGTTGATGGATATCAACATGCCGCGCATGGATGGGATACGCGCGACCGAGTTCATCGTCAAACACTACCCGCGGACGGCGGTCGTGGTCCTGACGATGTACCAGGACGACGAGTATGCCATCCACGCGATCCGGGCCGGCGCGAAGAGCTACCTGCTCAAGAACAGCCGGTCGGAGGAGGTCATCGAGGCGATCCACGTGGCCGCCAGCGGCGGATCGACCATCGACCCTGCCCTGGCCCCGGCGCTGATGCGGGAGTACCAGCGCCTGCTCACCCGGACCCCAACGAACACGCGCCAGCAGCTCACGCAGCGCGAGTTGACGCTGCTGCGCCTGCTCGCCAACGGCTACAACAACCGGCAGATCGCCGAGCAACTCCAACTGGCCGAGAGCACGGTCAAGAACAACCTCTCGGCGCTCTTCCAGAAGATCGGCGTGCGCGACCGAACGCAGGCGGTGCTGTTCGCGATTTCCCAAGGGCTGGTCCCCAGGCCGACGGAGAATTCCTGACCTCCGCTGCCCCGTCATCAGGAGCGCGGGGGCTCACCCAGCCCCATCGTTTCCCGCACGAGGAGAGGACGAGCGCCGGCACCATACCGGCGCTCCGACGCTCGCGAGGATCGGGCCAGGACGCGCGCGCTCCTTGGACTTAACCTAGTATGAACTCTGGCGAATTATCCTGGTCTACCCGCCGGTAGCCCGCGACCACAGTCGTGTCGTGCTGAGCGGAGCCGGGGGGGGGGGGGCCCCCCCCCCCCCCCCCCCACCACTCACGAGCGGACGACGGCCCCCCCCCGCGCAAAATAA
>NZ_JADGHZ010000231.1 GCF_019683595.1 Sphaerobacter sp. | reverse complement strand
GTGCTGCCGCACATGATCGAGCGGCGCTCCGGGCGCATCGTAGCGACCTCGTCGATGGCTGGACGCGTGGGGATGCCGAATATCGCCCACTACGCCGCGGCCAAGTGGGGTGTGATCGGGTTGGTCAAGTCGGTGGCATTGGAGGTGGCCCAATACGGGATCACGGTCAACGCTGTCTGCCCGACCACGGTCAACACCGACATGATCCACAACGAGGCGACCTACAAGCTGTTCCGTCCGGATCTCGAGAACCCGACCGCCGAGGATGCGCTGGCCGCATTTTCCGGCCTGAACGTCCTGCCCATCCCCTGGGTTGAGGCGCAGGATATCTCGAACGCGATCCTGTTCCTGGTCTCGGACGATGCCCGTTACATCACCGGCACTGCCGTGGAAGTGGCCGCGGGCATGAACGCGCGCACCGCGGCGTGAGCGACGTGCCGCGAGGAAGGGGGACCCACGATGGGCAAGCTCGACGGCAAAGTGGCAGTCATCACCGGCGGCGCGCGTGGGCAAGGGCGGTCGCATGCCGTGACCCTGGCGCGGGAAGGAGCGGATATCGTCATCTGCGACATCGCGGCGCAGATCGACACGGTCCCCTATCCGATGTCCACCCCGGAGGATCTGGAGGAGACGAAGCGCCTGGTGGAGGACCTCGACCGGCGCTGCGTGGCCGTGCAGGCCGATGTGCGTGACGGCGCGCAGATGCAGGCCGTGGCCGAGCGTGCCATGAGCGAGTTCGGTCGGATCGACATCCTGCTGGCGAATGCCGGGATCGCCGGGTTCGCTAGCGGCGGCTCCTGGGAGCTGACCGACGCGCAGTGGCGGGACATGATCGACACCAACCTGACGGGGGTGTGGCAGAGCTGCAAGGCCGTGATCCCGCACATGATCGCCGGCGGTCGCGGCGGGAGCATCGTCTTGACCTCCTCCACCGCGGGCCTGAAGGGCTTTGCGGGAACCGCACATTATGTCGCGGCGAAGCACGGTGTGGTAGGGTTGATGCGTACGCTGGCAATCGAATTGGCGCCGCACAACATCCGTGTCAACACGGTACACCCGACCGGCGTCAACACGCCGATGGTCGTGAATGACGCGATAGCGCAGATGCTGGGGGACAACCCCTCGGCGATCGCCAACCTCCTGCCGGTCGAGATGCTGGAGCCCGTCGATATCAGCAACGCCATCCTGTGGCTGGTGTCGGACGACGCCCGCTACGTCACCGGCGTCACGCTGCCGGTCGATGCCGGCTTTACGGTCCGGTAGCGCGCACGGGGCTCGCGCGGGCACACCCGCGTGAGCCCCGGCCACGGACGATGAACGGGGGAAGCCCGAGCATGACAGCAACGGTGCAGGCGATCTATCAGGCGGTGCGGGAGGAGGTCGTCGGCCGCGAGCGCGAGATCACCAGCATTCTGGCCGCGATCAGCGCCGGGCGGGATCTCCTGCTCGAAGGTCCGCCCGGGATCGGGAAGTCCACGATTCTGCGGACGATCACCCGCCACTACGACATCCCGCTGGTGCTGGTGGAAGGCAATGCCGACCTGACGCCGGCCAAGCTCATCGGCTATCACAATCCCGCCCAGGTCGTGCGCCACGGCTACCGGCCGGAGGACTTCGTGCCCGGGCCGCTCCCCGACGCCATGCAGCGCGGCGGGTTCCTCTACATCGAGGAATTCAACCGGGTGCCGGAGGATACCCTGAACACCCTGCTGACCGCCATGGCCGAGCGGGAGATCACCATCCCGCGCGTCGGCACGCTGCGGGCGCTCCCCACCTTCCGGATCGTGGCCGCGATGAATCCCTTCGACAACGTCGGCACGGCGCGGATCAGTATCTCGATCTACGACCGGCTCTGCCGCCTGGCGATGGGCTATCAGAGCGAGGATGAGGAGCGGCGGATCGTTGCCCTGCGCACGGGCAGCGATGCGCCCCGCCTGATTGAGGCCGCCGTGGCGATCACCCGCGCAACCCGCGCACACCCGGAGGCGCGGCTTGGATCGTCCGTCCGCGGCGCGATCGATTTGGTGCTGGTGGCTCACCAGTTGGCGGAGATCCGCGGGCTGCCGCTCGACGGCGATGGTGCCCGGTTCGAAGACGTGCTGCTGGAGGCCGCGTTGCTGGCGCTCTCCAGCAAGATCAGCCTGCACGAGACGACCGAGCGGACGCCGGAGGACGTGATCCGCGAGATCGTCGCCGGCATCGTCCCGGAGGCAGTCGACCGCGGCAAGGACGGGGAGTGACCGAGATGCAGCGGCCCCGTGAGGACAACGGACGTGTCGCGTTCGACGCGGTCCGCGAGCTGGTGCGGGCGGACGTGGTCGGCCGCCGGCGAGAACTGGAGGAGATCGTCGCCGCGCTGAACGCGGGGCGCGACCTGCTCCTCGAAGGACCGCCGGGGACGAGTAAATCGACCCTGCTGCGCGCCATCGCCCGGGCGTCGGGCGCACCGTTCATCATGGTCGAGGGGAATGCCGATCTGACACCCGCCAAGCTCGTCGGGTTCCACAACCCGGCCGCGGTGCTGGCACACGGCTACCGGCCGGACGACTTCGTGCCCGGTCCACTCACCGAGGCCATGCTGCGGGGCGCGCTCCTCTACATCGAGGAGTTCAACCGGGTGCCGGAGGATACGCTGAACACCCTGCTCAGCCCGCTGGCCGAGCGCAGCTTCGTCGTGCCGCGCTACGGCCTCGTCCGCGCGGCGCCCGGGTTCCGGCTGATCGCCGCGATGAACCCGTTCGACAACGTGGGCACGCTGCGGGTGAGCCAGTCGATCTACGACCGGCTCTGCCGCCTCGCCATCGGCTACCAGAGCGAGGAGGAGGAGCGAGCCGTCGTGCGCCTGCGGACCGGGAGCGGCAACGACTGGCTCATCGACGGCGCTGTCGCCCTCACCCGCGCCACGCGCACGCACCCGGAGGTGCGCATGGGCTCGTCCGTGCGCGGCGCGATCGACCTGGTGCTGGTCGCCGAGCGCCTGGCGCCGCTCCGGGGCGTGGATCTCACACGCGCCGACAACGCGGCCAAGGACCTCGTGCTCGACGCCGCGCTGCTGGCGCTGTCCGGCCGGATGCTGCTGGCCGAGACGGCCGAGCGGCCGCCGGAGGCGATCGTGCGCGAGCTATGGGAGAACGTCTTCTACTTCATCCCGCAGGCCGCCCGGGGCAAGCATGTGCTGGAGATCGACAACCCGATCGTCGCGCCGACCGGTCGCAAGCGACGGCCGCCGCGGCGTTCCGGGCCGATCGTCCTGCCGATGCGCCCGGCGCCGGAGCCGGACTCCCTCCCCAAGGCGGGGAAGGTGGAGCAACCGCCGCGCATCTACCGGCCGGACGAGATCGCGCTGCTCACCGCGGAGCGCGGGGCGCGCAGCCCGCGCACACGCGACGATATCCTGCGCGACCACCCCGGCGCCCGGCTGGTGCTGCGGGAGGACGGCCAGTTCGACGACGAGGCCTTCCGCGAGCTGTACCAGCAGGACGAGGGGGCGGCGCTCGCGCTGCTCGGGGACCTCTGGCCGGAGACGCCGGACGACGACCTGCGAGATCTCACCCGGCGGTTGGCGCTCAAGATCGTCATCAAGCTGGCGCGGCACGACCCGACCACCAACGCCGGCAAGGGGAAGCTGCGGCCCGTCCGCTACCGCTTCAATTCCGACGACCTCGACCTCGACCGCACCATCGAGGAAATCGCCGGCAAGCCGTACCCGGAGTACGACGACTTCTGGGTGCTGGAGCGGGTCCGCGCCCGGCGCACCTACGTGCTCCTGCTCGACGTCAGCGGCTCGATGCGCGGCACCAAGTTGATGAACGCCGCGCTGGCGGCCGCGTCGCTGGCGCGCAACATCCGGGACGATGACTACGCCGTGGCACTTTTCTGGCGCGACGCGGCCGTGCTCAAGGGCGCCACGCAGGAGAAGCCCCTGGCCCGGCTGGTCGATGAGATCCTGTCGGTTCGCGCGCGCGGGCTGACCAACCTGCGGCTGGGGCTGGAAGTCGGCCTGCGTGAGCTGGAGCGGACGGCGACCCAGGAGAAGATCGGCATCATCTTCACCGACGGCATGCACAATCTCGGCGACGACCCACTGCCGCTGGCAGCGAAGTACCCGCGGCTCCATGTGATCGGCACCTCGCTCGAAGACAGCCGTGTCCGCGCCTGCCAGGAGCTGGCGGCTCGCGGACGGGGCCGGTGCGTCTTCATTGAGCGCATGGAGGACATCCCGGCTGCTGTCAGCTACTGCCTGTCGGCGTGACCGGCAGGGCGGGCGCGCCGGTAGTGGAGGTAGGGAGCCATGGCTAGCACGGGTGGTTGGTTTGAGTCCGTCGCGGAGGCGCAGCGCCGCGCGAAAAAGCGCCTGCCGCGATCCGTCTACTACGCGCTGATCGCCGGCTCCGAGCAGGGCATCACGCTCAACGATAACGTAACTGCCTTCGCCGAGTTGGGGCTTCGCCCGCAACTGGCCGATCGCCCCAATACGCGGGACCTCACCACGACCGTGCTCGGCGAGGAGATCTCCTTCCCCGTGATCATCTCGCCCACCGGTGTCCAGGCGGTGCACCCCGACGCCGAGGTGGCCGTGGCACGCGCGTCGGCGGCGGCCGGCACGATCATGGGCCTCAGTTCATTCGCCAGCAAGCCGATCGAGGAGGTCGTGGCGGCCAACCCGCGGACGTTCTTCCAGATCTACTGGCTGGGCAGCCGCGACGACATGCTCCACTACCTCGACCG
>NZ_JADGHZ010000040.1 GCF_019683595.1 Sphaerobacter sp. | reverse complement strand
CCCGGGCACGGGCCACGGCGCGAGCCCCCTCACGTTGTCAACCCGTCTGATTTGGCTCCGGGCACCAACCGGATGCTAGACACCCAACACCTGAAAAGGTTGTACGGGGCACAGATGCCCAGATTCGACTATACGGGACAAAACGGAAGCTGGGGAAACGAAATCGCGTGACTTGGCGGCCGATGGCGTCGCTGCGGCGCTAGTTTCGGCTGCCGCATCTGTCCAGCGACACCGAGCGGATTCCCGATACGTACGTACTCACAGACGATGACGTCGGTCAGTGGCTCTTCCTGGACGACGAGAACGTGGCTCCGGCGAAGTTTGTGAAACGTGCGAAGGAGAATCCCGAAGCCATGTCTCCCGAGGATCTAGACAAGTTCAAGATGCCGTATTCGGAGTTCGCGGGACGCATGCGAGCGACGCTGGAGTCGGGTGCACCCCCGGCTGGCGAGTCATCGGGTGGGCTCGACGTCGTTCCGCTCTCCGTGGCACCGCTCGCGGAACCCCGGCGTCCGTGAGATCACGAGACTGCTGGGCTCACGGTGTCCGTTCTTGACGGCAACGACGGGCTCACGGCATGAGCCAGTGAGCCCGTTCGTCGTCGTGGGCGCCTGACGGGCGCGCATGGCCACACGTAGCGCGCATCGCTAGGCTGCCTCGCGCCGCAGCGTCGAGGTGCCGAGGACGATCATCAGCACGGCGAAGCCGGCCAGCACGGCCAGATTCACCCAGAGGGCGGCGAGGCCGTCGCCACGGATCATGACGCCGCGCAGCGCCTCCGCGGCGTAGGTCAGCGGCAACGCGTGCGCCAGCCACTGGAGCGGCTCGGGCAGGGAGTCGATCGGCCAGAGGATCCCGGAAAGCAGCGCCTGCGGGACGATCACGAGCGGGATGAACTGGACGACCTGCAACTCGGTGCGGGCGAAGGTTGAAAGGAAGATTCCGAGGTTCACCGCGCCGAGGGTCAGGAGCAGCGTGAAGAGGAACACCAGCCCCAGGTTGCCGACGTAGTGGATGCGCAGCGCGTAGACCGCGAAGAGGACGGTGACCGCCGCCTGGAGCGCGGCGAAGAGCGTGAAGCCCAGCATGTAGCCAAGCACGATCTCACCCCGGCCGAGCGGGGAGACAATCAGCCGCTCGATGCTCCCTTCACTCCGCTCGCGCAGGAAGGAGACGGAGGTGAGCAGGAAGACAAAGAAGAACACGAAGAAGCCGATGATGACCGGCGCCAGGTAGTCGAGCCGGTCGAACTCCGGTCCGCCGTGCAGGAAGCGGGGTTCAATCTGGATCGGCAGCCCGGCCGGGTTGACGGCGCGTACCACCGTCTCGGGCAGGGTGCGGGTGAGCGCTCCCATGACCGCGCTGGTCGTGCTGGGATCGGAGCCGTCGAGGGTGACCTCGATTTGCTGCGGCGGTCCACCCGGGCGGAGGCTGAGGTCCGCCGGGAGGGTCAGCACTGCGTCGACCTCGCCCTGGTCGAGCGCCCGCATGGCCGCGGCCGCGTCCATCTCCCGCACGGTGAGCGAGGCGTCCTCCTGCAGCCCAGTGACGATCTGGGCCGCGAGGGGGCTCTGTCCCTCGTTGACGATGGCCAGGGTTACCGGGCTGGCCCCATCGCCGCGGTAGATCCAGGCCAGGAGCGACAGCACCAGGACCGGCACGACGAAGAGCAGGAAGAGGGTGCGCCGGTCGCGACGGAATTGGTGGACGATGCGGGTCGCCAGGGCCAGGATGCGGCGCAGGTTCATCGGACCCCTCCTTCCAGGAGGCTGCCGGTGCCCGCCGCGAGGGCGAGGAAGGCGTCTTCGAGGTTCGCCTGCTCGGTGATCTGGCGCAACTCCGACGGGCTGCCGGTGGCGAGCAAGCGTCCCTCACGGAGAAAGGCGAGGCGGTCGCAGCGGTCGGCCTCGTCCATGACGTGGCTGGAGACGATCAGGGTCCGTCCGGCGGCCGCGAGTCGACGGAAGCGCTCCCAGAAGGCGCGGCGCAACACCGGGTCGAGCCCGACCGTGGGCTCGTCCAGGATGAGCAGGTCGGGCTCGTGGAGCAGGGCGCAGGCGAGGGACGCGCGCTGGCGCATGCCGCCGGAGAAGGTGTGCAGCGGGCTATCGAGCCGGTCGGCCAGCTCGACCTCGGCGGCGATTGCCTCGACGCGCTCGCGCAGGCGGCGGTCGTCCAGCCCGTAGAGGGTGCCGAAGAAGGTCAGGTTCTCGCGTAGCGAGAGGTCGGGGTAGAGCGCCGCGGCCTGCGTCATGTAGCCGATGCGGGCGGCGTTGGCGCGGCTCGGCTGCGGTCGGCCGAAGACGCGGACCTGCCCCGCGCTCGCCCGCATTGCCCCGGCGATCAGGCGGATCAGCGTCGTCTTGCCGGAACCGCTCGGCCCTAGGAGTCCGTAGATGATGCCGCTGGGGACGTCGAGCGTGACGCCGGCAAGCGCGGTGATCGGGCCGAACTGCTTGCTGACGTTCTCGACCTCAACGATCGGTTCCATCGGGACCTCCGTCCGTGCCGTCGCCCGCCAGTAGCCCACGGGTGAACAAGCCGGCCAAGGTGGCCGCCATCTCGGCGTCGTCGACCTCCTGGAGGTCGTCATGCCCGACGACGTGCTTGCGCAGGGCGTAGCCGAGGACGCTGCCGAGGAAGGCCTGGGCCGCGAGCCAGGGGTCGACCGGCCGGATTCGGCCGGCGGCGATCTGGCGTTCGAAGTAGGCCGCCAGCCCCCCGATCGGGTGACGTGCGATCATGTGCCCGACGTGGCCCGCCACGTCGGGGAAGCGGATCGCTTCGGTCAACCCGAGGCGCAGGATGGCGGCGTACTCCGGTTGGCCGATCGCCCGGAAGAGGCCGTTGGCCAGGCGCTGCAGCACCTCCTCGACCGGCAGCGCGTCGGCCGTCTCCAATGCGTCCCGCACGACGTAGAACGGGGCGAACTGGTCGAAGATGGCCGTGAAGAGCTCTTCCTTACTGTTGTAGTACCAGTAGATCAGGCCGGCACTGATGCCGGCCTCCGCGGCGATGTCGCGATTGGTGGCGCCGGCGAAGCCCTTCGTCGCGAAGACGCGTGCGGCGGCGAGCGCGATCTGGCGGCGGCGCTCCTCGAACTGTGGGCCGCGGGTGCGAGGCCGGCTGTCTCGTTGTTCGCGCGTCGGTGTCATCAGTCGTGCTCCTTGCTTGACTGATCAGTCAATCAAAGTAAACCGCAGCGCGCTGCACGGCGCACCTGTCCGACTGGACGCAGGTCCTAATCAAGCGATTGCAGGCACACGATCGTCACGACCTGACGTATCATGGTCGCCGACGCTGTGGGGGAACATGGCGTGTACACCTCGTGTATCGCTTCGGCACCGGCGGCGGGTACGGTGGGACCACGTGTGGACGTGCTCGGCCGGGGAAGGGAAGGCGTGGGACCGTGATGGAGAGACGGCGTGCCGGGGGCGCGCTCGCGCTCCTCTTGGTATTGGTGATGACCCTGACAGCGACCGGGATCGGTGTCGGCGCGAGCCCCGCAGCCGCGGCCGAGGAGGCGGCGGGTGAGGTCCACACCTACGATCTGTCGCGGGCGGAGGCGTTGCTGGCCTGGCAACCTGAACCGTCTGCCGACTACCAGAGGGTCTTCCCGCCAGACCAGCGGACGCGCATCACCGATACCACGCAGAAGCCGTACTCGGCCGTGGCCCTGGTGGCGCTCTTCAACGACAAGGGCGAGTTCTACGCCTTCTGTAGCGGCACGTTCATCGCGGCGGACGTCGTTCTCACCGCGGCCCACTGCCTCTACGACAGCCAGGAGGGCTGGGTCGCCAACGTACTGGTCCTCCCGGGGTACAACGCCGGCCAGGAGCCGTTCGGCCGCGCGCTGGCTGCCCAGTCCTGGGTGCCGCAGGCGTGGATCCAGAGTGGCGGGAACAGCCGGTACAACGACTACGGTCTCGTCAAGCTGCCGGACGACTCGCTGGGTAAGAAGACCGGCTGGTTCACCATCGGGGTACTGTCGACCGAATCGCTGAAGGATCCGAACTTCCAGCCACGGATGGCCGGCTACCCCGGCGACAAGCCGTTCGGCACGATGTGGCTCGGGGCGACGAACGCCTTCTCCGGGGTCGTCCGCGACCTGCTCTACTACGACATCGACACCTACGGCGGCCAGAGCGGCTCCGCCGTCTGGCGCGCGTCCGACCGCGTGATCGTCGGCGTGCACGTCCATGCGACCTCCCTCTGGAACGAAGCCTCGCGCATCACCGACGACTTCCTGTACCTGCTGCGGCTCGGCTGCCGGCAGATGGGCTGCAGCTTCGATGCAATCGTTGAGAAGGAGCCGGGGGATACCCCGCCGGATGAGGACACGCCGGACGACGAGGCGCCCGCAGCGGGTGTGCGGCCGGTCTTCAACGCGTTGACTCCGGCGCCCTTCGCGGTCGTCGCGCCGGGCACGGTCCGCGTCGGCGCCCACGCATCGTCCGACAGCGCCGTCACGTCCCTTGAGCTCACCGTCAACGGCCAGACGTTCTCCGGCCAGGGTGAGCAGATCGAGGCGAACGTCTCGCTGGCTCCCGGCGTCTACACGGTGCAGGCCACCGCGGTCGATGCCGACGGCGATACCTTCCAAGCGGCGTGGGACATCATCGTTTCGCCCGATCCGGGTGAGGGGGAGTGGTTCACCGCCACCGGGACCCCCAAGGCGGAGCAGATCAACGCCACCATGCGCTCGTTGGTCGAAGCCTTCCGCTGGCACCTCTACGGCCAGTCGTGGGACGGTGCCCCACATCCCGACCTGCCCAGCCATGCCGCCTTCGCCGGGATGGCCACTCCACCCGGCCCCTGGGTGCAGGGCACGCAGTTCGACCGGGCGGCGACCGAGGCCACACTGCGCAGCCTGGTGGAAGCCTTCCGCTGGCACTTCTGGGGCATCTCGTGGGATGGCGGGCCGCACTGCGACCTGCCGACGCACGTGAACTGCCAGGCGCCGCAGGGGCAGCAGGGAGTGAGCCCGTGGTTTGACGCGAACGGGGCGCCGATTCCGAGCGCGATCGAGGCGACGCTGCGGAGTCTGGTGGAAGCGTTCCGCTGGCACTTCTGGGGATTCTCCTGGGACGGTGGCCAGCATTGGGACCTCCCCACGCACGGGGCGTGAGGTGGCGGCGCGAGCCTGCACCAGGCCCGTCAACTAAGCCACAGAGCAAGCGACGCGTCGACGTTGATACCCAACCTGGCATGTGCTGGGTTGGGTATATTATCTCTGATACGGCTACTAGTGCAGTCCGTCATGATGTGCATGAGTGGTAGAATTCGTGTGAGATGTCGACAAGCGTTTTCGGGCTCATCGGCGACAGTGAGGAGGAGAAGGAATGAGCGCGATGCAGCGGGGAGTCCCCCGCGCGGTAGTGGCGGTCCTTGTTTTCTTGATGGTGGTGGCTAGCTCCGTGCCGGCAGTCGCGAGTGACCCGGGAGCTGAAACGGATAGCCTCGAATGGCTCGGTACCGAGGGGGTGAAGCATCCGCCGGTCGGTCCCCCACCGCCGATGCCGGAGGAACCGTTTGGTTACGTGCACGCGCTCGGCCCGTTGCCGGCCGAACCACCATCGGGCGGTGGCTTCCCGCCGCCGAACGGCGAACAGGAACAGGGCGATTACCAGTATGTGTTCCCGCCTGATGAGCGGACGCGGGTAACACCCACCTACGACTTTCCAGCGTCCGCAGTGGTGTTCCTTGAACTCTATGATTCGCTAATGTTTGAGTTGGGTCAGTGTAGCGGCACCTTTATTGGTCCCGACGTCATCCTCACAGCGGCGCACTGTCTCTGGGATCCTATTTGGGGAGGATGGATCGGAAACGCGCGGGTCGTCCCAGGTAAGGACGGCTGGTCCGAGCCGCACGGCTATGAGTATGCAAGCTGGGCTTGGGTCCCATCCGGCTGGAGAAATAGTCTAGGTACGGATCCTGACTGGGATTGGGGTCTGCTCAAGCTGCCCACCCGAGCACTCGGAAATCGGGTGGGGTGGTTTCAAATCGGTGTCCTGTCTACCGCGTCCCTTCGGGACCCACAGTTTTACCCCACTATTGCCGGCTACCCGGCAGACAAGCCATATGGGACGATGTGGCTGTCTTTCAAGCAAGCGTTCCTCGGTGTTGAACCGTTCCTGCTCTATCACGACATCGATGTCTACGACGGGCAGAGTGGGGCAGCCGTCTGGCGACGAAGCGACGGCGTGATCGTCGGCGTCTTGATTGCTGAGGCTCCCGGACGATTCAACGTCGCGAGCCGTATTGACCGAGAATTCCTGGAACGTCTCCTAAACGCGTGCGGCCAGCTTGGATGCAGCATCTCTTACTTCGTCGAGTCGGCCGGCGGTAGCGGCGGTGGTGGCGGTGGCGGCAACGGCATCAAGCCCGTCTTCGACTCTCTCACGCCTGGGCCGTTTAGCGTCGTCGCTCCTGGACAGATCACCATTGGCGCGTCGGCTCACTCGGACAGCGCAGTCGTCTCGATGACCATGCTCATCGGCGACAGAGAGTTCAACAGTAACACGAACACCGTAAGTGCGCAGGTCGATCTCCCGCCTGGCGTGTACTCAGTCGCGGCGCAAGCGATTGATGCCGATGGGGATGCATTCCGGGCGATGTGGGACATCATCGTTTCGCCCGACCCGGGTGAGGGGGAGTGGTTCACCGCCACCGGGACTCCCAAGGCGGAGCAGATCAACGCCACCATGCGCTCGTTGGTCGAAGCCTTCCGCTGGCACCTCTACGGCCAGTCGTGGGACGGTGCCCCACATCCCGACCTGCCCAGCCATGCCGCCTTCGCCGGGATGGCCACTCCACCCGGCCCCTGGGTGCAGGGCACGCAGTTCGACCGGGCGGCGACCGAGGCCACACTGCGCAGCCTGGTGGAAGCCTTCCGCTGGCACTTCTGGGGCATCTCGTGGGATGGCGGGCCGCACTGCGACCTGCCGACGCACGTGAACTGCCAGGCGCCGCAGGGGCAGCAGGGAGTGAGCCCGTGGTTTGACGCGAACGGGGCGCCGATTCCGAGCGCGATCGAGGCGACGCTGCGGAGTCTGGTGGAAGCGTTCCGCTGGCACTTCTGGGGATTCTCCTGGGACGGTGGCCAGCATTGGGACCTCCCCACGCACGGGGCGTGATAGATCGATGACCGCGTCGGCCCGGAGGATTTGCCTCCGGGCCCATGGCGTGGCCCCATAGCCGCTCGGGTGGTGCATCGATCACCTACCGCTGACGGTACGTGGGGTGGGTGGTCCGGTGATTCCCGTGCGATGGCGCGTGCCCGGGGCTCAAGCCGCCGGGCTGACAAGGCGAAGCCCACTGAAGGGGCTGGGGATGCTGTGTCCGCCAGACGGCCAAACGGGATACGCCGGGATGTCGCCATCGTAGCCCCTTCAGTGGGCTTACCCACTATTCAGCCCGGCGGCTTGAGCCCCGGGCACATGCCGGATGGCGGGATCCCTCATGCCGAGGCGCCAGCCCTGCGTCGCCCCAGCCGGCTTCAGCAGGCTTTTCTTGTCAGCCCGGGGCTTGAGCCCCGGGCACGCGCCGAGCGCGCGGATCCTCACACCACCCAGCCCGCGTCCCGACGCCTGCGCGAAACCAAACCGGGCGCGGCTGCGGCCGCGCCATACCACAGCGGCGGCTGGGGCCGCCGCACTCCAAAGACGGCGTTCTTGCGAGCCCAGTTCGAGGTGGCTCGCACGCCCACTTGGCCGTTCCCGCTAGAATTGCCGGGGCGCCCCGCGGGGGTGGCGCTGGCAGCAGGCGAGAGAGGGTGGCGATGTTCCACGCCGAGAGGATGGCCGATTTCGCGCTCGGGTTGCGTTTCGATGACCTGCCGGATGCGGTGGTGCAGGCCGCCGTGCGCGCGGTGGCTGACACGCTTGCGTGCGCGGTGGGAGCGGTCGGCGAACCTGGACCGGTGATCCTGCGCCGCTATGCGATCGAGCGCGGCGGGCGGCCGGAAGCGACGCTGCTCGGCGGGGATGAGCGCGTCGATCTGCCGCTGGCGGCGCTGGTGAATGGGACGCTGGCACGGGACCTGGATGCGAACGACCTCTACGCCGGACCGCCGCGACGGGATACGGCCCATTTCTCTGACGCGATCCCGGCCGTGCTGGCGGCGGCGGAAGCGGCCGGGGCGAGCGGGCAGGAGCTGCTCACGGCGGTCGTGGTGGCCTATGAGATTCAGGCTGCGTTGACCGAGGCGTATCGCTGGATGGACCGCGGGCTCCACTCGGTCAGTCAGGTGGCCTGGGCCGTGCCGGCCGCGGCGGGGCGGCTGCTCGGCCTGACTCGCGAGCAGATCGTCTCGGCGATCGGGCTGGCCGGCACGACCGGGGGACTGATCCTCCAGTCGTGGCTCAAGCCGTCGCTGGCGATCCCGCTGGTGAAGGGGGGTGCTCCCGGCTTCGCCGGGCAGGCGGGCTTGCAGGCGGCGCTGCTGGCGCGTGCCGGGTTCACCGCGCCGCCGGACGCGCTGGAAACGCTGTTCGACCGCCTGCCGTCCGACGCCGACCCGACGCCGTTCGAGCGGCTGACCGCTCCGTACGCCTTCACGACGCCGCGCAACATGCTCAAGCGGTATCCGGCGCAGATTTTCACCCAGGCGGCGGTGCAGGCCGCGGTCGAGCTCCACCCACAGGTCGGCAACGTCGACGACATCGCCGTGGCGACGGTCTACGGGCACCGCGGCGTGGCGGCCGGGGTGCAGGGCTCGGCGGCGGCGTACACGCCCGAGAGCCGGGCGACGGCCGACCACAGCACCCCGTTCGTCGTGGCCGTCGCGCTCCGACACGGCGACCTGACCCCGGCGAGCTACCAGGGGGAGCCGTGGCAGGATCCGGGGCTGCGCGACCTGATGCAGCGGATCGACCTCGTCATCGACCCGGCGTTCGAGCGGGCGCTGGTCGAGGAGGGACGCTTCGGCTGCCGGCTGGTGGTCGAGATGCTCGACGGGCGGCGCCTGGAAGCGACGGTGGAGCAGCAGCGCGGTCACCCGGACAACCCGCTGTCGCGCGATGAGCTGCTGGCGAAGATGCGCGGTTTCACCGACCCGGTGCTCGGGAACGGCGCCGCCGAGCGGCTGCTGGCCGCGGCCGAGGCGCTGCCGGAGGCCGCCGGGGTGGACGCCCTCATCGCCGCCTGTCGCCCGGCGTGATCCCTTTGTGTGGGCATGAGGAGAGAGAGGATTAGGTGCGGGTACTCATCGCCGGCGGCGGCATCAGCGGGCTGGTGACGGCGCGTGCGCTCTGCCTGCGCGGGTTCGACGTGACCGTCTTCGAGCGACAGCCGGAGTTGCGCCCGGCCGGGGCCGGGATCATGCTGGCGGCCAACGCAACGGCGGTGCTGCGTGAGCTGGGGCTGGTCGAACCGGTCGTGGCGGCTGGCAGCCGCCTCGTGTCGGTTGAGACCCGCTCCTGGCGCGGTGAGTCCCTGACGTACATCCCAAGCGCGGAAATCGACCGCCGCCTCGGTGCGCCCAGTGTCGGTATCCACCGGGCGGACCTGCTGCGGGTGCTCGTCGATGCCCTCGACCCGGGCGTGGTGCGGTTCGGCGCCGAGATCATCGACTTCGATCAAGACCGGGACGGGGTGACGGTGCACCTGTCCTCCGGCGAGTCGGAGCGTGGCGACATGCTCGTCGGCGCCGACGGGATCCGCTCGGCGGTGCGTGCCCGGCTGCTGGCCGATGGTCCGCTCCGCTACGCGGGCTACACCGCCTGGCGTGGGGTCACGACCTGCGAGGCCGCGCCGCCAGGGGCGGCGATCGAGTTGCTGGGGCGGGGAGCGCGCTTCGGTATGGCGCCGGTCGGTGGCGGACGTACCTACTGGTGGGCCACGGCCAATGAGCCGGCCGGGGAGATCGACCCGCCTGTGGGCCGCAAGGCGGATTTGGAGCAGCGATTCGCCGGGTGGTGGGAGCCGGTCCAGGCGTTGCTGGCCGCCACGCCGGAGTCTGAGATCCTGCGTAACGACATCCTGGACCGCGAGCCGGTGGACCGGTGGGGCGTGGGGCGGGTGACGCTGCTCGGTGACGCGGCCCACCCGATGACGCCGAACCTGGGCCAGGGTGCGTGTCAGGCGATCGAGGATGCAGTCGCGCTGGCGGCCGCCCTGGCGGGGAGCAGTGATATCGTCGCGGCGCTGCGCGCCTATGAGAGGGCTCGCCAGCCGCGGACGGCACGGATCACGCGCCTCGCCCGGCGTATGGGTCAGGTTTTCCAGTGGGAGCATCCCATCGCCTGCCGGCTGCGCGACACAGCACTGCGCCTGACCCCGTCCACGCTGACGCGGCGTCAGGCCGAGGGAATGCTGCGCGGCGGGTGATGGATTGGTTCCCCCTCACCCCCTAGCCCCCTCTCCCACAGGGGGAGAGGGGGAACGGCTCTCGCCCACTGGCCCCATCTCCCAACGTTGGGAGAGGGGACGGGGGTGAGGGCTACCGCCTCTACCCCGTGAACAGCGTCCCGGCCAGGCCGAGGGCGGCGAGGATCTGGGCGAGGGCGATGAGCTTGTTGGCGCGCGGGGCGGTGCCGAGGATGCCGCGCCGCCCGAGAAGGCGAGCCACGCCGTCGAGCAGCGCCAGCGCGACCACGCCCGCCCCGACGGTGAGGCGAGCCAGCGCCCCGGTCACGGCCTCGCCGCCAGAGAGGAGCAGTTGGCTCCCTGCGAGCAGGACGGTGACCACCACCGCGACGAGCAGCCAGTTGCGGAACGAGCGACTCCACCAGCGGCGGCCGCTCCAGTCGCCGAGGGATTGATCGCGCACCTCTCGGATCGTCCCGGTTGCGATCAGCCCGAAGACGAAACCGCCGACGTGTGCCAGGAAGGCGACGTCGGACTCCGGCGCGATCGGCAGCACCGAGATGGCACCCTGGATGACTTGCAGGAGGAACCAGAAGCCGATGAGGATGGCCGCCGAGACTCGGCCCAGCGTGATGAACGGGCCGAACGCGAGAAGGGTCCGAACCATGGCTCGCGGGAAGAGGAGGAGATACGCGGCCAGTACCCCGGCGATCGCACCGCTCGCGCCGACCAGCGGTTGGGTGGAGTCGGGGAAGGCGACCGCGAAGACGACGTTGGCCACCATACCGCTCGCCAGGTAGAAGAGGGCGAAGGTGCCGTGGCCGAGCTGGTCTTCCACGTTGTCGCCGAACACCCAGAGAAAGAGCATGTTCCCCGCGATGTGGAGCAAGCCACCGTGGAGGAAGAGGGATGTGACCAGCGTCACCAGATTGCGGCCGGCCCAGAACTCAGCGGGGACGAAGCCCCATCGTTCGACGAACGCCTGCGCCCCTTCCTGCCCGAGCGATACCTCCTGCGCGAAGACGGCGATGCACAGGGCGATGATGGCGAGGGTGACCACGGGCAATCGGCGCGCGCTGGGTTGCGGCTCATCGGCGTAGGGTAGCACCAGGCTCCTCCAGAATATTCCTCAGGACCGCAGGCGGCACCGCACGCGGGTTGCCCGTCCAGACGCCGTCCGAGCAAGGCGCGAGCCAGCGAGCGTATCGCGTCATGCGTCACACGTCATACGTCACGCGAGATGCGTGTTCCGTGTTCCGTGATGCGTGCTGCGGCATGCGTCCCCTCACCCCCGGCCCCTCTCCCACCAGGGGAGCGGGGAGCAAGACGGAACACGGAACACGCCACACACATCTCGCGCGGTGAGCTCGTCGGAATGTTCGACGTTCCCGCGACGTTCAAAACTGTCACCTGCCTGGGCCAGGCAAGGCATGTTAGGATCCCTGCGGCACACTGAACGCGACGCCACACGTTGAACCAATACAAGGGGTGGGAGGACATGGGGAGAACCACGGTCCCGGGGCACGGCGATGCCGCGCGAGCCACGATGCCGGCTGGGACGTCGGTCTTACACTCGCTCCGCGCGTATCCGGGGTTCCGCATCCTCTTCGGCAGCACGCTCGGGACCAACTCCGCCTTCTGGATGTGGAATATCGCGGCCGGGTGGCTGGCGCTCGATATGACTGACTCGCCGTTCTTCGTCGGCCTTACCGGCTTCCTCGGCGGCATCCCGACGCTCATCTTCTCAATTCCCGGCGGGGTGATCCTCGATCGTGTCGATCGCCGGCTGGTGCTGCTGACGGCGCAGGGAGTGGTGACGGCGATCGCCTCCGTCGTGGCGCTGCTACTGGTGCTCGATCGGATGCTCCCCTGGCACCTGCTCGTCGCGACCTTTCTGAACGGCACCGCGATGTCGTTCGTCTTCCCGACGCGCAACGCGCTGGTGGCCAACCTGGTTCCTGCGCATGACCTGGCGAATGCCGTCGCGTTGAACGCGGCCGGGCAGAATGCCACGCGCGTCGTCGGACCGGCGCTGGCCGGCCCGTTGATCGCATCGCTGGGTGTCGTCGGGACGTTCGTCGCCTGCACCGTATCGCAGGTCGCGGCCTTCATCATTACCTTGAAGTTACCTTCCGCACGGCCGTCGCCGTCGGCGGTGCGTCGGACGCTGTGGGGCAGCCTGATCGAGGGCCTCTCGGTCATCTGGCGCAGCGAATACCTCACCGGGTTGATGATTCTCGCCGCGGTGCCGACGATGCTGGTGATGCCGTACTCGAACCTGCTGCCGGTCTTCGCCGAGCACGAGCTACGGATCGGCGCCACCGGCCTTGGCCTGCTCATGGCCGTCAACGGCGCGGGCGCGGTGCTGGCCTCGCTGCTCGTTGCGGGGTGGCGGCGGCTGACCGAGCTCCCGGGGGTGCAGGTCTGGACGGCGGCCGGGTTTGCCACCGTCGTGCTGGCGTTCTCGTGGACGCCGTCGCCGCTGCTGGCGTGCTGCTTCACCTTCCTGGCCGGTGCGTTGAGCGCCATCTACCTGGCGGTCAACAACACCAAGATTCACCTCAGCGTCGACGACAGCGTGCGCGGCCGAGTCCTCGGCGTCTACCTGTTGACCTGGGGGCTGTTGCCGGTGGGGACGCTCCCGGCCGGGGCGATCGCGAACCGGTACGGCGCGCCGGTCGCCATGACGGTCCTTACCATCCTGGCGCTCGCGCTGATCCTGCTGACCGCGTTGCGGTTCCGCACGCTCCTCCGGGGTGAACCGCCCCGTGTCGAGGTGGCCCGGCAGCGGGGATAGGGTGATGCGTGATACGTAATACTCCCCTCTCCCCTCGTGGGCTCCGTCCGAGAGGGGCCGGGGGTGAGGGGCGGTTGACGCATGACGCATGACGAAGCACAAAACACGCAACACGCAACACGCAACACGCATCACCCTCCTCCGCTGGCCATTTGGCCAGTGTGAGTACCCCGGTCGGCTGCTATGCTTCCCTGGTTGTGGATGCTCTGCTGGCGCCTTCCGATGCGCCTTCGGCCGGTGGAGTCGTCGATGAAGCTGCCCTGGGTGCTCCAACACCCGCCACTCCGCGTCATCCTCGGGTTGACCGCCATGGCCGGGGTCGCGGTCGGTCTGGTGATCCCATTCCTGACGCTGACGGCACGGGATCGTGGGGTCTCCCTGAACGCGATCGGCGCCATGGCGTCCAGCTATCTGATCGCGCAGATGCTGCTCCAACTGCCGATGGGCGTGCTGTCGGACCGCATCGGCAGGAGGCTGCCGATCGCGATCGGGCTGCTGGTGGAGGCGGCGGCGACCATTGGCTATGTCATGGCCGACAGCGCGCTGTCGTTCATCACGCTGCGCGTCGTGCAGGGGGTCGGCCTGGCGATGCTCTACCCGGCGCTGCGGGCACTGATCGTCGACGTCACCCCAAACGAGCGACGGGGGCAGGCGTATGCCGGGTTCGGGGCAGCCTATAGCGCCGGACTGCTGTTCGCTCCCATGCTCGGCGGCATCGTGGCCGAGACGGTCGGGGTCAATGCACTCTTCCTGAGCGCCGCGACCATCGAGATGCTGGTGGCGATCGGTGGGCTGGTGTTCCTGCGGGGGTTCGCCGGCCCGCGCCCGGTTGTCACGACAGGCGAAACGGAGCGCGTCCCATTCCGGGAGCTGCTCGCCGCGCCGCTCATCGGTGCCTTCATCCTCTCCTTTGCCAGCCAGTTCCAGATCGGGCTCTTCTCCGGCATCTGGAGCATCTACATGGACGACATCGGAGCCAGCGACGTCGAAGTCGGGCTGTCGTTCAGCACCTTCTCGATCGCGTACCTGCTGATCGCTCCGGTCGGCGGGCGGCTGGCCGATGCGGGCACCCGCTGGCGGCGTCTGCTGGTCGCCAACCTGTTGATCAGCGGGATCATTATCACCTACGGCCTGGTCCCGTCGGTGCTCGTCATCCTCTTGCTGGGCCTGGTCGAGGGAGCGGTCGCGACGGTGCAGCAGCCGTCGCTCGATGCCTACCTCGCCTCGGTGTCGGACGCGCGGATCCAGGGACGGGTCCAGGGCGCGTTCACGACCATCGGCATGACCGGCGCCGCCGTGAGTGCCTTCCTCGGCTCGGTCCTCTATGGGATCGCCCCGGTCATCCCCTTCCTGACGGGTGGTGCGGTGCTCGCGGTTCTGACGGTTGTCGCCGTGCTCCGCTTCATCCGCCCGGCCGAACTGGGTGGGCACCGCCTCCAGCCGGCGCCGGTCGCTGCCGTCGCCTCATCCGACACGGACGCGCGCTGAGAACGCCGCCTGCGTTCGCTGCCCGCGCCGGCTAGGCCCGGCGCGCCGCACCTCAGCCCGCCTCGGCCTGGGCCGGCTGGCCCGCCTCCGCGGGGATGGGAACCGGAGCAACCGCAAGCGCCAGGACCGGGAAGACCAGTGCGGAGATCAGCGCGGCGGTGATCAGGGCGGCGCTCGTGGCCGACACGATCAGGCCGAGGGTCTGCCCGAGCTGGGCGGCGACGACGATGAACGAGAGCGAGGTCGCCTGCAGCAGGCCCAGGCTCACTGCCTGGCGGGTTCCGACCAGCCGCGCGTAGAGGAGCGCCGGTAACCCGCGCACCAGCAGCAGACCGCCGAGGAAGATCGGAACCCGGAGGATCGCCACCGGCGTATCCAGCAGCGCATCCAGATCGAACTGGAGCCCGGTCGTGATCCAGAAGAAGGGGACGAAGATCCCGTAGCCGATGGCGTTGAGCTTGGTCCGTTCCCGCTCGTTCAGGATCGTCGCATCGCGGTCGACCTGCCGCACGATGGCGCCCGCCACGAAGGTACCAAGGATCCCGGAGAACCCGAGCCGGAGCGCCACCGCACCGAGGAGCGCCAGGAGCGCGAACATGGCGCGGATCCCGATCTGCGCGGACGTGTCCTGAAGTTCGCGGGCAAAGGGGCCAATGCGGTGCATGCGCCGGGCCTGGCCGAGGGTGGCGAAGACAACCAGGCAGAAGGCCGTGAAGAGTCCTAACATCACGAGGTGGCTGCCTACCGCGGGCGTCGCGCTGGAGAAAAAGACCGACAGCAGCAGCACCGGCACGAACTCCCCGACCGATGCGGCCGCGAGCGCCAGTCGGCCGTAGGTCGTGTGTTCGTACCCGGCGTCCTTGATCAATGGCAGCACGATGCCAAGCGAGGTCGAGGCCAGGATGATGCCGATCAACGCGCCATCGCGCACCACGCCGACCCCCTGGAGCCCCATACCGAGCAGGAGAGCCAGGGCCATCGAGGCGACGAAGCTGCCCCCGACCATGCGGGCGATCGGGCCGCGCAGGGCGGCGATGTCGATCTCCAGCCCCCCGAGGAAGAGGAGGACGCTCAGCCCTAACAGGGAGAGGACGTAGATCGGCAGATCGACCTGGATCCAGCCGAGGACCGACGGGCCGAGAATGATCCCCGCCACGATCTCCAGTACCGCCGATGGGAGGGGCAGGCGGCGCACGAGGTGGAGGGTGAGCGGCACGATGACGGCGAGGACCGCCACTTCGGCGATGCCGCTGAACCCGACGGTGGGCAGTGTGGCCGCTGCGAGCAGGAGCATGGCTGCTCCACCGGTCGCTCAGTCGTTAATGCCGACGGAGAACGGGGACGGCGCCGGCCGTCCCTGGTTAGACCCCCATCGTAGCACCCCGCTGGCCTCGGCTGGAGCCTCAGAACCTGACGATGCTGTCAGAGTCGTTCAGCGGCGACGCGTGGGTTGACCGCGGGAAGTGGGTCTGGCCAATACGGGCGATCCCGCGACCGCCGTATGGACCCATGCACCCGTTCAGCGGGTCAGCCCACGCGATCACTCCAGAACCTTGCGCATCTCCTCGAACTCCTCGCGGGAAATCTCGCCGCGGGCAAAGCGCTCGCGCAGGATCTGGAGGGCCGGGTCATGTCCGTCACCGCCGGGGGTGCGCTCGGGGCCGCGCGTGGTGCTCAGCCGTAGCAGCCATACGATCAGCAAGACGATGCCGACGACTGCGGCCACCCACAAGAGCATCATGAGGAGCCCCCACCAGGGCCAGAAACCGAAGCCATTCCAATGCATCATCGTCGTGTCTCCGCTCGGTCACGCCGGAACGTCTGGATCCACCCTGGCCCGCGGACCGTCACAGCGGCGCGGGAAGCGGCGTCGTGTTCGTCACAATGCCGTCACACATCTATAGCCCCAGCCACGTGCCTGACAACGCTCGACGCCCGCCGGAGGCACGAACCTGCCTCCGGCGGCGGGGATGGCGTCGAGCCGAGGCCCCCACGATCCCTGACGGTTGCCGGGCGCCGCTTACGCCCGACGGGACAACTCGGCTGGGGTGGAGGCTTGGACGAGCCGCCGGCGAGCGGGGAGCATCGTCAGCACGGCCAGCGCGGAGATGCCCGCAAGTGCCCCGAAGACCGGTGCGTAGTCGCCCGTCTGTGTGTAGAGGAACCCGGCGGCGACCGGGGCGGCGCCGCGTGCGGCGGTGAAGAAGAGGGCGACGATGCTGCTGATCGTCCCGTAGTGCGCGGAGCCGTAGTAGTCGGCGATCAGCGCGGCGCGAGCCGGGGTGATCGCGCCGAACCCGGCGCCGAAGAGGACGACGAACAGGATGACGCCCGCCGTGCTGCGGGTCAGGAGCAGCACGACGATCGACACGGCCTGGAGCAGGAAGATCGACGCCGTGACGTGCCGGCGTTCCCAGCGGTCGCCGAGCGGCGTAAAGATCAGCCGGCCGGGCAGTGCCAGCAGCCCGATCGCGCCCGCGACGGTGGCGGCGAACCCGGCGCCGTGACCGCGGGCGATCAGGTAGGGGATGAGGTGCACGGTGACCGCGGTGTTGGCGAACATCGTCAGGAAGAACGAGGCGATGATCCACCAGAGGGTCGGATCGCGCAGCGCCTCGCGCGGGGTGATGCTCGGCTGAGCGGCTGTCGGGCTTGCTGCCGTGCCCGCCGGCGCGCCGTCCGGCGCGAGGCCGAGGTCCGCCGGGTGTCGCCGCAGGAGGAGCGCGTGAGGGGCGATGGTGCCGACGCCGAGGAAGATGGCGAGGATCACCAGCGCTTCGCGCCAGCCATAGCGCCCGACCAGCCACGCCGCGAGCGGGATGTAAATGACGCTGGCGAACCCGGCAACGAACGTGAGGATCGTCAACGCCCGCGCCCGCCCGCGGACGAACCACGTCGCGATGACGGCGAAGGCCGGCTCGTAGAGCACGGCGGCCATGGCCAGCCCGAGGCCGGCCCAGATCAGGTAAAAAGCGGTCAGGCTCTCGACGCGCGACCAGGCAAAGACCAGTAGGGTGGCGGCGATCGACCCGACCGTCATCAGCAGCCGGGGGCCGTGCCGGTCGAGCCAGCGGCCCACGGGCAACGCGGAAACGCCCGAGAGGATCAGCGCCAACGAGAAGGCGCCGGTAACCTGCTCGGTGCTCCAGCCGAGTTCCTGGCGCAGCGGCGTGATGAAGACGCTGAAGCCGTAGTAGAGGATGCCCCAGGAGGTGACCTCCGTGAACGACAGAGCCAGCACCAGGATCCAACCATAGTAGATACGACGCGGCCAGGAGATCGTGCGCATCCCGCGCGCCCCCAATCGATTGCAGCGCTCGCCGCCCGTCGAGTCAGTCATCCCGCGGTACGCGCGCATGATAGCGCAGGGAGTGGGTGTGTCGCAGGTGCTCGGCGGGCTCTAGAGTGCGGCGGCCCACGCCGCTCTTGTATGGCACGGCAGGATGCCGCGCGGCGCGGTCCGTTGATGCGGAGGTTCCAGAGCCATCGTCAAGACTTGGGGGTTGGCGTGAAGGAGCCTCTGCCGTGGCGCGTGCCCGGGGCTGAAGCCGCCGGGCTGACAACGAAAGCCCGCTGAAGCGGGCTGGGGATGCTGGGTCCGCTGGGTGGCAAAATCGGATTCGCCGGAATGTCGCCATCGCAGCCCCTTCAGTGGGCTTACCCAATGTGTCAGCCCGGCGGCTCTAGTCCCGGGGCACGCACAGACCGGCGGACATCGCATCATCTGGGGCTGTGCTCGGCGGTGCCCCGGCCGGCTTCAGCCGGCTTTCGTGGTGAGCCCGGCGGCTTTAGCCCCGGGCACGGGCATCGGCCTGGGATCCTTCACGCCACCCACCCCCGGGCACGGGCCGACCGCGTACATCCATGTGATGCGTCAACCTCCATTACCCCCGGGTACGGACCACGACGCGATGTTCCTTTCGCCATGCGCCCATGCGCCTGAAGCTCGGCGCGGGCCAATGGCCCGGCGGCGTTCCCCGTGGCGGTACCCCGTGGGTGCTGCGGTGTGCGACAATCGGTTCCAGTCGGGGTGAGGGAGGCGGCATCGGCTGGCGGGGGCAGGCCGGGTCGTGTGCGCCCTGGCTGTGCGATCATGATGCCCTGGATCACGACGCTAGCGAACAGGGGAGGAGCATGGTAACTCTCGAAGACGTTACCAGCGCGCGGCAAGTCCTCGCCGACCGGATCCACCGGACGCCGCTGATCGGCAGTACGGAGATCTCGCGGCGTGTCGGTGCACCGGTCTTCTTCAAGCTGGAAAACATGCAGAAGACCGGCTCGTTCAAGGTCCGCGGGGTGCTGAACAAGATCGCCGCGCTCGGGCCCGAGGAGCGGGCGCGCGGGCTTTTAGCCGCCTCGGCCGGGAACCATGCGCAGGCGCTCGCCTGGGCTGCCACGGCCGAGGGCGTGGCGTCGACCGTCGTCATGCCCGCCGACGCGCCCCAGACCAAAGTGCAGGCAACGCAGCAGTACGGCGCCACGGTGGTCATGGAGCCGGACCGGATGAAGCTCTTCAGCCGCGCCGATGAGTTGGCCCGGGAGCGCGGTCTGACGTTCGTCCCCCCGTTCGACGATCCCCTCGTGATCGCGGGTCAGGGCACGGTCGGACTGGAGATCCTGGAGGACCTACCCGAGGTCGGCACCGTGGTCGTCCCGATCGGCGGGGGCGGCCTGATTGCTGGCGTCGCGGTGGCGATCAAGCGCCAGCGGCCGAACGCGAAGGTCATCGGCGTCGAGCCGGAGGGCGCGCCCAAGATGTGGCGCGCGCGCCAGGCAGGCCACACCGTGAAGCTGGACCGGATCGATACGATCGCCGACGGGCTGGCGGCACCGTTCGCGGGCGAATTGACCTTCGCCCTCGTGCAGCGCTACGTAGACGACCTGGTGCTGGTATCGGACGATGAGATTCGCCAGGCGATGTTCCTCCTGCTGGAGCGGTGCAAGGTGCTGGCCGAGCCGGCCGGGGCGGCGGCGCTGGCCGCGCTGCTGACCGGCAAGGTCTCGGTGGCGCCCGATGCGCCGGTCGTGGCGATCGTCAGCGGGGGTAACACCGACGTGGCGAGCTTGAGCACGCTGCTGCAAGGCGTCGCGCCGGGCGAGTAGCGCCTGCGCCGGTCGCCCGCGGCGGCGAGCGGAACAGGAGCTGGGTCATGCGGATCAAAGCAGCGGTGTTGTGGGAGCGGCGTACGCCGTTGCGGGTGGAGGACGTTGAAATCGCCGACCCGGCGCCGGGCGAGGCGCGGGTCAAGATCCTGGCGAGTGGCGTCTGCCACTCCGACCTGCACCACATCCGCCGGGAGACGGCGTTCGTGCCGCCGCTGGTGCTGGGGCACGAGGGCGCCGGGGTGGTCGAGTCGGTCGGCGAGGGCGTGACGCGCGTGCGGCCCGGCGACCGTGTCATCATCGCCTTCGGCCAGAAGTGCGGGACGTGCTACTTCTGCCTGCGCGGCGAGCACCACCTCTGCGCCGCGCCGGGGCCGAGCAACGTTCGGCTGCGGCACGGGGACCAGGTGCTGACCCCGCTGCTGGCGGTCGGCAGCTTCGCCGAGTACGCCAACGTCGACGCCCGCAACCTCGTGAAGATCCCTGACGAGATGCCGATCGACCGCGCGGCGCTGATCGCCTGCGGGGTGACGACCGGCCTGGGGGCGGTGATCAAGACGGCGCGGGTGGAGCCCGGCTCGAACGTGGCGGTCATCGGCGTCGGCGGGGTCGGGCTGAACGTCGTGCAGGGCGCGGCGCTGGCCGGGGCGACGCGGGTCATCGCCATCGATCTGGTCGACCGCAAGCTGGAGATGGCGCGCGAGTTCGGCGCGACCCACACCATCAATGCCGGGCGGGAAGACCCAATCGAGGCGGTGCGGAGCCTGACCGGCGGCTGGGGCGCCGACTACGCCTTCGAGGTGATCGGGCACCCGGCGACGATCCGGCAGGCGTACGACATGACGCGCAAGGGCGGCAAGGCGGTCGTCGTCGGGCTGGCGGACGGGGCCGACGAAGTGTCGATCCCGGCTCAGGACCTCATGCGCTCCGGGAAGTCGCTGGTCGGCTGCTTCTACGGGTCGGTGTCGCCCTACGAGGACATCCCGCGCTACGTGGACCTGTATCTGAATCGGCGGATCAAGCTCGATGAGCTGATCAGCCGCCGCTTCGCGCTGGACGAGATCAACGAGGCGATTCGTGCCCTCGACGCGGGCGAGGTCGCGCGCGGGGTGATCATGTTCGAGTGAGGCTCGCGCCTCACGGCGGGGCCACTTAGCGCCGCAACCCGCCCATGCTGTCATCCTTCGCTGCGTGGCCGGTCCGACGCGAGATCCTTCGCTGCGCTCAGGATGACAGCAAGGCGTCGGACGCTCCCGGGCCACAGGCGGACTCGCATAGCCTCAAGGCCCTCACCCCCGGCCCCTCTCCCAACGTTGGGAGAGGGGGGCTTTTTGCTAGGCCGGGTGAGGGGTACCCGCGCTGCTAGGCTGTGCCGGTTAGAGGAGGTCGGTGAGGCCGAGGCGGGTGAGGTGCTCCTCGGGGATGCGGCCGTCGGCGTCCCAGCCGCGGACGCGGTAGTAGGCGTCGATCAGGTGTGTCAGCCGCTCGTGGGTCAGGCCGGCCTCGCCGGTGAGGACGCGGTCGGGCAGGCGGTCGTCGGCGCGCGTCCAACCCTCGCGGATGTTGAAGAGCTTCTTCAGGTTGTTGATGCGCTCACCCGCCACGCGGAGGTCGTCGCCGGTAGTGGGCACGCCGGTGACCATCGTGTACAGCTCCGCCGCCTCGGCGTAGAGGTCGTCGAAGCAGTGGCGCAGGAACTTGCAGATGGTGAGCGAGTCGAGCACCGCGGCCTGGTCCTCGGCGGCTGCGGCGGCCTCGGCACGGGCCAGCGCTTCGGCGTCGGGGTCGAGCCGGTCGGAGAAGTCGATCTCGTACGCGGATGAGCGGTTGTGGCACGCCCCGCGGGTCGCGACGGCCAGGCCGAGCGCCAGGGTCGGGAGCTTGCGCGGGTCGTAGCCGGGCATCTCCAGCCCCTTGACGTGCATGGCCCAGGCGTCGGACCCCTGGCCGGTGCGTTCGGCCGCGCGGCGCGATCCCTCAGCGAGCAGGTCGCCGATGCCCTGGCGGCGGCCGATCGCCTCGATGGTGCGGAGAAGCGAATCGGCGTCGCCGAAGCGGGGGATCTCGTCCACGGGGTAGCCCAGATCCACGCCGCGTTCTGCGCACTCCATGGCCCAGGCGACCGTGGCGCCGGTGGTGATGGCGTCCATGCCGAGGTCGTCGCACAGCGCCGCGGCGCGGAGCACGGCGTTGGGGTCGTCGACGCCGCAGAGGGAGCCGAGCGCGAAGAGGGATTCATACTCAAGGCGGACCGTGCGCTCGGAGCCGCCGTCGCGGGTGCGGTAGTGGTGTTCGCAACCGATGGTACATGCCGCGCAGGCGTGCTTGTCGGTCCGGTGCTCCAGGAACAGGGTCTCCCCGCTGATTGCCTCGGCGCCTGCGAACTCCCCCTGCTGGAAGTTCCGGGTCGGCAGCACCCCGATACGGTTGAAGAAGGCGAGGTTGGCGGCGGTGCCCAGTTCGCGGTACTTGGCGGTGCCGGGGCCGAGGCTGCGGGCGGCGAGGTCGCGCGCGGCTCGTGCGAGGCCCGCGGGGTCGGCGACGGTCGGCAGGCCGCTGCCGTGCACCGCGATCGCCTTGAGGCGCTTGCTGCCCATGACTGCGCCGCCGCCGGTCCTGCCGGCCAGCCGCCCGTCGTTGCTGATCGCGGCGTAGCGCACGCCGTTCTCGCCCGCCTCGCCGATCGCCGCGACCCGGAAGCCCGTGCCGAGCGCGGCGCGGACGGCGTCGGCCGTCTCCTCCGGCGTCCGTCCGAGCAGATCCGTCGCGGGGCGGACCTCGACCCGGCCGTCGTCCACCACGAGGAGCGACCATTCGGTCGCCGTGCCGGTGATGACCAGGGCGTCGAAGCCGGTGCGCTTCAGGGCGATGGCGAGGTAGCTGGAGGAGAGGCTGTCGCCGATCATGCCCGTCTGAGGCGACTTGGTAACGACGGCGACCTTGCTGGCGGTGGTGATGCCGGTGCCGATGAAGGGGCTGGTGGCGAAGATCAGCGGGTTCTCGGGTGCCAGCGGGTCCACGCCCGGCGGCGCCCAGTGGTAGAGGAGCAGGCTGGCGAGCCCCACGCCGCCGATGACGCGGGTCGCCACCTCCGCCGGGATCGGGTGCTCGGCGGCCGACCCGGTGTCAAGGTCGATGTGCAGGTACCGGCCGTGGACGCCGTGCATGGCATCA
>NZ_JADGHZ010000039.1 GCF_019683595.1 Sphaerobacter sp. | reverse complement strand
GCCGGGAGGGTGGCATCGGGGAGGGCGGTGGGGGGCGCGCTCAACCGGTACTGAACCGGTTCCCGCAGCGCGGGGCGGACGAGGTAGACGGTCGCGCGGCCGAACTCGCCCACCCGTTCCAGGTCCGGCACGCGGTCGGCGGCGGCCACGGCCGCTTGCCAGTCGTAGCCCGGTGCGTCGCGGTGGTGGACCACGAGGTAGCGGACGCCGATGTCCTGCAGTACGCCGACGTTGCGGGTGTCGATTCGCGACGGCGTCTCCGGATTGTCGTCGTGCAGGCCGCTCATGAGTCGCACG
Source organism: Sphaerobacter sp. (assembly GCF_019683595.1). Classification (GTDB taxonomy): domain Bacteria; phylum Chloroflexota; class Chloroflexia; order Thermomicrobiales; family Thermomicrobiaceae; genus Sphaerobacter. Next base: position 22,596 of record NZ_JADGHZ010000039.1, on the reverse strand, counting down.
TACCGGTCCGGGAGGAAGCTGGTGTAGCCCGCGACGATCGGCTGCCAGTGGCGCGTGGAGTAGTAGATCTGCCGGGTCGTCTCCGTCACATCGGTCCAGAGGCCGTTGGCCGGAAGTTCGAAGACGGCACCGCGCGGCTGGGTCGCCAGCCAGTCGTAGACGGCGACGGTGTCGGGGTCGCGCGGGACCGGCTCGGTGCCTACGTCGCTGCGGTACTCGACCAGAGCCGCGCTTGCCAGCAGCAGGAGCAGCGCGCAGCCGACCACCCCGGCGCGGGGAGCCGGCAGCCGCGGGCGCAGCGCCTCCCAGGCGGCGGCGTAGCCGAGCCCGGCAAGGATCTGGAGTCCGAGCAGCGCGACCATCCCGAAGCGCGCAACGTCGCGCATGGCGGTCATGCCCGGCACCCAGTCGTATAGCCAGCGGTAGGGGAGTGTGATGGTGCGCCCGCCGATGGTGATGTCCGGTCCGAGGGAGAGGACGACGCCGATGACGACGAGGAAGGATGCGTAGGCGACCCACGGCCCGCGGCGCCGCGCGGCCAGCCCGAGGCCCAGCAGGGCGCCCAGCGCGGCGACGGCACCGGGAAAGAGCGGGTTCGGGTAGGCGTGGGGCAGCGTCTCGCGCCAGACGTGGTTGACCGGGCTGACCGAGATGTAGCTGGCCGGCGTGGCGGCCATGGTCCGGACCAACTCCAGGTCGCGGGCGAAGCCGTACTCCCGGTTCACCTCAAGGCGGGCGAGCGCGACGGGCGCGAACGCCAGCACGGGGATGACCATGACGAGAACGACCCCGGCGATGAGGCCGGGCGAGAGCCGCTGCCGCGCCTCCCAGAGCAGGACTGGGATGGCCAACCCAACCATGCCGAGCGCCATCAGGGCCAGCGTGTCCGAGGCAAGGACCTGCACGGTGAGGAACACGGCGGCGAGGACCGCATCGCGGGCGCGGCGGTGCCGGGTGAACCGGACCAGCGCCCAGATCGCGAGCGGGGTCCAGCCGTAGCTCAGCAGGTTCAGGTGGCTCAGGTGGCCGTAGCGGTACGGCGTGTAGGCGGCGAACACCCCGGCCAATAGGCCCGCGCCCAGGCTGCCGCTCAACTCCCGAACCAGAAGCGCTACACCCGCCCCGAGCACGACGAACGTGCTCAGGAAGAGCAGGTTGTAGGTGAGCACGTCGTTGCCGGTCACCATCTGGACCGGCCAGGCCAGTAGGGATGTGCTCAGCCGTGGTTCGGAGAAGAGGAGCGAGTAGCGGAAGGGGTACGCCGTGTTGCCGTGCCACAGGTTCGTCGGGGCGCGCGGGAGCTGGTGCTGCGTCCAGCGCATCGTCCAGATCTCATAGAGCGGATCGCCCAGATCCTGCACGGCCGAACCGGCATGCCGCGCAAGCGGCCAGGTCATGGCCAACGTCAGCACGGTGAACGCCAGCAGGTAAGTGCCCAGCGGACGCAGGAAGCCTGGAGTGCGGGTCGCGGCCTGCGTGCTCCGCGCTGCGTGACGCGTACTGCGTGGTGTGTGGTCCGTCGTCGACGTCATGTGTTTCCCTCACCCCCGGCCCCTCTCCCCTGGTGGGAGAGGGGAGGAGTACGGAATGCGCAGCACGCAGTACGCACTAGTAGTGGATGTGCACAGTTGAGCCAAAGTCGAGGAAATTCCAGAACCACTCGGCGTCATGCAGGAGCAGACCGATGCAGCCGTTGCTGCCGTAGCCGCCGAACTGCCACGGTGGGGTCCACCAGTTCTGGTGAATGGCATAGCCGCCCGCTTTGAAGTACTGGGTGAACTGGACGTTTTCCAGGTAATAGTAGTCGGGGTGGCCCTTGGGGATGCCGACCGTGGCCGAGTCCATCGTTTCATTGCGCACCCGGCGTTCGATCTGGAAGATACCCACCGGTGTCTTTCCGTCGCGCCCGGCGGTGATGATGGCGGCGTAGACCGGGGTGTCGCCGTCGTAGGCCACCGCGTAGAAGGTGCTCAGGTTCACGTCCACCCAGTGTCCCTCGAAGGTCTGCGGCGGCGCATCGGCCACGAACGGCTCGACATAGGCGGCGGAGACGTAGCGGTTGTCGCCGACCCTGTACCAGGCGGTGTTCCCCTCCACATCGTCACCCTTGACTTCCTCGCGGATGACGAGCGTGTGGCCGGCGTAGGTCGTGTCGACCACCTCGGCGTCGAGGCGCGGAGCGGAGCGAACGTTCAGACTGGCGGCAGTCACTTTGCCCATCACGGCGCCGTCCGGCGTCCGTATCGCCCCGGCCCAGGCGGGGCCGGCGATGCCGGTGGCCGGGGTCGGCGTCGGCTCAGGCGTTGGCGTCGGCGTGGGGGTCGGCGACGGCGTTGGTGTTGGGCTCGGCGTTGGCGTTGGGGTGGCCGTCGGGCTGGGGGTTGCGGCCGGTGTCTCCGGCGTCGGAGTCGGGAGGACGGTTTCCTGCGCCGCGTCGCTGGGCACTGGTTGCGCATAGACCGCCGCGACCATTGCGATCACGGCGGAGACCAAGACGAAAAGCAGTGGAATGACAAGTCTTGCAGGCCCGCGGCGGGTCTGCCGACGTACGAGCGCCACCGGCACCGATCCTATCCGGGCGCTATGCCCCAATCCCCAGTTTCGCGAGTTGGCTCTCGACTGAGTCCTGCGTCGCGATGCCAAGCCACATGTACACGACCTTGCCATCGCGATCGATCAGGTAGCTCTGCGGGATCCCGTAGACCCCGTAGCGCTCCGAGATTTTCCCCTTCTCGTCGAGCGCGAAGGTCCACGAGTACCCCCCCTTCTCGACGTACGGGCGCACGAGCTCTGGGGGCTCCGCCTGGTTCACGCCGAGGATCGTGAATCCGTCATTGCGATATTTCTCGTAGATCGCCTGGAACTCGGGCATTTCGACCTGACATGGCTTGCACCAGGTCGCCCAGAAGTTCACCAGCACGACCTGCCCGCGGTAGTCCGAGAGCCGGATCGTTTCCCCGTTGAGGCCGGGGAGTTCGAAGTTGGGGGCCTTTTTGCCGGTCTCAACCACGCCGTTGGAGTTGCCGGCAAAGCCGAAGGTGTAGACGAGGAAGCCCGTAATCAAGAGGACCACAACGGCGAGGGACAACAGCGGCACGGTTGACAAGCCGGCGTGGGACTTGTCCGGCGCGGTGGTGGCCGCTGCGGTGCTGTCAGGGATGTGGGAACCGCGGTTGGCGTTCGAGTCCGCCTGCATGAATACCCCTCGCTATGTGAGGAACTGAACAGCGCGCGTGGTTGCGGCGAGCCGCACGGTTGTCGTGCGCTCTAGGCTGCCGGCCACGGAGGCGGCGACCTGCTCGGCCGGCAGTGCAACGCCGATGACATCGGGAGCGGAGCGCATGGCGGTGGGTTCGGCGAGGATTGCGGCCGACTCCGAGGGGCCGGCCACGGTGCGGGCTTGGTTGGCGGTGATGGCGAGGCGCACGACCCAATCCTCTCGCATTACGCCCAGGGGTATTCTAGCCACGCCCTCCGGTTCTCTTCAACCGCAGCTCGGGTGCCGGTTGCCTAGCCCCAGGCCAGCTCGGTGAAGGTACGGTCGAAGTAGACCAACGGGTCGTCGGCGTCGCCAAGCGCAACATGCTCCACCTGCCCGACCACGATGGTATGGTCACCCCCCGGGTAGCGTGCCCAGGGGCGGCACTCGATCCATCCCACGCAGCCCTGGATCAGCGGGGCACCGAGCGCGCCGACGCGGTGCGGCACCCGTGCGAAGGTCGGGTCGGCAAGCGGCGCGCGTCCGGAGAACTGATCGGCAAGGAACGACTGATCGCGGGCGAGGATGTTGACGGCGAAGGCCGATGCGCTCTCCAGCTTGTCGTGGCCCTGCGTCTCCCGGTTGATGCAGGCCAGGACGAGCGGCGGGTCCAGCGAGACGGAACAGAAGGAGGACACGGTCATGCCGTGGTAGCCGTCCGGATTGGCAGTGGTGACGACCACCACGCCGCTCACGAAGCGGGCGAGGACGTCGCGAAACAGGTCTTGGTCGACCATCGGTGCTCCTCTCCAGGTGGCGCGGATGCCGCGGTCCCGCGCATGCGAACGTCAAGGGCGAGGGGCATCATCATCGCTCGATCGGTGGAGGTGTACCGTGACACGGAGTGATGGTGGATCGGAGATGACCGCCGACGGCGACGTGTTCGATGCCCGGCAGGCCGACGGCACGGCGCCGCCCGATGAGTTCGCCGCGCGGGGACGATGGGTTACCGTCGACGGCCTCCGCATCTTCCTCCTCGATGAGGGGACCGGCTTCCCGGTCCTCCTGCTGCACGGCGTGCCGACCTCCGCGTACCTCTGGCGCGACGTCGTGCCGGTGGTCGCGCTGACCAACCGGGCACTGGCGCCGGACCTGCCCGGCTTCGGCTACTCCGACAAACCCCGCGACCGCTCGTACGCGGTGCCGGCCCAGGCCGACGTCGTGTCTGCGCTCCTCGGCATGCTGGGTATCGACCGCTGCGCGCTGGTCGGGCACGACCTCGGGGCCCTCGTCGCGGCCGAGCTGATCGCGCGAGAGCCGGAGCGCTACCCCTACCTGGTGCTGACGAATACCAGCCTGCGGGTCGCGGGCTGGCACGGAGCCTCGCTGTTGACGCCGCTGCGCCTCCCGCTGGTGGGCGAGTGTGCGATGGCGCTGGCGCGACGCTGGATGCTCGGGCTGGCGATGCGCCCCTACCTCGCCCGGACCAGCCGGCTCACCCGCGAGGCGCTCGACCACTACTGGTGGCCGTTCGCTCACGGCTTCAAGCCCGTCCTGTTGTCGATGCTCCGCGAGGGGATCGGCTCGCCGGACGACTTCACCCGCTGGCGGGCGGCGCTGGCCGCTTACCCTGGGGCGGCCCTCATCGCCTGGGGTCTGCGCGACCCGACCTTCGGTCGCGACGACCTGGACGACGTGCGCTCGCTCCTCCCTGAGGCAACAGTCCAGGCGTTCCCAAACGCCAACCACTTCATTCCTGAGGACCGCCCGCTCGCGCTCGGCCGTCTGATCGCGCTCTTCGTCGCCGGGAAGCCGATTCCGCAGGCCCTGCCGGAGGAGTGAGGTTGACGTCGGGCGTTATACGTCACACGTCATGCGTCATCAATCCACGTGACGTGTGTTCAGGGCAGGGCGCGGCCTCCTGCCTTCCGCTTGGCACCCACGATGCCACCCGGATGACATATGACGTGTGACGCATGACGCATGACGTATGACGGCCCTACTCCTCCGCGCTCGCTGCCGCTGCGGCGCGAGCCTTCTTCTCCATGATGTTCGTCGAGTGGCCGGGGTCGAGCCGGGCGGAGGGGTCGATGTAGACCATGGCGTGGTTCACCGCGCTGACCGCCTCGGCCACGCCGGTCGCGATCAGCTTGAACTTGGCCGGGTAGGTCACGATGTCGCCCGCGCCGAAGACACCCGGGACGGACGTCTCCATCGTGATCGGGTCGACCACGATGCTGTTGCGCTCGATCTCCAGACCCCACTCGGCCAGCGGGCCGAGCCGGCCCGAGAAGCCGATGGCGATGATCATCTCCTGCGCCGGGATCACATGCCGCTCGCCGGTGCGCGTGTGGTGGAAGTGGACCTCCTCCAGGTGGTGGTTGCCCCGGACCTCAAGCACCTCGTAGAAGGGGTAGTGGAGCTTGACCGAGGAGGCTTCCAGATCGCGCACCGACTTCTCGTGCGCGCGGAACTTGCTCCGGTGGATCACCGTCACGCTGCGCGCCATCGGCTCCAATGTCAACGCCCAGTCGACCGCCGAATCGCCACCGCCGACGATCACCACGTCCTTGTCGCGGAACCGGTCGAGCCCGCGGACGAAGTAGTGAACGCCGCGCCCCTCAAACTCGGCCACGCCGGGGGCGTCCAGGCGCTTCGGTTCGAACGCGCCGACGCCGGCGCAGATGATGACGGTGCGGGTCCAGTGCTCGGCCTTGTTGGTGACGAGGCGGATCAGCCGCTCGTCTTCGAACCGCTCCAGCACGCGGACTTCTTCACCCAGTGCGGTGACGGCGCCGGTGGAGAGACCCTGCTCGACCGCACCGGCGACGTAGTCCTTGGCCAGGATCTTGGGGAAGCCGGCGACGTCGTAGATGTACTTCTCCGGGTAGACAGCGATGAGCTGGCCGCCGAGCTCGTCGAGTGAGTCAACGATCTTGGTGCGCAAGCCGCGCATACCGGCATAGAACGCGGCGAACAGGCCGACCGGCCCGCCCCCGATGATCGTCACGTCGTAGATATCGCGCGTATCGGCCACTCCCACGCTCTCCCATGCCAGTCATGAACTGCCGCGCATCCCGATCGCGGCACGTCCTTCACCCCATTTCCCAACGATTATACCTGCGGGAGCAATCCTCATTTCCCAAAGAGCCATGCTCAAATCCCAAAGGCGCCGCCTGGCGCGGGTATAATCCGGGAGCACGACACGAACGGGAGCCGCACGGACGCGCGCGGCAAGCGGGATGGCGCGTGGTCCGCTGCGAGAGGAGGCATGGAGTGAACGAGGCATGGATCGTCGCGGCGGTGCGCACGCCGGTCGGCAAGCACGGGCGCGCGCTCGCGGGCGTCCGGCCGGACGACCTCGCGGCGGTGGCACTGCGGGCCTTGATGGAGCGGGCGGGCGTGCCACCGAGCGAGGTTGAGGATGTCTACATGGGCTGCGCCAACCAGGCGGGCGAGGACAACCGCAACGTCGCGCGCATGAGCCTGCTCCTGGCCGGGTTCCCCGAGCACGTGGGCGGCTGCACGGTGAACCGGCTCTGCGGCTCGGGATTGCAGGCGGTGGCCGACGCGGCGCGGGCCGTCATGCTCGGCGAAGGCCACGTCTACATCGGTGGTGGGGTCGAGTCGATGAGCCGCGCCCCGCTGGCGATGCCGAAGCCTGAGCGCGCCTACCAGTCCGGTAACGTCACGGCCTACGACACGACGCTCGGCTGGCGCTTCATCAACCCCAAGATGAAGGCGATGGGCCACACCGAGTCGATGGGGGAGACGGCGGAGAACCTGGCCGAGGAGTACCGGATCCCCCGCGAGTTGCAGGATCGCTTCGCGCTGCGGAGCCACCAGAAGGCCATCGCCGCGATGGAGGCGGGCAAGTTCCGCGACGAGATCGTGCCCGTGGAGGTCAAGGACGGGGTGGTCGAGCAGGACGAGGGACCGCGCCCCGACACCTCCCTGGAAAAGCTGGCGGCGCTGCGGCCGGTGTTCCGCGAGGGCGGTACGGTCACCGCCGGGAACTCCTCCCAGATCAACGACGGCGCGGCGGCCGTGCTGGTCGTCTCCGACGAGTACGCCCGCGCCCACGGCCTGCGGCCGCTGGCGAAGGTCCGGAGCGTGGCGATCGCCGGGGTGCCGCCGCGCATCATGGGGATTGGCCCCGTGCCCGCCACCGCGAAGGCGCTGGAGCGGGCCGGGATCGGCTTCAACGACCTGGGCCTGATCGAACTGAACGAGGCGTTCGCGGCGCAGTCGCTGGCCGTGCTGCACGAGTGGCACATGGACCCGGAGGATCCGCGCCTCAACCCAAACGGCGGCGCGATCGCTCTGGGCCACCCGCTGGGCTGCTCCGGCGCGCGGATCCTGACGACGCTGCTGCACGAGATGCAGCGGCAGCCGGACGTCACCTTCGGCCTGGCGACCATGTGCATCGGCGTCGGCCAGGGTATCGCCATGGTCGTCGAGCGGGTCGCCTGACGGACGTTCTGAGTGCGGGCGTCTCGCCCGTCCTTCGCCGACCCGTCGCGGGTGGGCGAGGCGAGCGAGGCGCCCGCGTTCCTGTCTGCTGGCGCGTCACTTGCGCCGTCACCTGCTAGCACCTCGCGCGGGACTCCCGGCATAGCTTGACAGCGGTGTGAAGTTCCGCTACAAGAGGGTTGCGAGGTGAACCTAACAAGCGTTCGTTTGGAGCCCGCATGGACCGGCGGACCGAGATCATGACCGTAGCCGGGCGGTTGTTCAGCGAATCCGGCTACCATGTCACCTCGATGCGCGACCTGGCGAAGGCCGTCAACCTTCAGGGTGGCAGCCTCTACGCCCACATCGCATCGAAAGAGGAGATCCTGTTCGAAATCGTGTCCCACGCCGCGGACCTCTTCCTGGCCGGCGCCGCGGCGGTCCCGCCAGACCTGCCGCCTGCGGAGCGCGTCGCCCGGCTCGTCGAGGCGCACCTGGCGGTCATCGCGCGGGAGATCGGCAACGCCACCGTCTTCTTCCACGAGTGGCGCTTCCTCTCGCCGGAGCGCAAGGCGCAGATTCAGGAGCGACGCGACGCCTACGAGGCGTATTTCGCCCGAGCCATCGCGGACGGCGTGGAAGCGGGCGTGTTCCGGGTCGAAGACCCGCGGCTGGCGACGCTGTTCGTTCTCTCGGCGTTGAACTGGACCTATCAATGGTACGACCCGGCCGGGCCGATCCCGCCGGATGAGTTCGCGCGCCAGTACGCCGCGATGGTGCTGGGCGCATTGGGGGCGGACCTGCCCCTCACCCCCGGCCCCTCTCCCACCAGGGGACAGGGGAGGAGTACGGAGCACGCTGGAGGTGCGGCATGACCGAAGAGCAGCGGGTCGAGGAGTTCAAACGAGCGGTGCAGGCCGGCCGTAAGGTCGAGGCGGGCGACTGGATGCCCGACGAGTACCGCCAGCGGCTGATCCGCTTCATCGAGATGCACGCCAACTCCGAGATCATGGGCGCGCTGCCGGAGCGCGACTGGATCCTGCGCGCGCCGACGCTCCAGCGCAAGCTCGCCGTGACCGCGAAGATCCAGGACGAGGTGGGTCATGCCCAGTTGCTCTACCGGCTGGTGGAGGACCTGGGGAAGCCGCGCGAGCAGATCTTCGCCGATCTCATCTCCGGCAAGAGCAAGTTCCACAACGTGTTCCACTACCCGACCCGTTCCTGGGGGGACGTCGGTGTCATCGCCTGGCTGGTCGATGCCGCCGCGGTGATTAGCCAGTCGGCGCTCCTCAAGAGCAGCTACGCACCCTATGCCCGCACCATGCGCCGGATCTGCTGGGAGGAAGCGTTCCATCTGAAGCACGGTGAGGACATCGTGCTCACGGCCATGATGGGCACCGCCAAGCAGCGGGCGATGATGCAGGAGGCGCTCGAACGGTGGTGGGAGCCGCTGATGATGTTCTACGGCCCGCCGACGCCGCCCGAGCAGGACAAGGATCTCGCCTGGGGGATCAAGTCGCGCGCCAACGAGGACCTGCGCCAAGACTTCCTGACCAAGTACGTGCCGCGCATCCGCGAGATCGGGCTCCGCATCCCCGATCCGAAGCTGCGGTTCGACGAGTCGGCCGGCCGCTGGGTCTACAGTGACATCGACTGGGACAAGCTGGTCGCGGTGGCGCGTGGCAATGGCCCGGCGTCGCAGCAGCGCCTCGGCTTCCGGCGACTCTCCTACGAGGAGACTGCCTGGGTGCGCGAGGCGATCACCGGTGGAGCGGAGTTGGTGGCGTAGGTCGAAGTGAGTCATGCGTCATCAGTTCCCCTCACCCCCGGCCCCTCTCCCACAAGGGGAGAGGGGAGGAGGACGAAACACGGAACACGCATGACGTATCACGCATGACGTTCCAGGAGTCGCCCATGCAGATCTACGAGGTCTTTCGTCAGGAGCGCGAGGGAGATCCGATGGTCCACGTCGGGAACGTCCAGGCGCCCGGCGATGATCTGGCCCGGCAGTACGCCCGCGAGGTCTACTCGCGCCGCGGGGAGGCGACGCGGCTCTGGCTGGTGCCTCGCGCCGCCATCGAAGAGATCGGTGACGCCTACTTCCTGCGGCCGCCGATTGAGCGGTCCTACCGCATGGGCGAGGCCTATCGAGTCACCGTCCAGAAGCGGCGGCAACTGGCGCAGGAGGGCGCACATGAGAGCTGAAGTGACGTCGGCGCTCGGGCGCTACCTGCTCACCATTGCCGACGATGAGTTGATCCTGGGCTATCGCGACTCGGAGTGGACCGGGATCGCGCCGCTGGTCGAGGAGGACGTCGCCTTCAGCTCCCTCGCCCAGGACGAGATCGGGCACGCCCGGCTTTACTACATGCTGGCGGCGGACCTGCTGGCGACGGACGCCGACGAACTGGCGCTCGGGCGCGAGCCGGACGACTACTACCACGCGACTGTGCTGGAGACGCGCACCACCCCGAAGTACGACGCCTCCGGTGCGCATCGCGGTGGTGGGGACTGGGCACGGGCCGTGGCTCGGCGCTTCCTGTACGACCTGTTCGACGACCTGCGCACCGAGGCGCTGCTGCGTTCCAGCTATGCGCCGCTGGCCGGAGCGGTGCAGAAAATCCGGCGCGAGGAGCAGTACCACCTGCGGCACGGTGTGGCGTGGTGGCGGGCGCTCGCCAGTGCCGATGGTGAGGCGCGGGTGAGACTGGAGGGAGCGCTGGTCGCACTCTGGCCCGGCCTGCTCGGATTGTTCGAAGACGCACCGGGTGAGGACCTGCTGGTGTCCGAGGGCCTGTTGCCCCATCGCACCGCCGACCTCCGCGACGCCTGGCTGGAGCGGGTGCAAGGCCACTGCGACGCTGCGGGACTTCCCTTCCCGTCGGAGCGGACCGGCGCCGGATGGTCCATCGCCGTGCCGCCCGAGGTGGGCGGGCGCCAGGGGCGCCACGGGCCGGCGTGGACCGAACTCTACGACGACATGACCATGGTGCGCCGGCTGGAGCCGGAGGCCGTCTGGTAGCCGGGCCGCGAGAGGGGGCCGTCGATGCGCGCGAGCGCGATCACCGAAGCGGAGATCTGGGAGGCGCTACGTGAGGTGCCCGACCCCGAGATCCCGACGATCAACGTGGTCGACCTGGGGATCATCCGGCGGGTGACGGTCGGTGACCCAATCCGCGTCGAGATGATGCCCACCTTCACCGGCTGCCCGGCGATCGACATGATGCGCCGGGACATCGAGGCACGCCTCAGCGTCTTCGGTCCGGTCGAGGTCGTCGTGGTCTACGATGAGGCCTGGACCAGCGATCGGATCACTCCTGCCGGACGCGAGATGCTCCGAGCAGCCGAGCTCGCACCCCCGCCCCGTGGCGGTATCCGGCTGACGCCGGTCAGGGCCGATCCGGTTCCCTGCCCCTACTGCGGCTCAACCGACACCCAGATCGAAAACCTCTTCGGCCCGACCCCCTGTCGCTCGATCTTCTACTGCCGCGCCTGCCGCCAGCCGTTCGAGCAGTTCAAGGCGGTGTAGGGTGGTGGCGTAGGCATCCAGCGTGGCGCGTGCCCTGATCGTGTGTGTTGCGGGCGACCACGACGGGCCTGTCCAGTCGATACGCGCGCCGGAATGAGTGGCGTGAGGAATCTCACGCTGTGGCGCGTGCGCGGGGTGAGTGGCGTGAAGGATCCCACGCCGCGGCACGTGCCCGGGGCTCAAGCCCCGGGCTGACAAGGAAAGCCGGCTGAAGCCGGCTGAAGGTGGTGCGCCGAACGGGTGCCGAAAGGATCTGCGCGTCGTAGCCTGTGCCCAGGGCTAAAGCCGCCGGGCTGACAATACAAAGCCCACTAAAGGGGCTGGAGACGCTGCGCTTGGTGGGAGACCGGATCGGCTCCGCCTGCCCATGGGCATCGCAGCCCCTTCAGTGGGCTTACCCATATTCAGCCCGGTGGCTTTAGCCCCGGGCACGTACCGACCGGCGAACACCGCGTCGCCGGGACGTGACTCCTCGTCTCCCAGCCGGCTTCAGCCGGCTTTCGTTGTGAGCCCGGCGGCTTCAGCCCCGGGCACCAACCACGACGCGCGGATCCTCACGCCGCCTATCCCGGGGCACAGGCCACGGCGCCGGGCTCCTCACATCGCCCATCCCTGGGCACGTGCCTCGCCGCCGGGATCCTCCCACCACCCACTCCGGACACCGATCGCAGCGCGAAGACCCTCACATCACTTCCCTATTCCCGCTACCCCGGCTGGTGCTCCACGCCGCCGGCGGCGGGGGGCACCGGAGGTGGATTCGGGGTGAGGAGGAGGTCGTCGGCGTCGGTGATGGCGCTGGGGGAGACGCTGAAGAGGCGAGCGAGGCTGAGCACCTGCCCCTCGTTGGGCGAACTGACCCCCGATTCCCATTGCTCGATGACTTCAGGGAGCGTGCCGAGCCGACGCGCCAGCTCCTCGCGGCTCAGCCCGTGGTGTTTTCGGAGTTTCGTGATCGTGCTCATGGGTCGTGCCTCCGAATCGTGCGTGCGTAGGGCGGTACGGCGCAGGGTGCGTGCCCTGGCGCGGTCATTGCCCGGGCGGCGAGCCAGGGGGCCAGAGGGTCGGCCACATGGAGCGGATGACGTCGGCGGCACCAGGGCCAGCGTGGTGGGCGTCCCGCTCCACTCCTGCCTCCTCGATCACGGATCACGCTGGTCCGGTGCCGCCGACCATCCGCACCGGCACACTAGGGCATCGAGGCGGTCTTGTCTTTGCGCACGAGCAAACACGGGCGCGTTGTGTGGCGCGGGCGGGCAACAGGGCGTATGATGGTTGCCGGTTCCAAGATGTGCAGGTGGCGCCTGCGTGACAGTTCTTCCGGGTGGTTCGTCGCCGCCCGACCAGCGTTCTCTCCCCGCCTGTCGGCGATTTGACGGGCGGGCGGTACACACCGTCTCACGACGAAGGAGGGAGAGCCATGCCGATGTTTCAGCCCGAGATCGAAACCCTCCCCAGGGATCGCCTGCGCGCGTTGCAGAACGAGCGGCTGCGATCCATCGTGGCCTACGCCTACGAGCGCGTGCCGTTTTACCGCGAGGCATTCGACGAGGCGGGGGTCCGGCCGGCCGACATCCGCTCGGTCGACGACCTGACGCGCCTGCCCTTCACCCGGAAGGAGCACCTGCGCCAGCACTATCCCTTCGGCCTGCTCGCCGTGCCGCGTGAGCGTCTGGCACGCGTCCACGCCTCCAGCGGCACCACGGGCAAGCCCACGGTCGTCTGCTACACCCGGTATGACCTCGACGTCTTCGCTGAGGTGAACGCTCGGTCGCTGGCTGCCGCCGGGGGAGAGCCGGGGATGGTGCTACACAACGCTTATGGCTATGGGCTCTTCACCGGCGGGCTCGGCCTCCACTTCGGCGGTGAACGGCTCGGCATGGTCGTTGTCCCCGTCTCCGGCGGCGTCACCGAGCGACAGATCACGCTCATCCGCGACTTCCAACCGGACATGATCGCGTCCACCCCGTCGTACGCCCAGACGCTCGCCGGGGAGTTCGAGAAGCGCGGCATCGACCCGGCGGAGATCAGCCTGCGCTTCGCCATCCTGGGGGCTGAGCCGTGGACCGAAACGATCCGGGAGCACGTCGAGCGCGGGCTGGGACTGACCGCGGTCAACATCTACGGGCTGTCGGAGGTGATCGGCCCGGGCGTCAGCCAGGAGTGCACCGAGGAGCGCGCCGGGAGCCACATCTGGGAGGACCACTTCCTGGCTGAGGTGGTCGATCCAGAGACCGGCGAGCCGCTGCCGGACGGTGAAGTCGGTGAGTTGGTCTTCACCACCCTGACCAAAGAGGCGATGCCGGTCATCCGCTATCGCACCGGCGACCTGACCTACCTGACCCATGAGCCGTGCTCCTGCGGGCGCACGCACGTGCGCATGGGCCCGATCCGCGGCCGCACCGACGACATGCTGGTTGTCCGCGGGCTCAACCTCTACCCGACACAGGTCGAGGAGATCCTGCAGGGGATCCCCGATGTCGTGCCGCACTACCAACTGGTCGTCACGCGGGACGGCTCGCTGGATGAGGTCGAGGTGAAAGTGGAGGTCACCGAGGCGCTGTTCCACGCCGTGGGGCAGGATGTCCTCTCCTCGGAGGTGCTGGAGGCGGACCAGCGGCTGCGCGCGCTGCGGGAGTCGATCCAGCGGAAGATCCGCGACACGATCGGCCTGCGGCTCAACGTCACGCTCATGGCGCCGGGCACGGTGCCGCGGAGCGAGGGCGGCAAGCTGCGGCGGGTACTCGACCTGCGCCAACTGTAGGAGGAACCGGTGCGGACTATCCCGATCGGACATCCGGCGACCTTCACCTTCGTGGTGACGCCGGAGATGACGGTTGACTTCGAGGAGCTGGGCCGCGTCCACCCCGTCTACGCCACCTACTGGATGGCCAAGCACATGGAGCTGGTGGGACGGAAGATCCTGGTCCCCTTCCTGGAACCGGGTGAGGAGGGCATCGGCGCAGCGGTGAGCGTGCGCCACCTGGCTCCGGCGCTGCCGGGCGAACGGCTGACCGTCGAGGGGGTCCACGATCGGACCGAGGGCAACCGGCTCTACGTCCGTTGCCGCGTCGTCAACCAGTGGGGTGAGGTGATCGGCGAGGGTGAGACGACGCAGGTCGTTCTGCCGGCGGCCGAGATCGAGGCGCGCTTCGCGCGGCAGCGGGCGCGGCTGGACGCGACGCGAGAGGAGATGCGAGCATGATCCGGGTCGTGGCGCTCTACAAGCAGCCGGAGGACGTCGAAGGCTTCATGCGGCACTACCAAGAACTCCACACACCGCTGGTGCGCAAGATCCCGGGTCTGGCCGGGCTCGAAGTCACCCGGATCACGGCCGACGCCTTCGGCGGAGAGGCGCCTTACTTCCTCATGGCGGTTATGACGTTCCCGGACCGGGAGACGTTCGATGCCGCCATGCGTTCCGAGGAGAACCGCGCGGTGGCCAAGGATGTGATGGGCTTCGCGCGCGGGTTGGTGACGGTGATGGTCGGCGAGGACGTGGAGTGATCGAGAGATGGGCGCGACCTACGAGACCCTGATCGTCGAGAAGCTGGACGGCCGGGTGGGCCTGATCCGGCTCAACCGCCCGGAGCGGCTCAACGCGCTCAACCAGACGCTGATGCGCGAGCTGGTGCAGGCCGTGGCGGCGTTCGACCAGGACGACGAGGTCGGCGCCATCGTGCTCACCGGCAATGAAGCGGCCTTCGCCGCCGGGGCCGACGTGACCGAGATGGACGGCGCGGGCGTGGCCGACATGCTGAGCGGCTATCGGTTCGACGAGTGGGAACAGCTCCGCCGGACCCGCAAGCCGATGATCGCGGCCGTATCTGGCTGGGCGCTGGGGGGTGGCTGCGAGCTGGCGATGCTGTGCGACATGATCGTCGCCTCGGAGACGGCCCGGTTCGGCCAGCCGGAGATCAACCTCGGGATCATGCCGGGCGCGGGCGGGACCCAGCGGTTGACGCGCCAGATCGGCAAGTACCTGGCGATGGAGATGGTCCTGGCCGGGCGGCAACTCACCGCCGCTGAGGCGGAACGCTTCGGGCTGGTCAATCGGGTGGTGCCGGTCGAGGCATACCTGGACGCCGCGCTGGAGCTGGCCCGCATCGTGGCGGCGAAGGCTCCGCTGGCGGTACAGCTCGCCAAGGAGGCGATCCTCCGCGGGCAGGACGTGCCGCTGGAGGCTGGGCTGGCCCACGAGCGCCACAACTTCTACCTGCTCTTCGGCACCGCGGACAAGCAGGAAGGCATCCGCGCCTTCCTGGAGAAGCGCCGCGCCGAGTGGCAGGGACGGTAAGGTGGATTCGCGGCCAAGCCCCCATGTCTCCCAGCCGTCTCTCGGCTACTAGGCGCACCGCTATCACGCATTCCCCTTCTCCCAAGGAGGGAGACGGGGCCAGGGGGTGAGGACCGTCCACGCTAACGAGGAGGCACGATGGGTGTACTGGAGCGCGAGCTGGCGGGTGGGGTCCTGACCCTGACCCTGAACCGGCCGGAGGCGCTGAACGCCTTCACACGCGAGATGCTGCGAGAGCTGGGCGCCGCACTGCGCGACGCCGCTAAGGACCCGGCGGTGCGGGCGGTGGTCATCACCGGCGCCGGGCGTGGCTTCTCCCCCGGGCAGGATCTCAATGAGCTGGAGGACGGGGAGACGTCGTTCCGCGCCGTGCTCGACAACTACAACCCGGTCATCCAACGGATCGCCGAGCTGGACAAGCCCGTGATCGCCGCGGTCAACGGCGCCGCAGCGGGGGCGGGCTTCGCCCTGGCGCTGGCCTGCGATCTCCGGATCGCCTCCGAAGCCGCCGTCTTCGTCACCTCGTTCAGCCGGATCGGCCTGACGGCTGACTCGGGCATGAGCTACTTCCTGCCCCGTCTGGTCGGCTGGGGCAAGGCGTTCGAGCTGCTTGCCCTGTCACCCAGGCTGACCGCGCAGGACGCGCTTGCCCTTGGGCTGGTCAACCGCGTCGTGCCGGCAGACCGGTTCGCCGAAGAGGTCCAGGCGCTGGCATCTCAGCTCGCCGCGGGCCCGACGAAGGCGTACGGCCTCATCAAGCGGACGCTGCGCAAGGCGGCGACGGCCACACTCGACGAGGTGCTGGAGTACGAGGCCTACCTGCAAGAGATCGCCGGGCACACGCGCGACTACCGTGAGGGAGTTGCCGCGTTCAAGGAGAAGCGCCCACCGGTCTTCACCGGGGAGTAGTGCCCCGCCGAGTCCCGACACGCCCCGCCCGGCGTGCTCGTCGCGGCACGCCGGGCTACCACTCGGTCCGCATTCGTAGTTGACAGAACACTCAGCGCACCGCAGACTGTGACGCACGTGGTGGGCAGCGGCTACAGGTGCTGGGGAGCACCACCATGGAGTCACCGGCGCTCCGCATCCGGCTCCTGGGCGATCTCGAAATCCGCCGCGGTGGCGAGGTTCTGCCGCCTCTTGAGTCCGCGCGCGCCGCGTCGCTCCTGGCGTACCTCCTCCTGCACCGGGACGCGCCTCAACCTCGGCAGCGCCTCGCCTTTCTCCTCTGGCCTGACTCGACCGAGGCGCAGGCGCGGACCAACCTGCGCCATCTGCTCCACCTGCTGCGCCGGGCGCTCCCCGATGCTGACCGGTGGCTCGACGTCACGCTGCGGACGCTCCAGTGGCGGCCGGAGGCGCCCGTCTGGTTCGACGTCGCGGCCTTCGAGGAGGGGATCACGCGCGCGGCAAGGGAGGAGAACGATCTCGCCCTCGCGGCGCTGCGTGAGGCCGTGGATGTGTACCGCGGTGACCTGCTTGCGGGGCACGACGACGAGTGGCTCCTTGGGGAGCGTGAGCGTCTCCACCTGCTGTATCTCGATGCCCTGGAAGGGCTCGCCAGGCTGCTAGAGTCCCGCGGCGATCTCGCCGATGCGGTCGCCTACGCCGAGCGACTGCTCCGGCACGAGCCGCTGCGGGAGGAGACCTATCGGCTGCTGATGCGGCTGCACGACGCGCGGGGCGATCGCGCGCGGGCGTTGCGGGTGTATCACCTGTGTGAGGCGACGCTCGAGCGCGAGCTGGGCGTCGGGCCGTCGAGGCCGACGCGCGAGGCGTATGAGGCGCTGTTGGAAGCGCGCGAGCCGCCCGCAGCGCCACCTGCCGGGCGGGTCACCGGCCCACCACTGGTGGGCCGGGCACGGGAGCGGGCGCGCCTCTTGAATCTCTGGCGGATGACGGAGGAGGGTCGGGCGCACCTCGTGCTCGTCACCGGCGAGCCCGGCGTAGGGAAAACGCGTCTCATCGAGGACCTGTGTGCTCGGTGTGCGCATCGGGGCGCGATGATCGCGGAAGCGCGCTGCTACGCGGCGGAGGGCTCGCTGGCGTACGGGGCGCTGGCCAGTTGGCTCAGGGCACCGCCGGTGCGCGCGCTCTTCGGGCGACTGGACCAGGCCCACCTCACTGAGTTGGCTCGCCTGCTGCCCGAGTTGCTGAACGAGGTGCCCGGCCTGCCGCCCCCGGAGCCGCTGACCGAGCGGGAGCAGCGTCACCGCTTGGCCGAGGCAGCCACCCGCGCACTCCTCGTGGCAGGCCGTCCGACCCTTCTTGTGATTGACGATCTCCAGTGGTGCGATGAAGAGACGCTTCAGATCCTGCACTACCTGCTGCGTGTCCAGCCGGACGCGCCGCTTATGGTGGCGGCCACGGCGCGGCGGGAGGAGATCGACGAGCAGCATCCCCTGAGCGGCGTCCTCGCCGCACTGCACGCGCGGGAGCGCGTCGTGGAGATCCCGCTCGGGCGGCTCAGCCGGTCCGCGGCCGGGGTGTTGGCCGCCACGCTCACGGCGCGCCCGCTCGCGGAGGCGGAAGCGGACCGGCTCTACGCCGAGACGGAGGGCAATCCGCTCTTCGTGGTCGAGGCGCTGCGCGCCGGGTGGGGGCGCGGACCGGTTCCCGAGGGGACGCTCAGTCCGAAGGTCCAGGCCGTCATCGAGTCCCGCCTGGCACAGTTGTCCGAGGCGGCGCGGGAGTTGACCGGGGTTGCCGCGACGATCGGCCGCGAGTTCACCGCCGAGGTGCTGGCGGATGCGAGCCAGTTCGCCGAGGGGACGTTCGTTCGTGCCCTGGATGAACTCTGGCGGCGGCGCATCGTCCGCGAGCAGGGCGTAGAGGCCTACGACTTCAGCCACGACAAGATCCGGGAGGTCGCGTACCAGCGGCTGAGCCCTGCGCGACGGAGGTATTACCACGTGCGGGTGGCCGAAGCACTTGCGAGATGCCGTGCTGGCGACCCGGAGGCGCTGAGCGGCCGGATCGCGGTCCATTTCGATCGCGGCGGGCGCGCGGACGAGGCTGTGGAGTGGTACCAGCGCGCGGCGGAGGCGGCGATGCGACTGCACGTGAATGCCGAGGTGGTCCGCCTGCTGTCCCGCGCGCTGGACCTCCTTAGCACGCTGCCGCGCACAGCGGAGCGTGACGCGAGTGAGCTGGCGCTTCTCACCGCGCTTGCTACGCCGCTCGGGACGGTCGACGGTTACTCGTCTGAGCGGCTGGCTGCCGTGCAGCAGCGTGCGCTGGCACTGGCGGAGTCCCTCGCCACCCCGCCTGATGGCCCGCTGCTGCGCTCGCTGGGGATCGCCAGCCTCGCCCGGGGCGATTTCGAGGCGGCACAGCGCGCCGGCGAGCAACTTCGGGCGCAGGCCGACGCGGCGGACGATGACGGGGTCCGTGCCGAGGCGGCCTACGTGTTGGGAATCGCGGCATTCTGGCAGGGCGCGTTCGTGGAGGCGCGCTCTCACTTCGAAGCGGCCGTGGCCTGCTACCGGCCGGAGCACCGGGCGATCCATCTCCTCCGCTACAGGCTCGATCCTCAGGTCGTCTGCCTGAGTCGCCTGGGCAACACGCTGTGGTTCCTCGGCTACCCGGACGCCGCGGTTCGCGCCTGCGACGCCGCCCTCGCCCTGGCGGACGAGGCCGGGCACCCGGCGAGCCGTGGGACAGCGCTCGTGTTCGCCGGGCTGCTGGCGGTGGATCTTCGCGATGAGGCCCGCCTGCGCCAGTCGGCGGCCGCGCTGGTGGCCGGACGCAGGGACGACGAGATGCGGCCAAACCACTTCGTCACCCCCGCGATGGAAGGGTACGTCGAGGTATTAGATGGGCACGCACAAGCCGGCATTGCCCGCATCCAGCGCGCGCTTGCGGAGTCTGGCGGGATGGACCACGCGCCCGGCATGCGCGCGGGGGTGGTCCGCGTGCTGCTCGAGGCCTGTGCCGTCGCTGGCGATACCAGGGCGGGGCTGGCGACCGCCGAGCAGGCGCTGGCGCTGGGCGGCGCGGCGCGTGTCTGGGAGGCTGAGATACACCGGAAGCGCGCGGAGTTCCTGGCCGCGCACGGCGCGCCCCACGACGAGATAGACGCCGAACTGACGCGAGCGCTCCTGATTGCCCGGCGTCAGGAGGCGCGGATGCTTGAACTCCGGGCCGCGACCAGCCTGCTCCGGCACCGGTCGTCGCGCGGCGGCGCTGCCGCCCGCGAGGCGCGCGTTCTCCTGGCCGCGATCGTCGATCGGTTCACCGAGGGCCGGGACACACCCGACCTGCGCGCCGCCACTGCGCTGCTCTCCTGACACGCCCGACGCGCACCTCAGCCCACTTAGACCCCGGTCGCCCACGGGATCACCAGCCCCACCCGGCCGGGGCGCGTGACGTGTTGATCGCTCAGCCGAACGCCCAGAAACGCGCCGTGGAACGCTCCCGGAACGCACGGTAGGCCATGCTGGAACCGGAGATCGGGACGCCGGTCGATCTCCGGAGATGGCGGAACACGTGGCGGCTCGCGCCGCGCCCACGGAACGAGGGACATTATGGCGACGAACATGGCGACGATTGACGCATCTAGTATCGCCGGGCTGCGCGCACGGTTCCGTGGCGCGCTGCTCCAGTCGGGAGAGGAGGGGTACGACGAGGCCCGCCGGGTCTGGAACGGCGCGATCGACCGGCGACCGGCCCTCATCGCGCGCTGTGCCGGAGCCGACGACGTGGTGGTGGCAGTCCGGTTTGCGCGGGAGCGTGACCTGCTCGTCTCGGTGCGTGGCGGGGGACACGCGATCGCCGGTCACGGCGTCTGCGACCGCGGGCTCATGATCGACCTCTCGCTGATGAAGGGGATCCGGGTCGATCCGGCGAGCGGCACGGCGCGGGCGGCGGGCGGCGTCCTGTGGTCCGAGCTGGACCGCGCGACGCAGGCGTTCGGCCTCGCCACCACGGGCGGCATCATCAGCCACACCGG
This sequence comes from Sphaerobacter sp., assembly GCF_019683595.1. Lineage (GTDB taxonomy): Bacteria > Chloroflexota > Chloroflexia > Thermomicrobiales > Thermomicrobiaceae > Sphaerobacter. Next base: position 2,171 of record NZ_JADGHZ010000039.1, on the reverse strand, counting down.
TATCGGCGGCCTGACCCTCGGTGGCGGACTGGGACACCTCATGCGGAAGGTCGGGCTGACGGTCGACAACCTGCTGGCGGTCGATCTGGTGACCGCCGACGGCCAGCGGCTGCGCGTCGACGCCGAGACCGAGCCCGACCTGCTCTGGGGCCTGCGCGGCGGCGGCGGGAACTTCGGGGTTGCCACCGCGCTGGAATACCGGCTGCACCCAGTCGGGCCGATCGTTCTGGGCGGACCGATCTTCTGGCCGATGTCGGACGCGCCCGAGGTCTTGCGCTTCGTGCGCGATTTCATCCGGGAGGCACCGGACGACCTTGGGATCAGCCTGGTTCTGCGCCGGGCGCCACCGACGCCGTTCCTGACGCCGGAACACTATGGCCGGCCCGTGATCGGGCTGGTGCCCGTCTGGGCAGGCGATATCGCGGAGGGTGAGCGGGTGATGGCGCCGCTCCGCCGGATCGGTTCACCGCTCGCGGATGTCGTCCGACCTGTGCCGTACCTCTTCGTGCAGTCGATGTTCGACGGGGGCGCGCCGCACGGGATGCACTACTACTGGAAGGCACACCGTATCCCGACGCTCTCCGACCCGGTCATCGACGTGCTGGTCGAGCGCATCGCCACGATCCCGACACCGTTCTCGCAGATCGGCGGCTGGGCGGTCGGCGGCGCGGTGAGCCGGATCGACCCGGCGGCCACCGCGGTGGGCGAGCGCGACCCCGGTTTCGAGATCAACGTCGTCGCGGCATGGCCGCCGCCCGATCCCAATGGTGCCCAGCACACGACGTGGGTACGCGAGGGTTGGGAGGCGCTGCGTCCGCACAGCGCCGGGGTGTATGCGAATTTCCTCTCGGACGAGGGTGCGGCGGGCATCGCGAACGCCTACGGCCAGCGGCTGCAGTGGCTCACCGCGCTCAAGGATCGCTACGACCCGACGAACTTCTTCCGGCTGAACGCGAATATCCCGCCGAGCCGAATACCGGCCGGCCAGGGTTCCTGAGATGGGTGGAGGCATACCGATGAGCACCATCCTGGTCACGGGTGCAACCGGGAACGTCGGGTCGCAGGTGGTGCGCGAGCTGCGCAGCCGCGACGCTCCGACCCGCGCCTTCGTGCGCGACCCGGAAAAGGCGGGCGTCGTGCTCGGCGACGACGTGGAACCGGCGGTTGGCGATTTCGCCAATGCGACGTCCCTCCGGCGTGCGCTGGACGGGGTCGAGACCGTCTTTCTCACCTCGGCGGATGGTCCCCGAAAGGTGGAGCATGAGACGGCCGTGATCGACGCCGCGGCCGCAGCGGGCGTCTCTCGGATCGTGAAGCTCACGACGGTGGGCGCGCGGGCTGGGTCGCCGCTGCCGCCGTTCGACTGGCACGGCCGGATCGAGGAGCACCTGGCGCGGTCCGGCGTTCCTGCGGTCATCCTGCGGTCGAACTTCTTCATGTCGAACCTGCTGCTGTCGGCGGAACCGATCCGGCACGAGGGGCGGCTGATCGCGCCGGCCGGCAAGGGGCGGATCGGGATGATCGACCCGCGCGACGTCGCGGCCGCCGCCGCGGTGCTGCTGACCACGCCGGGGCACGAGGGGAAGGAGTACGTCGTGACCGGCCCGGCGGCGATCTCCTTCCAGGAGGTCGCCGATGACCTCGCGGTGGCAACGGGGCGGCCGGTGACGTACGTGGATGTGCCACCGGACGCGGCGCGGGCCGCCCTGGTCGCGGCCGGAATGCCCGACTGGCTCGTGCGCCACCTGCATGCGATCTTCGGCGTCACCCGGGAGGACGGGCTGGCCGTCACGACTGGAACGGTCCTGGCGCTCACGGGCCGCAAGCCCCGGCGCTTCGCGGACTTCGCGCGCGACCACGCCGCCGCTTTCGGCGCGGGCACACCCGTCCAGGCTGAGGGTGATCCGGCGCAGGCGGTCGACCAAGGCTAGGAGATGCGGGTACGTGCTGGCATGTCCTCCTGAGCGGCACACGTCATCCTGAGCGCAGCGAAGGATCTCGGGCTGGGGCGGCCCACACTCCGCTGATTCTTCGAGGCGCGAAGGGTGACACGAAAACCAGAGACCACCCGCAGTCGGATAAGGCCGACGCTGAGGCGAGTTCGGGGTTGGGGGGGGGGGCCCCCGCGGCCCCCCCCCCCCGGGGGCCCCCGGGGTTTGGGGGGGGAAAAA
>NZ_JADGHZ010000230.1 GCF_019683595.1 Sphaerobacter sp. | reverse complement strand
CGCCGCGATCTCCTCAACCGCCGCGGCAAAGGCCGCTTCGTTGGCCTTGGAGGGCTTTCGATAACCGGTGATCTTCCGGACGAATTGGAGCGATGCGGCGTGGATCTCGGCGTCGGTCACCGGTGGGTCGACGTTGAAGAGCCTCGTGATATTGCGGCACATGCCGGGCTGCCTCCAGTCGGTGTCATGAGCGGTCGCCCTCCCCACCACTCGCGCCATCAGCGGGTGAAGAACTCCACCAGCACCGGGGCGATGGCGTCCGGTGCGACGCTGTGCGTCTGGTTCTCCAGGGTGAGGTGCCGCGCGTTCGGGATGGTGTCGGCAAGCTCCTGGGCCGCGTCCCGGATCCAGGCTGGACTCGCTCCGCCGTCCATCACCAGCGTCGGGATGGTGATCGAGGCGAATCGAGCGGTCGGGATCGCACTGTCTCCCATGACGGCGTGGTCGTAGGGCAGGGTGTGGGCGACTGCCTCCATTCCCGACCACATCGGGGCCTGTCGCATCTGCGCGACGAGATCGGGCGGGACGCCCACTGCCTCGGTCAAGAAGAGCTCGACCGCGTCCCCTCGGCGACCCTCCGCCAGCAGCGTGTCGAGTCGCGTCCTGTAGTCGGACGGCACCGGCGGCCGGCTAGCGTCCACGGCGTATGGCGACTCGAACACAGCCAGCCGGGTGATCGGATGGCCGTTTGCCGCCGCCAGCAAGGAGAGCCCGCCGCCTGACGACATGCCGAACACGTACGCCGAGCCGCCGGCGGCGTCGATGAGCGCCGCAAGGTCCTCGATCTCCCGCTCGACCGCGTACGGCGGCGTGTCGCCGCTGTCGCCGCGCCCGCGACGGTCGTAGCAGATCACCGTGAAGTGTGGCGCCAGCTTCTCGGCCAACGGGGCGCCGCCCGCGCGAGTGGACAGCGCGCCGCCGACCAGCACGACCGGCGGGCCGTTGCCTGAGCGCTCGAACGCGATGACTGTCCCGTCGCTGGAACGTATCGTCTGCATCGACCCGTCCCTTCGTCAGGTGGACCGCTACCCTGCCTGTCCGGCATCGACCGGTTGGTAGCGGAGGAATACGACGCCGGATCGGAACGTGTGCGTGTCGACGAGCCGTACCAGGCGCTGGTCGCTGAGTGCCGGGAACATGGGCGTCCCGCCGCCCAGCACGATCGGGTGGATGAAGAGGTGGTACTCGTCGATGAGGTTGTGTCGTATCAGAGCGGCCGCGATCTCGGCGCCGCCAACGTCGATGTTCTTGCCGGGCTGCTGTTTCAGGCGCGCCACCTCGTCGACGACGTCATCGCGGACCAGCCGGGCGTTCGGGCCGACCTGATCGAGCGTTCGGGAGCAGACGACCTTGGGCATGTCACGCCAGATCAGGGCGAACTCGACCACGAACGCCGGGGCCGAGGGATCCTGGTCCGCTGTGGGCCAGAACCCCTCCATGAGCTCGTACATCCGCCGCCCGTACACGTAGGTGTCCGTGGCCCGTTGCTGGTCATTGATGTACTGGTGCAGTTCCTCGTCGATGATGGGCCAGTCGAGTTGGTGGTTCGGTCCTTCGATGAAGCCGTCGATGGTCACCATCATCCCGTAGACCACGGTGCGCATTGCGCTCTCCGTCCATGCGGGGTGAGTCCGGGCTGGGCAGTGTCCTCAGGCGGTCGCAGCGGGCTGGTAGCGCAGCAGGACGCACCCGGTCGAGAAGGGGCGGGCCTCAATGAGCGTCATCTGCATCCGCTCGGGGCTGGGCTTGAAGAGCGGGTTCCCGCCGCCGAGGACGACCGGCGCAACGCCGAGGCGGTATTCGTCGATCAGGCCGTGCCGCATCAGCGTCGAGGCCAGGTTGGCGCTCCCGAAGAGAAGGATATCCTTGCCGGGCTGCTGCTTCAGCCGGGCGACCTCCGTTTCGGCCTCGTCCTTCACCAGGCGCGTGTTGTTCCAGGTGGCCTCGTTGAGCGTCCGCGAGAAGACGACCTTGGGGATGCTGTTCATCTGCTCGGCCACCGCGCCCTCGGCGTTGGGCCAGTAGGCGGCCATGCCCTCGTAGGTCACGCGGCCGAAGAGTAGGAGGCTCGCCGAGGCCAGTTGATCCAGTGAGAACTGCTCCAGCTCATCGCCCCAGGCGAGGTCGTGCCAGTCGATCGACCAGCTCTCCGGCCCTTCGAAGAACCCGTCGAGCGTAACCATGTTCCACATAATCAGCCGTCGCATCGTCGCGATCCTCTCCCCGCATCGTCGCGAGTCGCGCGTCAATACGTTGCATGGTTCCGGCCGGACGCTCCGGCCGGAACCGTTTGACTCCGAAGCGTTACTGCTGTTGCTGGCAGTTGATCATCCACGGCGTGCCGAAGCGATCGACCAGCATGCCGAAACGGGCGGCCCAGAAGGTCTCCGCGAGCGGCATCTCCACCGTGCCGCCCTCGGCGAGTGCCTGATAGATCCGTTCGGCCTCAGCCGGGCTATCGACCAGGAGCGCCACGTAGGCGCCCTGCGGCTTGGCATAGTTTTCCGTCGGTGCGTCGGACCCGAAGATGGTTTGATCGCCCACGGCCAGCACGGCGTGCATGACGCGGTCCTCCCATCCGTCGGGGACGTGCTCGGCAGCCGGCGTCTCCCCGAAGGTCGTCGACTCGACGATCTTACCGCCGAGCAGTTCGGCGTAGAACCGGAACGCCTCGGCGCAGGTTCCGTTGAAGTTGAGGTATGGGACAAACTTCATGAGCCTCTCCCTTCACGACGCAAACACCACTCACACACGAGTCATGTCACAAACCGGTCTCCGTCCGGGTCGCACGACAGGCGGGGCGGATCCCGCGACGGTCGTCCGCATGTCGCCGGTCACCCGGTACGGTCCCGGCGCTGCCAGGCGCCGGCGGATCAGCCGTGCTGCTCAGCAATGCGCTGGGCCAGGCGCTCCTCGGCCGCGCGGAGCTCGGGCGTCAGCCCCTCGCCGAACTCGTCCGCATCGTAGATCTGCCGGATCTCCAGTTCGATCTCCTCGTCGGGCCGGGCGGGGCAGCGCTTGGCCCACTCGATGGCTTCTTCCCTGGAGCCGACCTGGATGATCCAGTACCCTGCGATCACCTCCTTTGTCGGGAAGGGGCCGTCGATGACCGACATCGTTCCCCGGGAGAACCGGACGCGGGTACCGTTCGAGCTCGGATGGAGACCGTCGCCCGCCAGCATGATGCCCGCATCCACCATCGCCTCGTTGAACTTCATCATCGCGGCGATGTCCTCTTCCGTCGGGAGGACTCCCGCTTCGGTCTCATCGTTGGCCCGCACCAGGATCATGAAACGCATTGCCATTCCCCTCTCGTGGCCCCGCCCCACACAGGCGAGGCCCTACCTGCGGCACATGGCCGTCTCTCGTGACCTCTATGAATTGGTCGAATGAGGGGCGGCGAAATCGACATGTTGGGCGACCGATCCCGGGAAATCCGCCTCGGGGGGCGCCGCAGGGGTGGCCGCCATGTCCGGCCACTCCTGCGCGGCGAGGGCGCTCGCCAGCGCGTAGACCGGGCCGGTCGTCGTCTCGTCGCGGATCGTCATGCCCGCGTGGGCGAGGTTGGTCCGAAGGACCGACGCTACGTCGCGCATCTTGGCCGATGTCGGGTGCTCGTAGAAGACATAAAACACGCCGTCGCGCTTGAGCAGGCGCCGGACGGCGGCCAGCGGTTCCTCGGCGCGCAGCCAGAAGCAGTTGACGTTGATGGCGAAGATCGTGTCGAACGGGGCCTCGTGGAGGGTGGCGCGCTCCAACGTCATGACGTGCAACGTCAAGGTGCCGGCTGCGAGGTGCGCGTGGTTCCGCTCGCGCGCCCGGCGGATCTGTGTCTCCGACCGATCGATGGCGACCATCCGCCCGTTTCCAAGTCGCTCGCAGACCAGGGCGGCGGCTACGCCGTTGCCGCAGCCGATCTCCAGGATGGTGTCCTCTGGGCGGATCCGGAGCAGATCGACCGCCGCGGCGATCTGCGCGGGCACGCGCGTCACTGGTGACTCCTTCCGTCATGCGCGAGCGTCGATGCCGGTGGGGCCTTCCTACGAGGCCCCATCCGGCTATTCGTCGGTATCGTTTGCGAACGATAGGCCCCGGGCGGCCAGTGCCTCGCGAAGCTGTGCCAGCGCCTTGGAACCCATCCCATGGAGCTGCAGGAGCTGGTCCTCGGTGACCCGCGTCAGATCCTCGAGACGGGTGTAGCCGGCTCCGAGGAGCGCGCGCCGCGCCGGCTGGGCCAGCGTGTCGGGCAGGTCGATCGCCGTGTTGTCTGCGTGCATCAGTCCTTCTTTCCTCCTGTGAACTGCGCCTCGCCCTCCTTGAGCGGGCGGAAGCGGAGCGCCGACCAGACGTTGTCGACCGCCACCTGGGTGATCGGGCGCAGACCGTATTCGGCCAGGATCGGCCACAGGGTGTCACGGTTGATGTCGGTCCGGTTCGCCTTGGGGTAGGCCACCCAGAGCTGCGCCGGGCTGACAAGGTGGTCTCGGTGCGTGGCGAGGATGGCCCGCACCGAGGCTTCGTCGTCGGCGAAGATCAGGGCCGTCGTCGCCTCATCCAGCCCGTCCACGGTCAGCACACCCTCGGGACGCGGCTCGATGAGCGGCAGCCGATCGGGGTGCGACGACCAGACGGTCGTCCCCGGCTTGATGAGGAGCTTCTGGGCCACGGTCTTCGTGCTCAATTCGTACGGATCCCGTCCGTTCCCTCAGGTCGCGAAACGCATCTCTTGACAGAGACCCGCCGCCGGGCCCCCCCCGGGGGGGGGGGGGGGGGGGGTGGGCGGAT
>NZ_JADGHZ010000229.1 GCF_019683595.1 Sphaerobacter sp. | reverse complement strand
CTTCGCGTTCCCGGCCGGCGGGGCGCGCCGGGCGGCGTAGCGAAGGATCTCGCGTCGGACCGGCCACGCAGCGAAGGATGACAACGCGGGGGCGCGGACGGCTGTCGCGTTTACCGGATTAGTTCGTCAAAGTTCATCGGCGGGTTTTCGTCGTGAGTCCGGCGGCTTTGGCCCCGGGCGGATCAGAGCACCCAGACGTCTCGTGGTCGCCGTGGCGCGGGGTTGACCACTGCCCCGGCAACACTGCCCTCCGCCCGGCACGTGCATTGCGTATTCCGGGAAAATGATCCTATAGAGCCGTCAATGTGCGGAGATGAGGAGTTGCACGAATGGCTGACTACGAGCACGAGCGCCGCGTCCGCGAAGAGCGGCGGGTCGAGGAGACCCGACCGGTCGACCCGCCCGGGGAGTACCGTCGCCGCGTGGAGCACGAGGTCGTGCACGAGCGCGACCCGGCGCAGGACGTCATCCGGCGCCGGGCCATCTACCAGCGAATCGCGACCGTGGTCTGGACGCTGATCGGCTTTATCGAGGCCCTGATCGGCCTGCGGGTCCTGCTGAAGCTGATCGGCGCCAACCCCGGCAACGCGTTCGTCAACGGGGTCTATGACTTCAGCGGCGTCTTCGTCAACCCGTTTCTGGGCATCGTGAACGACCCGCAGAGCGGCAACGCCGTGCTGGAGATCAACTCCCTCATCGCGATGGTGGTCTATCTCCTGATCGGTTGGGGGCTGGTTCGCCTCATCTGGCTCATCTTCTACACCACCGAGCCGACCGAGGCGTAGCCCCCGTCATCACTGCGGCCCGCGGGCCAGCGGCACCGGGTTCTCCGGCGCCGCGCCTTCCGGCGGGTACTGGCCGGTGCGCCACTGATAGTAGTGGCGCCCGACGTTGCCCATCTCGACCTTCCAGCCCTCCGGGTTGTCCGGCGCGTAGGTCAGGCAGCGCCGCTCGAAGCACTGCACCAACACATCGCGCATCTCGCCAGCCAGCTTGACGCGGGCCCAATAGGCCTCCGTGATCGGATAACCGCTGGCGTAGAAGGCGGGATCGAAGAGCGGGCCGGTTTGGTACTGCCCATCTCGCAGCACGAGCCCGCTGCTGCTCAGGTACGCGGCGAAGACGCTGGCGATCCGGTGCCCGGTCTCCGGGATGTAGTCGACCGCGGTGACACCGTAGGCCGCGAGGCGCTCGTCGGCCCCGACGCGACCGTCCTGGTCCAGCGTCTGAGTGATCACCGTGCCCTCGTCCAGCGCGGGAGCGTCGACCAACCCGGCGAACGTGGCGTAGCGCGGCCCGGACGGGTCATCCGGATCCCCCGCGACCGGGATGTCGGCCGGTGCTCGCTGCTCGAAGCTGGTGTGGCCGAGCTGGAGCTCGCCGGTGATCAGCTCGGTGGCGAGCAGACCGGTCGTCACGTACCAGGGACCGCTGGTATCGGCAAGGGGATCGGTAACCTCCATGCGCGCCTTGTCGAAGTAGGCCACGAGCCGCTGGCCATGCTGCGTCTCGACATACGGCTCAGGACCGACCGCGAAGGCCGCCGGACCCCAGAGCCAGGTGCGCTGGGTCGCGAGACTCGCCACCGGCTGGTCAGCCGCCTGCCAGGTGTTCGCGAAGTGCGGCAGGTACGCCTGTCGCACGGCAGCGGGCGCGTTGAGCAGGCCGGCACCGCCGCCGAGCGTCCCCGCCGGGTAGGTCTGCCGCGCCGTCCCGGTCAGCGCCGTCCGGATCGCCTCGATCGACATGTCCGGATTCACCGCGCGCATCAGCGCGACCGTGCCCGCGACCATCGGCGCGGCGAACGACGTGCCGTGCAGCGTCTCCCAGGTGGCGCCGACACCCTCCTGCCAATAGGCGGAGAGGATCGACATGCCGGGCGCGGTCAGATCGACGCGGCTCACCTGCGAGGAGAAGGGCGCCACGTCCGCGCCGTCGCTCGTGGCGGCGCCAACCGAGATCGGCTCCTGGTAGGTGGCAGGAAAGGTGGGGCGGTTCGGGTCGTTCCCGGCCGCCGCGATCACCGGGACGTTCCGCTCGTAGGCGTACTGGATCTGCTGGTGGAGCGTCGCGCTCTCGGAGTCGGCACCCAGGCTCAGGTTGATGACGCTGGCGCCCTGGTCGACCGCGTAGCGGACGCCGCTGGCGATGGCGCTCACCGGCGCGCCGTCCGCGTCACCCACCTTGACCGGGAGGATGGTCACGTCCATCGCCGTCCCGGCGATCCCGACGGCGTCGTTGCCGCGCGCGGCAATAATCGAAGCGACGGCGGTGCCATGCCCCACGTCGTCGGTCACGTCCGAACCGGCCTGCAAGAAGTTGTAGCCTTCCAACACCTTGCCGGCGAGGTCCGGGTGGTCGGCATGGACGCCCGAGTCGACGACCGCCACAACGACCGACGGCGTGCCCGTCGTGAGCGACCAGGCGTCGGGCAAGCCGATGGTGCGCGCCCACTCCTGATTCGGCAGGAGCGGATCGTTCGGCTCCCACTGGTAGGTGAAGCGGATGTCCGGCTCCACGTAGGCCACGGCCGAATTGGCGAGCAGCCGGGCGACGCCGTCGGTCGCACCGGTCCGGCCGATGAAGCGCGCTACGTACGTCCCCGGCACGTACTCCAGGGGCTCCAGTACGGCATCGCCGAGCAAGGTGTGCAGCGACTGGAACTGATAGCGCGCCTCCGGACGCAGCGCGACGATCCAGTCGGTGGACGGCGGTGTCTGAGAGGTCGCATCACTTGTGGCACTGACCGGGAGTGAGCCGAAGACGGCTCCAAGCAGCAGCACCAGGAGCGCGGCGACAGCCCGCGGTCCCTTCCCAATCCCTCTGGTCACGCGGATCGCTCCGTTCCCTGCTTCCCTGCTCCGGCACCTCCGGCGTTCGTCCCCCTCCGGAGGTTCCAGAGCATCCCCGTAGCTGCAACGAGCGAGCGGCGCCGCGGTTCCCGGCGGCCGGGCTCGGGTGGTCGCTGTGCCTACAGTCCGTAGGACGCGTACGAGAGCAGCGACACCAGGAGTATCCCCCAATACACCCGCCGGTACACCGGCCCCGCCGCGAGCGCGAGACCCAAGGGTACCACGAAGTACCAGGTGTGGATGCGAGGCCAGAGCAGGAGGAAGACGGCCAGGGAGGTCGCCCACAGCGCAAGCTCGTCCGAAATGGCCCAGGTCTTGCGCCCACGCGCACGCCACAACATCCACGCCTGCCACACGCCGAACGCCGCCACCGAGATCGCGACGGTCGCCGGGACACCGAGGCGTACGTAGCCCCCGCTGACCGTCTCGATGAGCCAGCGTCCCACCACCATCACCGGGTTGTTCACCCCTCGCCCCGGCTCGTCAAGCGTGCTCATCAGCACGGCCATCCCGCCCCAGTAGGGCGCGAACGCACCGACCGCCAGCGCCACCGCGATGGCACCCAGCCGCACCACGATGCCCGCCCACTGGGACGGCGACGCCCGCATCAAGAGCCGCGGCCCGATCACCGCGAGCAGCGGCAGCGTTGAGTACTTCACCAGGCCCGACACCACCAGCCCGGCGAAGGCAAGGTACGGCCGCGCCTGGAGCAACAGGTAGGCGCTGACCAGGACGACGGTCAGGATCAGCGCGTCGTTGTGGCCGGTCACCACACCCTCGACCAGCACCATCGGGTTCCAGGCGAACGCCAGGTAGGCCCAGCCGGCGTGCTCCGGCCAGCGCCGCCGCACGAGGACGTAGATCAGCCACCCGTCGAGCAGCACCGCCGCCAACGCCAGCACCTTGAACCGGATCGCCAGCTCCAGCGGGGTCGCGTGACGGCCGAGGGTGAACACCTCGGAGATCAGGGTCCAGAGCGGGCCGTACGGCGACGGGATATGGCGCCACTGCCAGTACAGGTAGGGCACGACCGGGTCCCCGGGCGCACCGAGCGCCGCGGTCGTCAGGTAGGGATTGCGGTCGTAGACGCCCGCAAGCCGGCCAAAGATGCTGTAGGAGAAGATGTCGGTGGAGAAGACCGGTGGCACCGTGAGCGCCACCACCCCGAAGATCACGGCGCCCGCGAGCACCAAGCGATGGTCGATCTGGAGACCGTGCACCCGCCAGATCAGCCGCAGGTAGACCAGCCAGAGGGCGAGGACGCAGGCGCAGGCAACGATGGCGTAGGTCAGCACCCCCAGCTCCGCGACGTGGGGCACCAGTCGCGAGAAGAGCCGGGCGTTGCGGGCGAACTCCTGGAGCTTCGGGTGCGTCGGTGTCTCGCCGGCTCGGACGGTGACGGTCGTGAGCGCTAGCAAGATGGTGCCGAAGACGGCACCGGCAGCCACGACGGCGCGATCCCCCGCCCCGAGCGTGCGCCACACGGCCAGCGGCCCGTGGCGGGACGGGGTCGCGAGTTCCCGCGCTTTCCCGTGCGCTGTCCCCACGCGCCGCGCGGCCGAGGCGCGCGGGAGAATTTCATGGTCTACCGGCACGGAACCGTACCTCTCCGCCTCTTCGAGTCACCCCCCACCGTTCCCGGCGCGACACCCCCCAATGCAATCCAGCCGTTTCCACCGTATGCTAGGCGAAACAATCCCTGGATTGCGGTGGCAGAAGGAGGATAGCGGATGCCCCAACGCGGCACGTTCCACCATTCGCGCGTCCTCGCGACACTTGTCGCGCTCATGCTGTTCGCGGCATGCGGTCGTGCCGGTGGGGAGCCGTTCCCCGCTGACGGCACCACACCCCTCGTGCCGACGGCTACCGCCACCGCAACAGCCACCGTCGCCGCCGCGACGGTCATCACCCCATCGCCAAGCACGCCCGCCCCCACCGCAATCCCCACTCCAACACCCGTGTCCGCAC
>NZ_JADGHZ010000228.1 GCF_019683595.1 Sphaerobacter sp. | reverse complement strand
GGAGCGGGAGACGGGACTCGAACCCGCGACAGCCTGCTTGGAAGGCAGGAACTCTACCAACTGAGTTACTCCCGCATCGGTCGGGGTGAGAGGATTCGAACCTCCGACCTCAGCGTCCCAAACGCCGCGCGCTTCCAACTGCGCCACACCCCGAACCGCGCTTCCGCACCGGATAGTATAGCATATCGGTCCCCAAACGGGGTTGACTAGCCCTTGGGGACCAGGCGGACGAAGCGGCGCTTGCCGACCTGGAGCACGGTCGGGCCGGCGATCTTCACCGTGGCCTCCGGATCGGTGACGCGCTCGCCGCCCAGGCGGACGCCGCCCTGCGTGACGAGACGGCGGGCCTCGTTGTTGGTGCTCGCCATCCCCGCCGCGATCAGGAGGGAGAGGATGCGCTCCTCACGGGCGACGGCGACCTCGGGCATCTCTTCGGGCAACTCGCGGCGGCGGTAGACGCGGTCGAAGGCCTCGCGCGCAGCCTCGGCGGCCTCGGCGCTGTGCAGGTCGGTGACGATGATCATGGCCAGGCGCTCTTTGAGGTCGCGGGGGTTGACCTCGCCGCGCGCCGCGGCGTCGAGCATGCTGGTGATCTCCGACTCGGGTACGTCGGTGAGGAGGCGGTAGTAGTCGCCCAGGAGGGAGTCGGGTATCGACATAATCTTGCCGAACATCTCCTCCGGCGGGTCGTTGACGGCGATGTAGTTGTCGTAGCTCTTGCTCATCTTCTGGACGCCGTCGGTGCCGACCAGGAGGGGGACGGTGAGGATGTTCTGCGGCCGCTGGCCCATCTCGCGCTGGATGTCGCGGCCGACCAGGAGGTTGAAGGTTTGGTCGGTCCCGCCGATCTCGACATCCGCCTGAACCGCGACCGAGTCGTATGCCTGGAGCAGCGGGTAGAGCAGTTCCGTGATGGCGATCGGGCTGCCTTCGCTGAACCGCTTGGCGAAGTCGTCCCGGGCGAGCATCTGGGCCACGGTGTACTTGGAGGTGAGGTGGATGACGTCGGCCAGGGTGAAGTCGTTGAACCAGGTGCTCTGCCAGCGGATCTCCGCCCTGTCGACGTCGACTACCTTGAAGAACTGGTCGAGGTAAGTCTGGGCGTTCCGGCGGACTTCTTCCTCGGAGAGCATCTGGCGCTGGACGGAGCGGCCGGAGGGATCGCCGATGCGGGCGGTCCAGTCGCCGATGATAACGACGATCTGGTGGCCGAGCTCCTGGAACTCGCGCAGCTTGCGGAAGCAGACGTAGTGCCCGAGGTGGATGTCAGGGCGCGTCGGGTCGACCCCGAGCTTCACCCGCAACGGCCGGGGCCCGAGCAGCTCCCGGCGAAGATCCTCCTTGACGACAACGTCCGCGACGGCGTGGGTCAGCAAGTGCTCGACCGCAGCCTCGCGATCCAGGCCGCGCTGATGCTCAGTCGTGGCCACGCTCCGCCTCTCTTCCGCTCGTCCGGGGCGCGTGTGCCCCGGAAGGATTCGACATGTTTTCAAACTCCGCGAATATACGCCGCGCCGCCGCCTCGTCGGCGTGCATCTGCTCGGTGAGCGCCTCCGGGGATTCGAACGTCATATCGCCGCGGATGCGCTCGAGGAACCGCACGGTCACCTCGCTCCCGTAGAGGTCACCGGTAAAGTCCAGGAGGAAGACTTCCACGACGCGGCCGGCCTCGCTGAAGGTGGGGCGGGTGCCGATGTAGACCAGCGCCGGGAGCCATTCGCCGTCGCGCTCCAGCGCTGCGTGCGCCGCGTAGATGCCGTCGGCCGGGATGGCGAGTGCCGGTGGGATCGCCAGGTTGGCGGTAGGGAAGCCCAGGTTGCGGCCGCGACCGGCTCCGGTCTCCACCCGTCCGGAAAGGGTGTGCCACCGGCCGAGCAGGTCGGCGGCTGCCCTGACGTCGCCCTCGGCGAGCAACTGGCGGATGCGGGTGCTGCTGATCTCCTCGCCGCCGATGCGTTCGACGACGGTGACCGTGAAGCCGTACTCGGGACCGAGCTCGCGCAGGAGGTCCGCCGAGCCGGTGCGGTCGTGGCCGAAGCGGAAGTCGGCGCCGACGACGAAGTGGACAGGCTGCGCGGCGTCGACAAGCCGCTCGACGAACTCCCTGGCCTCCAGAGCGGCGAATTCGCGGGTGAAGGGCACGACGGCGATCACATCGAGCCCGGTCTCGGCCATGAGCGCGAGCCGATCCTCGGTTGTGGTGAGCCGCTTCGGCGCGCGGTCGGGGCGCAGGACTTCGGCGGGCAGTGGGTCGAACGTCAGGGCAAGCGACCGGGCGCCGTCGATAGCGCGGTCCACCACCTGCTTCAGGAGGTACTGGTGGCCGCGGTGGACGCCGTCGAAATTGCCGATGGTGACGACGTGTGGTCCGGATGGGATTGCGCTCAACCCATGGACGATCTGCGTCGGCATCTCGCTCCCCGCTCGCTCTGTCTCACCGGGCCACGACCTGCCGCGGTCGCCACCGGCGCCGCTCGGGATCGGCCGTCGCCACACCCAACCAGGAACCGTCCTGATCGTAGATGCGCGCCTCGATGGCCGCCCTTGGCGGCTGGCGACCGGTTGGTACCGGTCGCCCATGATACCACGCGGTCGCCGCGTCGCGGTCGAGGATGAGCGCCGGAGTGGGGGAGAGGGCGACGTCCGGGTGCAGTGCCATGAGTGGCCACGTACGCGGCTCCAGGTACGCCTCGATCTCGTCGGCGGTCCATGCCTGGCCCAGGGTGAACGGGCCGACAGCGGTGCGGAGCAGGGCGTGGAGGTAGGCGCCGGTGCCCAGCTCGCGGCCGAGGTCGCGCGCGATGCTGCGGACGTAGGTTCCCTTTCCGCAATCGATGACGACCAGAAGGTCGGGATACGCGTAGGCCAGGATGCGGATCGCGTGGACGGTGACGGTGCGCGCTGGAACCTCGACCTGCTCACCGCGTCGGGCACGGTGGTAGAGCGCCTGTCCACCGACCTTGATGGCCGAATACGCTGGCGGGATCTGGCTGATCGTCCCAACGAATGATCTGAGGGCCTGCTCGATGATTGCGAGCGAAGGCGCGGACACGTCTTCCGGCGCCGTGGCGACGAGCCGGCCCTCGGCATCGGCGCTGTCGGTTTCGGCGCCGAGGACGATGTGCGCGATGTACTGCTTGTCGCCGTCCTGGACGCGGTCGATCAACCGGGTTGCGGCGCCCGCGGCGACGACGAGGACGCCGGATGCGGCCGGATCCAGGGTGCCGGCGTGACCGACACGGCGCATGCGTAGACGGCGTCGCACCAGGGCGACGACGTCGTGCGATGTCACGCCGCGCGGCTTGTCGACGATCAGGAAGCCGTGAAGATCCATCGCCGCACGCCGCTACCGTGCCGCCGAGATGCCTGCGAGATACCCGGCGACGTCGCTAAGGAAGCGGTCGCGTGCCTCGATACCGGGTGGCACGCGGCAGCCGGCCGCGCGGCTGTGTCCCCCGCCGCCGTAGAGGCGGGCGATCTCGGCCACGTCGACATCCTCACGGATCGACCGGAGGCTGACCCGCCAGCCGTCTGCCTGCTGATAGAAGAGAGCGCCGACGAGCGCTCCGCGAGTTCCGGCGAGGAAGTTCACGATGCCCTCGCCCTCCGCGGCGGTGGCGCCGCTCTCGGCGAGCATCTCGGGGGTGATCTCGCTCCAGACGATGTCGCCTGTCCACACGGCGCGGCTGAGTACGTTGCCCCACAGGCGGATCGTGGAGAAGGGCTTGACCCGGAAGAGGTAGTCAACGATCGTGTCGAGGTCGGCCCCACGGTCGAGGAGCTCCGCGGCCACGCGCAGGGTGCGGCTGGTCGTGCTCGGGGTGCGTAGGCCCAGAGTGTCGCCCTCAATGCCGGCGAGCAGGCAGGTAGCCAATGCGGCGTCGATCGGCACGCCCATCTCCAGGAACAGGACGGCAAGCACCTCGCACGTCGCGGCCGCCGCGGGGTCGATCAGATTGATCGCGCCGAAGCGGGTGTTGGTGACGTGGTGGTCGATGTTGACCATTCGGTGTGTGCCGTCGAACCACTCGGGGTGCGCGCGATACAGGGGGCCGAGCCGCGGCTCGTCGGCGCAGTCGACAAGAACCAGGAGATCGTCGGGGCCGAGGGCCAGATCTTCTGGTGCACGAAGTGTGTCCGCGCCCGGAAGAAAGCGAAGGGTATCCGGAAGGGTTCCGTCGGCGACGGCCGCCTGGACCTGCTTGCCGCGAGACGTGAGCACGGTAGTCACCGCGAGTAGGGACGCTACGCCATCGGCGTCCGGATTGGCGTGGGTCACCACCACCAGCGACGATGCGCCGGCCAGTGCATCCCACGTCGCCTGCCAGGCGTCGCGCGGAGGGCCGTCGTGGTTGAGGAAACCGTCACTCTGACTCATCGATGCGCGCATCCCCTTCCGGAACCGGATCCGCGTCGGCCTCGTCGCTGCGCTGCAGGTGGAGTTCGCGGAGCGTCCGCTGAATCGCCTCGGCGTGTTCCATGGACCGGTCGAGGCGGAATCGGATCTCGGGTACGTGCCGGACGCGCATGCGCGGCTTGAGGAGGTGCCGGACGAATCCGGCGGCGCCGGTCAGCGCGGCCATGGTGTCCTCGCGTTCCTCCTCGGAGCCCAGCACGGAGACGAAGACCTTGGCATAGCGCAGGTCGGGGCTCAACTCAACCCGGGTGATGCTGGCCAACCCGAGCCGGGGATCTTTCATTTCCCGCTGCAAAATCTCGCTAATCTCGTCACGGAGGAAGTCAGCGAGCTGAACCCGCCGTCGGCTGGTCATGGCCGGCTCCTTCGGTGAAGTCCGGGACGCGTGGGGGCGGGGGGGGGGGCGGCCCCCCCCTGCCCCCCCCGGTAAAAAGGGGTGGGGGCCCCCGCGGCAGTGT
>NZ_JADGHZ010000227.1 GCF_019683595.1 Sphaerobacter sp. | reverse complement strand
ACACACGGGGGGGCCCTCCCCCCCGGGGCCCGCGGGGCCGCGGGGGGGGGGGGGGGGGGCCGCGGCCGGCACTGCCGGGGATCAGTCCAGCACGAAGTACTTGAACGCCTCGGCGAGCACCATGCGCTCGGAGCCGGGGAAGCGATGGAAGCGGGCCTGAGCCGCGGTGTCCTGCGACCACTGGCGCAGCAGCGTGGAGAAGTCCCAGTCGCCCATCTGGCTCTTGTGCGCCGACAGCGCCGCCACTTTCGCGTCGAACCAATCGGTGATGTCGACCCAGAAATCCGGCTCCGCCGCGCCGGCCAGGTAGACCTCGCGCACCTTGTGCGGCTCCAGGCCCTCCTCCAGCAGCTCCGCGAAGGTCAGCCGGTCGCGTGCCGCGGGATAGACCGCCGCCAGCGTCGCCTCGCCCATGGCGATGTGGTCAGGGTGCTGGATGTACCACTGCCCCTGCCAGCGCGCGCTCGGATCCTGGCAGATCACGGCGTCCGGCCGATACTTGCGAATCATGCGGGTGATGGCGCGCCGCAGGTTCAGGTCCGGCAACAACTCGGCGTCGCGGAAGCCCAGGAACTCGACCTCCTTCACGCCGAGCGCGCGGGCCGCGTCCCGCTGCTCCTGCTCGCGGATCTGCACGAGACGCTCCGGCGTCATCTCTGGATCATCGCTCCCCTTGTCGCCGCTGGTGCCAAGCACGTAGATGATCTCACTTCCCTCCGCCGCCCAGCGAGCGATCGTCCCGGCGCAGATGAAATCGGGATCATCGGGGTGAGCCATGACCACGAGCACGCGCTGCGGCGCCTGCCGGGTCTCGGAACCACTCGTCATCAGGACCTCCTCGTCAGCCATGACACTCCACGGCCCGGCCGCACCGGCGTGGTGGGCTGGTACTCGTCACAATGCCTCGGACCCCGCGCGTATTCCGTGCCCGCAATCACGCGCGGCTCAACGCGGGTCAGGACGACAGCCGTGGATCGTGGCTCGCATTCTGCCGCGTCTCTCCCCTGCGTCTCTCCGGCCGGTCGTGGGCCAGGCGCGACGTGTGGGAAACGAGGGAGCAGTGCACACCATGGGTGACGACCACCTGCGCGCGGAGCAGGCAGGGACGCGAGCCGAGATACCGGCCGAGCCGATCGCTGCGGGCGCACCACCCAGCGACAGCCAGCCCGACATCGTCCCCGGCCGGCACAAGTGGCTTGTGCTCTCGACCGTGTCGGTCGGCACGTTCATGGCCACGCTCGACGCCAGCATCGTCAACATCTCGTTACCGACCATCCAGCAGCACTTCGGCGTCAGCCTCTCCACGGTCGAGTGGGTCGTCGTCGCCTACCTCCTCACACTCGGCACGCTACTCCTCCCCTTCGGCCGCCTGGGCGACCTGGTCGGTTACAAGCGGGTCTATCTCAGCGGGTTCGCGCTCTTCACCGTCGCGAGCGGGTTGTGCGGCGCGTCCCTGACCATCTGGATGCTGGTCGGTTTCCGCGTGCTGCAAGCGGTCGGTGGCGCCATGTTGCAGGCCATGGGCCCGGCGATCGTGACCCGCACCTTCGGCGCTCGGGAGCGCGGCCGGGCACTCGGCTTGAACGCCATCAGCGTCTCGCTCGGGCTCACCATCGGCCCGACACTGGGCGGGGTGCTGACCGAGTTCGCTTCCTGGCGCTGGATCTTCTACATCAACCTGCCGGTCGGGATCTTCGCCATCCTCTGGGCCTGGCGGGTGCTGAAGCCGGAGGGCAGCCGGGGCCGGCAGACGTTCGACATCCCCGGTGCGGCGCTCTCCTTCGGCGCCCTGCTGGCGCTGCTGCTGGCGCTCATCGAGGGGCAGCGTTGGGGCTGGGGCAGCGCGGAGGTCATCGGCCTGCTCCTCACCGCCGCCGTCCTCGGCACCGCGTTCGTCGTCGTCGAACTCCATCAGCGCCAGCCGATGCTCGACCTCCGCCTCTTCCGCATCCGCTCCTTCTGGGCAGGCAATCTCAGCCTGCTCAT
Organism: Sphaerobacter sp.; assembly: GCF_019683595.1. Taxonomy (GTDB): domain Bacteria; phylum Chloroflexota; class Chloroflexia; order Thermomicrobiales; family Thermomicrobiaceae; genus Sphaerobacter. The sequence goes on along the minus strand of NZ_JADGHZ010000227.1, from coordinate 2,932 downwards.
CATCTTCGCCGGGCTCTTCACCGCCACCTTCCTGATGCCCTTCTTCCTCCAGCAGGGCCAGGGCTACTCGCCCTTCACGGCCGGGCTGCTGCTGACTCCGGTCCCGCTGACCACGCTGGTGGTCGCACCGATCAGCGGCACGCTCTCTGACCGCATCGGGCCGCGTCTCCCGGCGACGCTGGGCGCGGCGGTGATGACGCTCGGCCTCTACGCCCTAACCCAGCTCCACGTCGGCTCCAGCGAATGGGACCTCATCTGGCGACTGGTCGTGCTCGGGGTCGGGCAGGGCATGTTCTTCAGCCCGAACAGCAGCGCGATCCTCGGCTCCGTACCGCGCCCGCGCCTCGGGACGGCCTCGGCGACCGTGGCTCAGATGCGGATCAACGGCCAGGTGCTCGGCATCGCCGTGGCCGGTGCGGTCGTGGCCAGCCGCCTGCCGGTGCACCTGGCCGAGCTGACGGGCTTCGTGCCGCCCGCGGTGCTCCAGCGCGACGCCCTGATCCTCGCGATCCGCGACGCCTTCATCGTCGCCATGGCCATCTCCTTGATCGCCGTCGTCACCAGCCTCCTCCGCGGCGACCCGGAGTAACCCCAGACGCGGTTGCGCCCTCGTTCTCAGGTCATCCGTATTACGTATTGCGTGTTCCGTGATCCGTACTTCTCCCCTCTCCCAACGTTGGGAGAGGGGCCGGGGGTGAGGGCCGCGCTCGACGATATCCTCGATTCCGCACAACTCCTGGGTATGATGGATCAGCGCATGGCCGGCACAATCCGGCACGGCAACACACGTGCGGGGGAAGCTGGGCGGGCCGCGGCTCGCGCAGCCGGGAAGGGGATCGATGACCGAGGGCGACCTCGCCGCGCGGCTGGCGGCGACTTCGTTCCGGTACCCATTGCGACGCTACCAGCAAGCGGCCGTCGACGCGTTCGAGCAGGCGCGCCGCGAGGGGCGCGCGCGCTTCTACGCCGTGCTGCCGCCCGGCGGCGGGAAGACGGCGGTTGGCCTGGAGGTGGCCCGCCGGCTCGGCCGGCGGACGCTCGTGCTCTGTCCCAACACCGCTGTTCAGGCCCAGTGGCTGCGCCAGTGGCAGGACTTCACGCCGCACACGGTCGCCGCCGGGGCCGACCCCGACCTGACCACGCCGATCACCGTGCTCACCTACCAGGCACTCTGTGTGCTCAACGGCGACGACACGCTCGATGAGGAAGCCCTCGACCTCTGGATCGCCACGCTCCAGGCCGAGAAGGGCTACTCAGCCGAGCAGGCCCGGGCCGAGATCCAGGCGTTGGAAGCGTCGGGCAGCCCCCACTACCGCGCCGACCTGGCGCGCTTCCGGCGCCGGGCACGGACGCTCGTGGCCCGGGGCGGGGATCGCAGCGACCTCCTCGCGCTGCTGCACCCCAACGGCCGGGCGATCATCGCGCGCATGGCGGCCAGCGGCCCCTGGACCCTCGTCCTGGACGAATGCCACCACCTGCTGGAGATGTGGGGTTACCTCGTCCGCGCCTTGGTCGAGGAGTTGGGCGACGTCTTCGTCGTCGGCCTGACCGCCACGCCACCGTCCGACATGGACGCGCGCGAAGCGGCCCTCTACCGCGACATCTTCGCTCGCGCCAACATCGAGGTGCCGATACCGGCACTGGTACGGGAAGGGGATCTCGCGCCCTACCAGGAGCTGGTCTATCTCACGACGCCGCTGCCGCACGAGGCGGACTACATCGCTGCCCAGCACGCCCGCTTCCAGGAGTTACTCCTCCGGCTCATGGAGCTCGACTTCGGCAGCGTTCCGTTCCCAGTCTGGCTCAGGACGCGCGTCGAGGAGCGCCGCGGCCGCGACGGCGCGCAGGTGAGTTGGGAGCGGTTCGAGCGTGACGAGCCGCGACTCGCGCAGGCCGCGCTGCGGCTCCTCCATTCTTGGGGCGCGCCGCCGCCCGACGGGGCGCGCTTCAGCGAGCGCGACCGGCAACCCCTCACCGCCGACGACTGGGTCGCGCTGATCGAGGATTACTGTCTGCGCTGCCTGCGGCCGAGTGCCGACCCGCGGGACGTCGCCGCCTGGGAGGAGATCCGCCGCGCCCTCCCGTCGCTCGGCTACATCCTCACCCGCCGGGGCGTCCGCGCCCACGTCAGCCCGGTCGACCGCGTCCTCACCCTCTCCGCCAGCAAGGCCGCTGCGGCCGTCTCGATCCTGGATGTCGAGTCGGCGGCCCTGGGGGATCAGCTCCGAGCGCTCGTGCTCTGCGACTACGAGCGGGCGGGCAGCGACCTCCTGGCCCGGCTGCGCGGGGTGCTCGACCCGCAGGCCGGCAGCGCCGCGCTGCTGCTCCACATCCTCGCATCCGACCCGACCACCGCGGCACTGCACCCGGTCCTCCTCACCGGCCGCACCGTGGCGTGCTCCCGCGCCACCGCGGTCGATCTGACCCAGTGGATCGCAGAGCAGGTCCCGGAACTGCGCGACCAGATGACGACCGAACAGCTCTTCCTGCCGGGCAACGACGAGTCCGACACGCGCTGGGAGGACGTGGTCGTCATCCGCCCGGCGAGCACCTGGTGGCAACCACGCCGCTATGTCCCCCTCCTGACCCGCTACTTCGAAGAGGGACGCAGCCGCTGCCTGGTCGGGACGCGCTCCCTCCTCGGGGAAGGCTGGGACGCCCGGCGGGTCAACGTGCTGGTGGACCTCACCGCCGCCGCGACCCCGACTGCGGTCCATCAGATGCGCGGCCGCTCGCTCCGGCTGGACCCGGACCTGCCGGACAAGGTGGCGGACAACTGGGATGTGGTCTGCGTCGCGCCCGGGCATCCCAAGGGCACGGCCGACTACGACCGCTTCGTCCGCAAGCATCACCACTACTTCGCGGCGACGGTCGAGGGGGAGATCGAGTCGGGCGTCTCCCATGTCCACCCAGAACTCTCCCCCTACGGCCC
>NZ_JADGHZ010000226.1 GCF_019683595.1 Sphaerobacter sp. | reverse complement strand
GCGCCGGGTCGGCGGCTCGGGGGTGGTGGGAGGCGGTGGCGATGATCCGGTCCGCCAGCGGGGCGAGGATTTTCAGCATCGCCGAGATGTCTTTGTCCCGGGCGATGCCGAGGACGAACGTGCGGCGGCGGGGGCCGAAGGTGTCGACCAGCGCCTCGGCCAGGCGGGCGGCGGCATCGACGTTGTGCGCGCCGTCGACAACGACCAGGGGCTGCTCTCGCACGACTTCCAGGCGGCCGGGCCAGTTGACCGCCGCCAGCCCGGCGCGGATGGCCACCTCCGGTATGTCGAGGCCCTGCTCGCGCAGCAGCCAGCAGGCGGCGACGGCCGTGGCGGCGTTCTCCACCTGGTGTCGCCCGCGCAGCGCGAGGCGCAGGTCGCGGAGGGTTCCCCACGGGCCGGTCAGGTTGAAGGCGGCATCGGTGCCGGTCGCGTGCCAGTCGCGTCCGGCCCGGTAGACCGGGCTACCGCGCTCGGCCGCGATCCGCTCCAGGGTGGCCAGCGCCTCGGGCGGTTGCGGGCCGATGACGACCGGGCGGCCTGGTTTGATGATGCCCCCCTTCTCGGCCGCGATTGCGCTGAGGGTGTTGCCGAGGATGGCGGTGTGGTCGTAGCTGATCGGGGTGATGACGGCGACGGCCGGGGTGACGACGTTGGTGGCGTCGAGCCGCCCGCCGAGCCCGACCTCGACCACGCCGACCTCCACGCCTGCCCGGGCGAAGGCCAGGAAGGCGAGCGCGGTGGAGACCTCGAAGGCGGTGGCCTCACCCCAGTCGGGCCGCGCCTCTGCCAGACGGCGGTTGACCGCGGCGATTTCGGCGGTCAGGGCGGCGAAATCCTCCGGTGCGATCGGCATGCCGTCGATCTGGATGCGCTCGCGAAAGGTGTGAAGGTGGGGTGAGGAGTAGAAGCCGACGCGTCGTCCCGCGGCGCGGAGGATGGCGGCGACACAGGCACCGGTTGAGCCCTTCCCCTTGGTGCCGGCGATGTGCACGACGGTGAAGCCCCGCTCGGGGTGGCCGAGCGCTTCCAGTAACCAGGCGGTGCGTTGCAGGCCGACCGTCTCGGCGTCGAAGGGGTTGGCGACGAAGCCCCGGTCGTAGCCGGAGCGCTCGATGATGTAGGCGATCGCCTCCCGGTAGTCCATTTCCCCCCTCCGTTGCCGTCGTGGTCAGACCCATGTGTGCCAGCGCTCATCATAGCGCCCGGCGCAGGTTCCTGCTCGGGGTGTGGGGAGCGATCCGCACCGCCTGGGGACGGCAGTCACGACGGTGTTGGTGGTTCCGGTGGTGAGGAGCGCGGCTGCGCGTGCCGGGCAGGCATCATTCCCGGCGGGGCTCGTGTGTGGAGGGTCGGAAACAGTACGCAAGCAGTGTGAGATTATGGTATCGTCTCCCCGTTATCGTGCAGATCGGCCGTGCCGCACGTCGGGAGGACGACGACAGCGTGTTCTTCGGGTCCGAATCGAAGCTCGACCTGGCCCAGGCGCTCTTTGCCCTTGGTGGTGTGCAGTTTGGCGACTTCGACCTCGGGCCGACCGCCGGCCGGTCGCCGATCTACATCAACCCGCGCGTGCTGATCAGCGACCCAGCGGTCCTGCGCCAGATCGCGCGGCTGATCCATCAGGAGATCCAGGCCGATCAGGTCCGGCGCAAACCCCGTCTCGCCGCGTTCGCCGCTGTGGCCGGCGTGCCGATGGGTGGGCTGCACCTCGCTACCGCCTACGCGCTGGTCAGCGATACGCCGCTGCTCTACGTGCGCCCCGACGGCTCGCACCCGGAGATCGAGGGGAGGGTCGTGCCGGGGCAGACGGTCCTGGTGATCGACGACCTGATGACCGGCGGCACCAGCATCCTCACCACCGCCCGGACGCTGGAGAAGGCCGGCTTAATCGTCCGCGACGCGATCGTCCTGATTGACCGGGAGCAGGGCGGCGTCGCCCGGCTGCATGAGCACGGTTATCGGGTCATGCCCATCCTTGGGCTGCGCATGATGATCACGTACTACCACGAGAGCGGGATGATCGACACCGCCGACTACCAACGGGTGATCGACTACCTCGACCGCACCTCCGGCCGGCAGCGCGGATGACGAGGTCGCCGCGACGAGCCCGGCGCACCACGCGCCGGTGATCAACACCGTTTTGGTCCCGCTGTATCCCTGACAGCATCGTCTCCACAAAGGATCTTCCCACTGGGTGATGGTTCCGACGCGAGATCCTTCGCTTCGCTCAGGATGACATAAAGGAATCGGCGTCAAGCATTCGATGACCCACGGCGGCTCGGAAGGGTTATCTGGCGCGCCGAAACATGAAACCGGGGTCGAGCGGGAAAGCGCCCGACCCCGGTCGATTACACCTCTTGTACCTCATCAGGATGACACGCAACACGCATCACGGAACACGCGGGACGCCTACAGCACCCGGCGCTCGGCGATGCGGGCGAAGTCGTAGTTGCGCCAGACCGGGATGCCGCAGTAGCGCTCGCCCTCGGGGCAGAAGGGGCGCGTCCCTGCCTCGTGGCGCAACATGCAGGGCGGCCGGGCGACGTAGCGGCCGATCTCGGGGAGCACCTGCTTGACCTGCTCCGTCTCCTGCCGGGCCGTCTCGAAGATCTCCCGCTGCGCGTCGTAGCAGAGCCGCTTGACCCACTTCCAGAAGTAGGTGAGCAGCGTGCCCGTCTCGTAGAAGCGGACGTGGTGGCTGTTGGGCAGCAGGTAGAGCACCTGCTCGACCGGGACGCCGGCGTCGAGCAGCCGGTTCTTGGCGTCCCAGAGGGCGCGCACCGTGGCGTGGTACTCCTCCAGCGCCTCCGGCACCCGCGCCACGTCGTACGGCACGATCACGTCCGGCTCTTGACGCAGGTGGGCGGAGAGGACCGGGCTGGAGGAGAGCGTGCCGCGGTGCCGCTGGTTCTGCGCCTCTTCCGCGCCGCTGATGCGCTTCTGGAACGTGAAGGCGACGTGGTTCATCGTCTGCATCAGCTTGGAGTGCATTGCCAGGAAGAGGGAGTGGCCGTGGTAGTGGTTGCGCGCCGGGTCGAGCACGAGCGCGATCGCCTCGGCGTCGGAGAGCTCGTCGCGGCTGCGGCCGAGCACGGTGCGGACGGCGCTGGCGAGCAAGTGTTCGGCGTTCGGGTTGTAGGCGACCAGCTTGGAGTGGTAGTCGCCCAGCTCGGCGTCGAACTCGCGGAAGAACTCCTCGTTGCCGGTCTGGTCGAGATTCGCCCGCAGGTTGGCCAGCGCCTGGTACTCCGGGGTGTCCTCGGTCGCGATCAGGCGCAGGTCGAGCGGGTGGCCGGGGGCACCGAGGAAGTTGGGATCGACCTTCAAGACCTCCTCGACCATGCGGTTGACGATGTAGCGGACCTCACCCGGCACGTCGAGCTGGTTGGCCAGGACGTAGTAGCGCAGCAGCGTCAGCCCGTTGACGGTGTGGTAGAGATGCGCCGGGGTCGCCAGCGGCAGCACGTAGCGGGCCACCTCCTGCGCCTTGCGCTGCACGTCGCGGCGGACCCGTTCCTGCGTCTCCGGGTCCCGCGCCTTGGCGCGCGCGGGGAAGACGCGGGCGTAGCGGGCGGTGAGGTCGGGTGTCAGGAGGTCGACCAGCCGCCGGTAGCCCTCCAGCGCCCGCTCGATGGCGGCCGTGTAGATCTCCAGCAGCGGCTCGGGCAGGTCGGGCGTCACCATCGTCTTGCCGCTGACCTCGCGGTAGCGCTGCGAGACCTGTTCGGAGTTGTAGTGCGGGTGGCTGTGGAAGAAAGACCAGATCGCGAGCCGGGAGACGCCGTCGAGCACGAAGACGAAGTTCGCGTGCTGGAAGGTGGTGTGGTGGCCGGCCGCGAAGAGGTCCGGGTAGAGCCGCTGGGCACGCTCGCGCCGTGCCGGGCGCACTTCGTCGCCCGGCTCATCCAGCGACGAGTCCATCAGCTTGAGCACGTTCTCCACCCGTGCCGGGCGCGCGCCGTAGCAGGTCCAGGCGGCGGCGACGGTGAGGGCGAACGGGTCGTGCGCCGACTCCTGCGCAATGAGCCGGACGGTCGGCGGTGTCGACCGAAACGGGAACGGGGTCTCGAACGCCTGCTGCCGATCTGCCGGTGCTGCCATGTGCTCACCACCTTGGAGGTACCCGGCCAGGGCCGGGACGGGGCCGCCGCTGCGTAGCCCGAGTGTACGTACATATTGTACGCTTGTCAACAACGCGGGCCTGGAGCTAGCGATGGACGGTGAGGGGGCGCGAGCATGGTAACCGGGAACGACGCCGCGGACCGCGCGCGGCCACCTGCGCTTGAAGTCTACTCGATGGTGCTGCTCGCGCACGGCGGGCGCTACTTGCTGCTCCGGCGCGCTGCGAGCAAGCGCTTCGCGCCCGGCCGCTGGACCGGGCTCGGCGGGCGCGTCGAGCCGGAGGAGCTTGCCGATCTGCGCGCCGCCGCGCTCCGGGAGGTCCGGGAGGAGACGGGAATCGCGCCGAAGCAGATCGCCGGCCTGACCCTGCGGCGGGTGCTCCTCCAATCCCGTCCCGGCGCAACGCTGACGATCCTCCTCTATTTCACCGGCACGCTCGCCGAGCCGGTGCTCCCCACCAGCAATGAGGGTGACCTGGCCTGGGTCACGCCCGAGGAAATGGCCACGCTCGACGTTATCGACAACACGGCCCAGGTGCTGCCCCTCCTCATCGATGCCGTGACGCGCGATCCCGACGGCCGCGAGCCCCCGCGCCTCGGCGTGGCGACGTTCCGCCCCGACGGGACGCTGGAGCGGATCGTGTGGGGGTGAGGTGGGGTGGCCCTCACCCCCTAACCCCCTCTCCCAACTTTGGGAGAGGGGGATGTTACGCGTCATGCGTCATACGTCATGTGTCGGCCGTCTGCCGTATTCGGCCCGACTCCCCTCTCCCAAGGTTGGGAGAGGGGCCGGGGGTG
>NZ_JADGHZ010000225.1 GCF_019683595.1 Sphaerobacter sp. | reverse complement strand
ACCCCCACCCGAGTGATCTCAAGCGCACCACGCCTGATCACTCCACGCCCCGTCCAACCCGCAGGCTCACACGTATACCGGAGGGGCGCGATCCCGGCGATGAACGCAACCCCGGACGTTTCAAGCCGGGCGCGCTCCCCACTCACAGGGGAGCGGGGATGGATGAACATCGGGCTGATTCTCCCAGGGTTCAGTGCCAGCGAGCAGGACTGGGCGATACCGGTGCTGCTGGCGCTTGCCCGCGCCCTCGCAGCTCGGCACGACGTGCGCGTCTTCCCGCTCCGCTACCCCTTCACGACTCGTCCGTATGTCGTGCATCAGGCAGCGGTCATCCCCATCGGCGGCGGCAAAACCCGCGGCACGGCACGGCTGCCCCTGCTGCGCCGCGCGATGACCACCGTGGTGCGGGCGCACCGCACCAAGCCGTTCGACGTGCTGCACGCCTTCTGGGCCGACGAGCCGGGGTTCGTCGCCGTCGCCGCCGGGCACCGGCTGGGCGTCCCGACCGTCGTCTCGCTCGCCGGAGGTGAACTGGTACACCTGCGCGACATCGGCTACGGCGGCCAGGCCAGCCGGATCAATCGCTGGTTGACGCGGGTGGCATTGCGGTGCGCGACCCATGTCACCGCCGGATCGATGACGCTGGCTCGCCTTGTCGCGCGGCACGCCCCGTATCGGGAGCCCACGCTGCTCCCGCTCGGGGTCGACACCGAGCTGTTCACCCCGGCCGCGACGGCGCCCCAGAGCGATGGACCTCGCCTGCTCCATGTCGCCTCGCTGGTGCCGGTCAAGGACCAGGCGACGCTGATCCGCGCCTGCTCGCTGCTGGCACGGTCGTTCCCCAGCCTCCACCTGGACATCGTTGGGGACGGCCCACTGCGGAGCGACCTCGAAGCGCTGGCAACCAGGCTCGGGCTCGGGGAGCGGATCACGTTCCACGGTGACGTCGCCCACGACGGCTTGCCCGCGCTCTACCGCGCGGCCGATCTGCTCGTGCTGTCATCACGCTACGAGGCACAGGGAATGGTGGTGCTGGAGGCTGCCGCCTGCGGACTGCCGGTCGTGGGAACCGCCGTCGGCATCCTACCCGACCTCGGGGCGGCGGCGCGCACGGTGCCGCCGGGCCATCCGGCCGCACTCGCCGCCGCAGTGCGCGACGTGCTTGTCGACCCGGCACAACGCCAGACCATGCGCCGGGCAGCCCTCCGAGCCGTAGCGTCGCGCTACACGCTGGCGCACACGGTCGCCGCCTTGGAGCAGCTCTACCGGACCGCTACGTCCCGGTGCCCTCCCCGCCTCCAGACATAGCCGCCGGGCCGGCGCGCTCGGGTGCCGGCGCCGCTCCACGCCGCGCCAGCAACGCGAGCGCGAACGCCACCGACGTCGTCCGGGCGATTACGCGGGCGGCGATAGCACCGCCCGGTCCGAACGCCGGAATGAGCCAGGCGCCGGCACCCAGCAACACAGCGGCGCGTAGCGCCTCGGAGCCCGCCAGCACGCGCGGCCGGTCGGCGGTGATGGTCAGGAGCAGCAGCGGGGTCGCCAGGATCTCCAGCAGCGTCACGACCAGCAGGCCCTGAAGCAGCGGCGCCAAATCACCGAAGCCCGCGCCATAGACGAGCACGATCGCCGGGCGGGCCAGCGCCACGGCGGGTACCAGAGCAAGCCCCGCGACCAGGGCGCGGAACAGGCTGTCCCGTACGTAGCGGCGGACCGCCGCACCGCCGGGCAGCGTCGCCGCCACGGGCAGCAGCACGGTGTACAGGCTGTGGTTGACGATCTCCACCTTGCTCGCCAGGTTGGCCGCCAGCGCGTAGGCGCCGACGCCCGCCGGGTCGACCCAGCGGTTGACGAGCAGCAGATCGAGCCGGGCCGCCGCCAGCCCGAACAAGCTCGCCAGCCAGAGCCAGACGCCGAAGCCGAGCAGGTGACGCGCTTCCATCCGCATCGTCGCCCGCCCGGGGAAGCGAAGCGACCAGCCTGGTCCCAGGAGGCGCCGGGCCAAGACGAACGATGCCAGCGAGGTGCCGATACCCAGGACGCCGAGCGCGGTCGTCACCGTCAACCAGCCGAGCAGCGCCAGGGCCGCCGCCAGCAGCGTCGTCAACGCCGCATTGAAGAGGAACACCAGCGAGAGCCGCCCAAAACGCCCCGTCGCCTGCTGCACGACGGTCACCGCGCCGCTCAGCGCTGTTGCCGGCACACCCAGCACCGCCAGCCAGATGAGCGCGGCATCGCGCGGCAGGTGCAGCGCAGTCCCGGCTGGACCGACGGCCAGCAGCCCCACCACGACGGCCGTCGTCAGCGCCAGCGCGATCCGGACCCAGAAGAAGGACTGTACCCGCGCAACGGCCGCCGCTCGGTCGGCCGGCCAGACGGCGGCGATGCGGCGCACTGCCGCGTTGCTCACGCCGAAGTCGGCCACCGCCCCGGCTAGCAGGGCCACAGCGCCGAGGACGCTGAAGACGCCGAGGCCGGCCGGACCGAGTGCGCGGGCCAGCAGCACACTGGAGACGAAGCCCAGGAGCAAGCGACCGGCGCTGCCGCCGGTCACCACCGCCCAGCCGCGTGTGATTGAATCGCCGCGCCCCGCCCGGCGCGCGGTGTCCGCCAGCCAGCCCCGCAGCACCGGTCCTTCCCATCTGGACTGGGGCGCGACCGTGTTCCGCCGTGCCGCGCCCCTGAGCGGCCCTCACCGGCACTACGCCCGGCGCGGCGCAACGGATGAGCCGTGGCGCTGCTGTGCTAGCTGTCCCTGGTTGCGTCGAGCGCGGCGTCGAGCGCGAGTAACGTGCCGAGCAGCACCCGCGCACCGGTCACGCAGTCCTCCGGCGCGGTGTACTCCTCCGGCGAGTGGCTGATCCCGCGGCGGCTCGGCACGAAGATCATCCCCTGGCGGGTGATCGCCGCCATGCACATCGCGTCGTGCCCCGCCCCGCTCGGCATGCGCCGGTAGGCCAGCCCGAGGTCGCGGCAGGCCGTCTCGACCGCCGCCACGACCGCCGGGTCGGAGACGACGGGCTCTTTGGCCGATATGCGCGCGAAGGTCGCGCCGTCCGCCGCTGCCCGCGCCTGCAACGCCGCCTCCGCGGCGTCCAGCGTCGTCTCATCCAGCCCGCGGATCTCCGCCGTCAGCTCCACCCGGCCGGGGATGACGTTGGAGGCGCCGGGGCTGACCCGCAGCGTCCCGACCGTGCCGACAATGCCGTGGGCAACGGCGTTCTCCCGCACCGCCAGCACGAAGGGCGCGGCCATGACGAGCGCGTCCCGCCGCCCGTCCATCGGCGTCGTGCCCGCGTGGTTCGCCTCCCCCTCGAACACCGCGGTGTAGCGCCGGATGCCGACGATCCCCTCCACGACGCCGACCGGCACCCCGGCCGCGTCGAGCACACCCCCCTGCTCGATGTGGAGCTCCACATACGCCGCCAGGCTGCCCGCCGGCCGAGCCGCCGTGACCACCGCCTCCGGGTCGATCCCGGCCGCACGCAAGTGCTCGGCCACGGGGCGGCCATCCACCGCCTCATGATGGATCGACGCCGGGTCGAATAACCCCGCCATTGCCCGGCTGCCGAAGGTGCCGCCGCCCATCGTCGCCTCTTCGGCGACGAAGTTGATTACCTCTACCGGGTGACGCAGCCGCTGCCCCGCCGCGTGCAGCGCCCGCACGCTCGCCAGCGCCGCAAGCACCCCGAGCGCCCCGTCGTAACGCCCGCCGTTGGGCACCGTGTCGGTGTGCGACCCGAGCGCGATCGGCGCCAGTCCCGGCTCGCGACCCGGATAGGTGCCGATGGTGTTCCCGGCCGGGTCGCGGCGCACCTCCATCCCGACCGCGCGCATCGCCTCCTCCACCCACTGCCGCGCTTCCAGGTCGGCCGGCGAGAAAGCAATGCGGTTGACACCGCCATCCGGCGTCGCGCCGATCCGGGCCAACGCTTCCAGATCCCCAAGCAGCCGTTCCCCATCGATCTCCGGTCTGGTCTCAGCCACGTCGCCTCCCTTTCCCTGGGTCGCTCGTCGCGGCCATGCTACGGACGGGTTCCCGGCGGTGTCAATCTCGCGCATGCTATCCTCGGGTACAGAAAGGGAGGGCACACCATGGCCGGCCGTCGCCGCACCCCGCTCGCCCCGGAAGGCATCGAACCGCACCTCTGCACGCTCGATCTCCGGCGCCAGATCTTGCGCCAGACCCCGTTCTTCGCCGGGTTGCCCCCCGCCGAGGTCGACCGCATCAGCCTGCACTTCAGTGAGCGAGGCTACCAGCCGGGCGAGACGGTCTATCACGCGGGAGAGCCCGCCACGCGCCTCTACGTCGTCGCCGCCGGCAAGGTGAAACTGGTCCGGCCGACCCCGGCCGGGCAGAACGTCCTGCTCGACATCCTCACCCCCGGCGACTTCTTCGGCAGCCTCGCCACTCTCGGCGACCGCGAGTACCCTGACACCGCCGAGGCCCAGACCGCCTGCTGTCTTCTGAGCGTCGACGCCGACCAGTTCGCCGAAATCCTCCGCGCCTACCCAGCCGTGGCCCTCGCGACACTGGAGATCGTCGCCGAGCGCCTGCGCGACGCGCACGAGGTGATCGAGCACCTGAGCGCGCACCCGGTCGAGGCGCGGCTGGCGGCGACGCTCCTCAAACTGGCCGAACGGCTGGGCGCGGAGAGCAAGCACGGCGTGCTGATCCAGATGCCCCTCTCCCGGCAGGACCTCGCCGAGATGACCGGCACCACCGCCGAGACCGCCTCGCGGATCATGAGTGAATTCCGCCGCGCCGGGCTGATCCGCAGCGGCCGCCGCTGGGTCGCCATCACCGACCCCGCCGGCCTCGCGAAGTTCGCGGAAGCGCACGCGGGCAGGTAGTTCCCCCAGGGGGCCATCGTCGTGCCGAGCGCAGGAACGCGTATACGCTGCGGTTTATGTCCGGAGTTGGTGGTATGACGAGTCCCGCACCGTGGTCTGTGCCCGGGGCGGGTGGCGCGACGGATCCCGCGTCGTGGCATGTGCCCGGGGCTCAA
>NZ_JADGHZ010000224.1 GCF_019683595.1 Sphaerobacter sp. | reverse complement strand
GCGGCGCGTGCTCCTCGTCGACGATCACGCGCTCTACCGCCGCGGGTTGTGCCGCCTCCTCGCGGAGCGTGGCACCTACACCGTCGTCGGGGAGGCAGCGAGCGCGTACGAGGCTCTGGCGCAGATGGACCTGCACCGACCAGACCTGGTGCTGCTCGACCTCCATCTGCCGGGTGTCACCGGCGTGCAACTCACGACCGTGCTGAAGCGGCGCCGCAACGCGCCGCGGGTTGTCATGCTCGCCAGGAGCGCCGACGAGGGGAACGTCCGCGCCGCGCGCACGGCCGGCGCGGACGCCTACATCACCAAGAGGAGCACCAACAAGGAACTGCTGGCGACGCTTGACCGGGTCTGCGCTCAGCCACGGGCTGCGCCGGCCCGGGACGCGGCGGCCCTCCCCCTCTCCACGCGAGAGGTCGAGATCCTCGACTGCATGGTGCGGGGACTGTCGAACCGGGAGATCGCCGAGGCGCTCTTCATCTCAGAGCAGACGGTCAAGAACCACATGAGCCGCCTGTTCCACAAGCTCCACGTGCGCGACCGGCTGCAAGCCGTGCTCTTCGCCATCCAGCACGGCTGGGTCAACCCCGGCCGACCGGCCGACCGCCACCCAGCGGCGTAGTGCGTGTTGCGTGTTGCGTATTGCGTAGGGGGCGTCCGGCCCTCTGGCGACTCCGTCCTGGTGCTGCCAGGGACGAGGGAGCCTCCGCCTAGCCACGCACGACACACTACGCCCTACATCCGCTCGCGGAAGTACGCCGCCAGCATGTCGGCCAGGGCCGCGATGTAGCGCTCGCCCCGGGCGGCGTCGGCCGGGCGGGCATCGCCCAGGATGCCGTTCGCGGTCAGGGCGGTCATGCCGCGCTCGAAGATCAGTTGGGCGGCGGCCGCATCGAACGTGCCGACGAAGCCCTCGGCTGCCTGGCTCATGTCCACCAGGTCCGGCCGGGCCGCCAGGACCATCGAGGTCTCGGCCTCACCCGCGTGCGCGCCCGCCACCTGCGGCGTGATGCCGTCCTTCGCTGCCGTCTCCTCCATCGGCTTCATGAACGCCATCAGGTCGGTGTAGGGCAGGTAGCGTGCGCCACCGATCTGCCCGCCGGTCTCCTCCTCCAGCTCCCGCAGCGGGGCGAAGTTGCCGCCGTGGCTCGGGATCACGATGACGGTCGTGAACCCGTGGTGCGCCATGCTCGCCACGTAGTGCCGCACCACCGCCTTGAAGGTAGCCGTGTCGAGCGTGATCGTGCCGGGGAAGGCCATGTGGTGCTCCGAGACGCCGAACGGGATGGTCGGGCCGACCAGGACATTGCCGAGCCGTTCCGCCACCGCCTCGGCCAGAACCGTGCCGAGCAGCGTGTCGGTCTGAAACGGCAACTGCGGGCCGTGCTGCTCCATCGACCCGGCCGCCGCCACTACCGTGCGCACCCCGGAGTCCAGGAGCGCCCGGACGTCGGGCCAGTGCAGATCCGCCAGCCGCTTGATCTCCGCCATGCTGATCCTCTCCTTTGCCTCACGCTCAGCATGTCGCCCCGCATCTTGTCGTCCCGAGCAGAGTGACGGATCTCGGTTGGGTTGATCGCTCCGATAGGAGATCCTTCGCTTCGCTCAGGATGACAGGATGCGCAGAGCAATAGTGCACATGCTGTGGCTGACTGCTCACAGCGCCATTCGCGCCCAGCCGGCATTCTCGCACAGCGCCGGAGCCGGAGCACCGGCCGGGTCGCCAGTCGACGATTTTAGACATGACTAAGATTGACAGGGAAGAATGGCTAAATTAGACTGGTGATCGTGTGAAACAGGGGGCGCCGCGACATGTCCGGCGCCGGAGTAGGGAGGCAACGAGACCGGATGACGCATCGCCGCTGGCTGGCACTGGCTCTGATCGCCGCCCTCCTCCTCAGCGGGTGCGGCCGCGTCGCGAGCGGAGCCGCGCAGGTGAATGTCACGGGGCGGCAGGTGCGCGCCGTCGCCACTACCGGCATGATCGCCGACGTGGTCGAGCAGGTCGGGGGCGAGCGGGTTTCGGTCGTCGGGCTGATGGGTCCCGGGGTGGACCCGCACCTCTACAAGGCCAGCGAGGGGGATGTGATCCGCCTGGCCGAGGCCGACATCGTCTTCTACAACGGCCTGCATCTGGAGGCCAAGATGGCCGAGGTGTTCGAGCGGATGCAGGGCCGCACCCGCACCGTCGCGGTCACCGACGGCATCCCCCGCGACCGGCTCCTCGCCCCGCCCGCCTTCGCCGGGGCCTACGACCCCCACGTCTGGTTCGACGCCTCCCTCTGGATGCACACGGTCGAGGCTGTGCGCGACGCGCTGATCGACCTCGATCCCGGCAGCGCCGAGATCTACCGCGCCAACGCCGACCGCTACCTGGCGGACCTGGCCGACCTGCACGCCTACGTCACGGTCCAGGCCGAGCGCATCCCGCCGCAGCAGCGGGTCTTGATCACCGCGCACGACGCCTTCAACTACTTCGGCCGGGCCTACGGGTTCGAAGTTCGCGGCCTGCAGGGCATCAGCACCGCCACAGAGGCCGGCACCGCCGACGTCCAGGAGCTGGCGGACTTCATCGTCGAGCGCCGCATCCGGGCCATGTTCGTCGAGTCCTCCGTCTCACCGCGCGCCATCGAGGCGGTGCAGGCGGCGGTCCGCGCCCGCGGCTTCGAGGTGGCGGTCGGCGGGCAGCTCTACTCCGACGCCATGGGCAGCCCCGGCACACCCGCCGGCACCTACATCGGCATGGTCCGGCACAACATCGACACCATCGTCGCGGCGCTGGAGGGGGAATGATGCGCGGCGATCGCGGCCCTCACCCCCTGACCTCCTCTCCCAACGTTGGGAGAGGAGGAATGAGACGACGAGACACTCCCCTCTCCCAGGGTTGGGAGAGGGGCCGGTGGTGAGGGCCGCGATCGCCCGACGGAAAGGACCCACATCGATGCTCGCGACCGCTACCGCCACCGCCCACCCGATCACCGTCCGCGACCTGACCGTCGCCTACCACGATCGCGCCGTCCTCTGGGACGTGGACCTTGACGTCCCCCGCGGCGTGCTGATGGCGATCGTCGGACCGAACGGCGCCGGCAAGACGACGCTGATCAAGGCCATCCTCGGGCTGGTGCCGGTCGTCGCCGGACAGGTGCGCATCGAGGGCAAGCCGCTGGCGGAGGTGCGCCGCCGGGTCGCCTACGTGCCCCAGCGCGGCAGCGTCGACTGGGACTTCCCGACCAGCGTCCTCGACGTCGTGATGATGGGCCGCTACGGCGCGCTCGGCTGGATCCGCCGGCCCGGCCACCGGGAGCGGCAGGCCGCGCTCGACGCCCTGGAGCAGGTGGGCATGCGCGACTTTGCCGGCCGGCAGATCAGCCAGCTCTCCGGCGGCCAGCAGCAGCGCGTCTTCCTGGCCCGCGCCTTGGTGCAGGACGCCGCCATCTACCTGATGGACGAGCCCTTCCAGGGCGTCGACGCCACCACCGAGCGGACCATCGTCGGGCTGCTGCGCGACCTGCGCTCGGCCGGCAAGACGGTCGTCGTCGTGCACCACGACCTCCAGACCGTGCCGGAGTACTTCGACTGGGTGACGCTGCTCAACGTGCGCAAGATCGCCAGCGGCCCGGTCGAGGAGGTCTTCACCCCCGAGCTACTGCGGCGCACCTACGGCGGCCACATCGCCTTCCTGGGCCAGCCCGACCAGGACGGCACGGTCGCGGCCGTGGCGGGCGGGGAGGAGTAGCGCGCCGATGCCGGACCTGCTCCACGACCTGTTCTTCGACTACACCCTGCGCACCGTCGCGCTCGGCGCCGCCATCCTCGGCATCGTCAGCGGCACCCTCGGCTCCTACGCCGTGCTCCGGCGCCAGAGCCTTCTGGGCGATGCCATCTCCCACGCCGCGCTCCCCGGCATCGCCCTCGCCTTCCTCCTGACCGGGAGCAAGGCGCCGCTGGTGCTCGTTCTCGGCGCCGCCGTGGCCGGGTGGCTCGGCACCCTGCTCGTCATGGGCGCCGTGCGCACCACCCGCGTCAAGTTCGACAGCGCCCTCGGCATCATCCTCTCGGTCTTCTTCGGCATCGGCCTGGTGCTGCTGACCTTCATCCAGAAGCGGGAAGACGCGACCCAGGCGGGACTCGACAAGTTCCTCTTCGGCCAGGCCGCGACGATCCTGGCCCAGGACGTCGTCACTATGGCCGCGCTCGGCGGGGTGGCCCTGCTCCTCATGCTCCTCTTCTGGAAGGAACTGAAGCTCCTGAGCTTCGACCCCGAGTTCGGCAGCACGCTGGGCTTCCCGATCCGCGCGCTCGACATCCTCCTGACCACCCTGCTGGTCATCGCTATCGTGGTCGGCCTGCAGATGGTCGGCGTGGTGCTGATGAGCGCGCTGGTGGTCGCCCCGGCCGTCGCGGCGCGGCAGTGGACCGACCGGCTGGGGCTGATGATCGCCCTCGCCGGCGGCTTCGGCGCGCTGGCGGGCGTCAGCGGCGCGGTCATCAGCAGCACCGCCGCCCGGCTTCCGACCGGCCCGCTCATCGTCCTCTGCGCCAGCGCCCTGGTGCTGATCTCCCTCTGCTTCGCACCCAACCGGGGCATCGTGTGGAACGCGCTGCGCCAGCGGCGCAACCGGCGGCGCCTGCACGTGGAGGGGGAGGTGATCCCATGAGCGCGCCGCAGATCGAGATCCAGCTCATCGCCGTCGTCGTCGCGGCGGCCTGCGCCCTGCCCGGCACCTTCCTGGTGCTGCGCCGCATGGCGCTCATGAGCGACGCCATCAGCCACGCCATCCTGATCGGCATCGTCCTCGCCTTCTTCATCACCGAGGACCTGGCGTCGCCGCTCCTGATCGTCGGCGCCACCCTGACCGGCGTCGTGACCGTGAGCCTGGTCGAACTGCTGAACCGCACCGGCCGGGTGCGGGAGGACGCCGCGATCGGCCTGGTCTTCCCGGTGCTCTTCAGCGCCGCGGTGCTGCTGATCGCCCGCTACGCCGGCAACGTCCACCTCGACACCGACGCCGTCCTCCTCGGCGAACTGGCCTTCGCCCC
>NZ_JADGHZ010000223.1 GCF_019683595.1 Sphaerobacter sp. | reverse complement strand
GGTGAGGGCCATCTCCTACGTAATACGCAATACGCAATACGGAACACGCATCACGCAATATTCCACCCCCGCCCCTCCCTCGACCGCCTGCCTATAATTGGGACGGGTCGCAGTGATTGAGGAGCATTTTATGGTGAAGAACCCACGCGCACCCGTCGCTCAGATAGTGGAGGGGATGGAGGATACCCGCCCGCAGCAGCCGGGGGCCGCGGCGCAGCCCAGCGACACGACGCTGCCGGTCACGGTGGATGAGCTGGCTCGCGATCCGGAGGTGCAGGCCTACATCGAGGCGGCCAACGCTAACCTGGGCGTCATCGGCTTCACCGAACACGGCACCCGGCACGCGAATCTCGTCTCGCGAATTGCCCGAAACGTGCTGCGGCGGCTCGACTATGACCCGCACCTGCAAGAACTGGCGGCGATCGCCGGCTATCTCCACGATATGGGCAACGCCATCAGCCGCTACGACCACGCGCTGACGGGCGCGCTGCTGGCGCGCGAGATCCTGCTGCGCTACGAGGTGGCGCCCGCCGATATTGCGCTGGTCATGGGCGCCATCGGCAGCCACGGCGACGACTCCCAGCGGCTCGGCGAGGCGGTCCACCCCGTCTCGGCGGCGCTGATTCTGGCGGACAAGTCGGACGTGCACCGGAGCCGCGTCCGGGCCAGCGATCCGAGCCAGTTCGACGCGCACGATCGGGTCAACTGGGCGGTCGAGTCGTCCTTCCTGCGCGTCGACCCCGAGGAGAAGGCGATCTCGCTGGAACTGACGATCGACACCAGCATCAGCCAGGTCATGGATTACTTCGAGATCTTCCTGCCCCGCATGATCATGTGCCGGCGGGCCGCCGAACTGCTCGGCTGCCACTTCCACATCCACATCAACGGCGTGGAGTTGCTCTGAGATGGGGACGCTGATCACCAGCCTCCACGCGCGTGGTCGGACGACCAACTGGGGCGCGTTCGACATCTATCTGGTCGTCACCACGCTCGTCCTGATCGGCTTCGGCCTGGTCACGATCTGGAGCGCTGACGGAGCGCGACCCCTGACCCTGGGGAACCCGGCGGTCCGGCAGTTCATCTACGCGGTGATCGGCCTCGCGATGATGATGGGGGCCACCGCGCTCGATTACCGCTATATCAAGACGTTCTCCTGGGTGTTCTACCTGGGCACGCTGGTCTTGCTGGCCGGGGTTCTGGTGGTCGGCACGACCAGCGGTGGCGCGACCCGCTGGTTTCAATTCGGCCCGATCACCGTTCAACCGTCAGAGATCGCCAAGCTGACGGTGATCATCAGCCTGGCGTCGTTCGTCGCCGACCGGGGCGACGACATGCGCCGGCTGCACAACTTCATCCTCTCGGGCATCCTGGTCGGCATCCCGGCCGGGCTGGTCTACCTGCAGCCGGACCTCGGAACGACGGGGGTCTTTGCCTTCGCCTGGCTGGTGATGATGCTGGTGAGCCGCACGCGCCTGCTCTACCTGTTCGGGGTGATGCTGGCCGCCATCCCCGGGGCCTGGGTCACCTGGAACTACATCATGCACGACTACATGCGTGAGCGGCTGCTGATCTCCTATCACCCGGAGAGCGACCCGCTCGGGGACGGCTACAACATCCTCCAGGCACGGGTGGCGATCGGCAGCAGCGGCGCGATCGGCCACGGGCTGCATGGCAGCACGCTGAGCCAGCTCGACCTGCTGCGCGTACGACTGACCGACTTCATCTTCGCCCACGCCATGGGGATGTTCGGCTTCATCGGGGCGCTGGCCCTCTTCCTGACCTTCGCCATCCTGCTCTGGCGCATGATGCAGATCGGCATCAACGCGCGCGACAACTTCAGTCAGTTGACGGCCTTCGGCATCACCGGGATCGTCTTCTTCCAGATGTTCGTGAATATCGGCATGAACGTGGGGTTGATGCCGGTGACCGGGATCCCGCTCCCCTTCGTCAGCGTGGGAGGCAGTTCCCTCTGGACGCTCCTGGCCGCGGTCGGCATCCTCCAGAGCATCCTCATCCACCAGCAACGACTCGGGTTCCAGCGAGAGTGATGCGTGGTGCGTCATGCGTCATCCGTCATGCGTATTGCGTAAGACGTGTTGCGTGTTCCGTGTTCCGTGTTCCGTCCTACTCCCCTCTCCCCTGGTGGGCTCCGTCCGAGAGGGGCCGGGGGTGAGGGGGATGCATCACGCGTGACGCATGACGTCTAGTACATCGCCATCTCAACGTCGGCGCCGGGCAGCCCGGTCGGCAGCGTCTCGCCGTTCTGCCGCAGGAAGGCAACGAGCGCCTCGGGCCGAATACGCCACTCACCCGGCTTCGTATCGGGCTCGCCGATCAACTCCCCTACTCGGAGCCAGTAGCGGATCGCGTCCGGGTGGAACTGCAGGACGTCGGCCACCTCACCGACCGTGTAGACCCGCTCGCCGCGCTGTTCGACCCGTGCCATGGACCTTTGCCTCCGCCTTGTCCCTACACTCTGTACGTACACCAATAATAGCAGAGAATGGGCGGACAGGATAGGGGGATCATGGTCCTATGTGCGGATCGCCGGGCCATCAGCTTCCGCGATGGCGCACGGCGCAACGTATGTCCTCTCCTGCACGCTGCCCGATCGGACAGGTGCGCCACCTGCCGCCACCACGGCCCCATCGTCACCGCTGCGATGTGACTCAGGCGTGACAGATCGCCGTTGGGTATGGGAAAACCGCAACCAGGGCGCGGTTGCGGAAGACCCCTCACCCACCGGCCCCCTCTCCCACAAGGGGGAGAGGTGGTGTGTCACCTCTGTGAGCTGCGCCGCACATCTGCGGGCAACGAGACATGGGCTGGCTGAATAGATAAGATTAGCGTCTCACGATGCGGCCTGGCTGGGACGGGCGCTGCCCTGGAAGGAGTCTCGGCCGCATGGACGAGACCCTGTTGCGGACCAAGCTCTCGATCCCGCTCACCCGCGCCGATCCCGCCTCGGGCCTGGTTCCGCGCCCGCACCTGATCGCGCGCCTGAACGAGGGACTGGCCGGCACGTTGACCCTCGTCTCCGCCCCGGCCGGATTCGGCAAGACCACCCTGGTGAGCGCCTGGCTGCGGCAGGTGGACCTCCCGGCCGCGTGGCTCTCGCTCGACGAACACGACCGGGATGTCGCCCGTTTTCTGAGCTACATGATCGCCGCGCTGCAGATCATCCGGCCGGATGTGGGAACCGGCGTGCCGGCCCTCCTGCACGCAACGCCTCGGCCGCGCACGGACACACTCCTCACGCTGCTGATCAACGACCTGGCAGCCATCCCGGAGGAACTCATTCTGGTCCTCGACGACTGCCACACAGTCGCGACGCCGGACATCGATCAGGCGCTGTCCTTTCTCATCAACCATCTCCCGCGGCACATGCACCTGGTCATGCTCAGCCGGGCGGACCCGAACCTGTCCCTCGCGCGCTTGCGCGCCAACGGGCAACTGAATGAGCTGCGCAGCGCCGATCTGCGCTTTTCCGACGAGGAGACCGCGCGGTTTCTGGAGCAGATGGTCGATCGGCGCCTGTCAGCGGCAGACGTCGCGGCGCTCAACACACGCGTCGGCGGCTGGATTGCCGGCGTGCAGATGACCGCCCTCTCGCTGCGGCAGCGCGGCGAACTGTCCGTCGCGCAGTGCATCGACGGCCAGGGCGACAGCCAGGGCTACATCATGGATTACCTGGTGGACGAAGTCCTCCAACAGCAACCCGTCGAGATTCAGACCTTCCTGCTCTTCACCGCCATCCTCGATGAACTCTGTGCACCGCTCTGTGCGGCGCTCCTGCGCGGCGTCGACGCACCGGGCGGCACCGGTCCGCCAGCGACCTCGCCGGCTGCCGGCGCCTCCGAAGCGCAGGAGGCCCTGACTTATCTGGAACACGCCAACCTGTTCATCAACCCCCTCGATCCGCTCCATCAGTGGTACCACTACGATCCGCTGTTCGCCGACCTGCTGCGCCACCGGCTCCAGCAGTCCTATCCGGAACAGGTGAGCCGGCTGCACGTGAGCGCCAGCGAGTGGTACGCGCAGGCGGGCCGCGCCGGACCGGCCGTGCGGCACGCGCTGGCGGCGCAGGCGTTTGATCGCGCCGCTGCGCTGGTCGAGCAGGTCGCGCCGACCATGATCCAACGCGGCGAGCTGTCCGCGCTGCTTC
Organism: Sphaerobacter sp.; assembly: GCF_019683595.1. Classification (GTDB taxonomy): domain Bacteria; phylum Chloroflexota; class Chloroflexia; order Thermomicrobiales; family Thermomicrobiaceae; genus Sphaerobacter. The sequence continues at coordinate 883 of NZ_JADGHZ010000223.1, read as the reverse complement.
ATTGGCTGGATCGCTTGCCGGCCACCGAGGTGCAGACGCGGCCGCTGCTGGCGCTCTACCATTGCTGGGCACTCCTCCTCGGCGGGAACACGACCCAGGCCGCGACCCGCCTCGATGCCGTCGAAGCGGTGCTCGCGGCGGATCGCGCGCTCCGCACACCTGCCGTGCGCAGTCACGTCGCCGCCCTGCGCGCCTATCTGGTGCGCGAGGAGGGGGATCTCGCCTCGGCGATCGTGCTCTCCCAGCAGGCGTTGGCGCATCTGCCGAAGCACGAGACGCTGCCCCATGCCATGGTCACCACCAACCTGGCCATCACGCACTATCTCCGGGGAGCGTTCGCCCCGGCCTCCCGCCTGCTCATGGACACCATCACCATCGGACAGACGGGATCGCTCATGGCGAACACGCTCTCGGCGATCTATCTCAAGGCGCACCTGCTGCGGGCGCAGGGCGCGCTGCGGATGGCACTGAAGCTGTGCCAGGACGGGCTGCGGTTGGTTGAGCAGCGCGGCTGGCACGATGCCCCAGCGGCCGGCTTCCTGTACGTGGCCCTGGGAGACCTGCTCGGCGAGCTGAACGACCTCAGCGCCGCGGCGGAGTACCTGGAACGGGGGATCGACCTGGGGCACGAAGGAGGAGATCCCCACATCGTGATTGCCGGCCACGTCCGGCTGTCCTGGCTCAGGCACCGCCAGGGTGACGTGCGAGGGAGCCACGAGGCGATTCGGGCCGCGCTGGATCTCGTCGAGCGCGACGCGGGGAGTCGCTTCTGGCCGCTGCCGCCCGCAGACTGCTATCAGGCCCGGCTCTGGATCGCGCACGGCAACCTGGCGGCAGCCAGCCGCTGGGCCGAGGTCACGCACCGCGCCCGCGGGGATCACCC
>NZ_JADGHZ010000222.1 GCF_019683595.1 Sphaerobacter sp. | reverse complement strand
GATGCGGCGCCCGCTGGGAGGCCGGATCGTCTCCGCCTGGGTGTGGCCATCGCAGCCCCTTGAGTGGGCTTACCCACTGTTCAGCCCGGCGGCTTTAGCCCCGGGCACATGCCACAACCCGGAGATCCTCACACCACCCCCTCCTACGCCCGCCACAACGCGGGAACCTTCATCCGTCCCCGAGCACACGCCACCTCCGCAGCCCAACGCTCTTCATCAAACCCCATCACCCCCGGCCCCGTGCCGCCCGCGTGTACGCCGTTCATTCACCAAGTCCCCAAGGGGGTTGACAGTCGATCTATCACGTGTTAGAAATACCTGACAGGTGATGGGTGGACTGGACAGATGACGGATAGGGAGAACAGGACGCCGCCAACGCTCACCGGAGATGAGCTCCTGCGGGTGCTGGCGGCCTTGGGCAACCCACACCGGCTACGGATCGTGGCGACCCTCGTGGGGGGGCGGCAGTACGTCAGCCAGCTCGCGCGCGAGGTCGGCATGAGTCGCCCGCTGCTCTACATGCACCTCCAGCGGCTGGAGGCGGCCGGGCTGGTGACCGGGAGCCTCGAATTGTCCGAGGACGGAAAGGCCATGAAGTACTACGAGGTCGCGCCGTTCGTCGTGCACCTGACGCCCGAGGTCATCGCGGAGGCGGTGCGCACGCTCACGGACGGCGGGAGTGAGGAGTCCGGCGTGGGTCGGGGCACGAGAGGGGAGCGTTGACGGTGGATCCAAATCAGGCTGCCTGGTCCGGCACGATCTTCGTGATGGTGATGTCTGCACTCGGAGTGGCGATCGTGATCGTGCTCATCTGGCAGATCTTCGCCACCCGGCGGGCGCGCGCGGTATTGACGCGTGAGGACGAGTATCGCAAGCTAGCCGAACGCGCCACTGTGGCCCAGGAGCAGGCGGCACAGGGTTTCAGCCGCGTCGCGGCTGAGTTGGAGGATCTCCGCGCGCGGGTCGCGGAGATGGAGCGTGTGCTCAAGGAAGTGGAGTAGTACGCAGGGGCGGCCGCGCCGCGCCGTCGGGAAGGGAGCGACCACGTGGTTGCAGAGCATCGAAGTGACACGTCGGGGACCGCCACGATGCCGTCTCCCAGCGAGGCGCAGGATCGGTATGCCCGTACAGAACCCGTGCGGGGGCACCGGTCGAGGGTCGCCTTCCGGATCCTGGCCTGGCTCTTCGTGGGGTGCGTCCTGGTTCAGGTGCTCATCGCCGGGCTGGCGATCTTCGACACCCCGCTCCGCTGGAGCTGGCACGAGAACTTCGTGCACATGTTTGAGTACCTGCCGCTCATCTTGCTGGTACTGGCGTTCACCGGCCGGATGCCGCGCCGGATACGCTGGGTGTCGTTCGGTGCCTTCGCGATGATCGGGATGCAGTACGCCTTCATCGGGCTGGCACGCGATTTGAACATACCGGCGATCGCGGCGCTCCATCCCGTGAACGCGATGCTGATCTTCTGGGTTGCCTTATTCCTCGCGCGGTCGGCCCGGCCGGCATGAGCGTGGACACACCCGCGCTGACCTCCAGGACAAGTCGTTATAATGGCGGTGTCGCCAGTCGATCGACACCGGAGCCGCGATGCGCAACTTGCTCGGCCGCCTCCTCGACCGACCACCGCGAAGCCTGACCACGATCGCCCAGTTCTGGGAAGTGGAGCTGCGCGGGCGGGAGGCGCACGAGGACATCGGGCGGCTCTACCGGGTGCTGACCGATCCCTGGTCCTTCGCGCTCGCCTGGGAATCCCTGCCGCCGCTGGAGCGTGCGATCGTCGCCGCGCTGGCGAGCGACGACGTGGCCGTCAGCGTTGAGGAGATCGCCGGGCGGGTGGACGCCTCGCCGGACGAGGTGCTGCCGGCGCTGCGGCGGCTCTACCGTGCCGGCCTGCTCTACCAGGAGCAGCCCCGCGAAGAGCTGGGTCTGACGCCCACCCCGGAGCGCTTCTTCCTGCCGCGTGAGCTGGCACACCTGACGCAACGGCTGCAAGCGGAGCGCAAGCGTGGCCTGCCACGGGAGCAGGATGCCGCCGCGCTGCTGGAGTGGTTCGACGACGCGGAACTGGCGGTCATCGCGCAGCAACTCGGCTACCGGGTGATTCCCGCCGTGGCGATGCGGCCGGAATTGGTGGCCTACCTCGCACCCCGCATCGGCAACGCCGACGTGATCCGAGACTCCGTCCGGGCGCTGGACCCGACAGCGGCACGGCTCTGGTCGTGGATCACCGAACGCGACGGTGTTGCCGACCCGATCGTCGCGCGGCAGGAGCTCGGCCTCTCGATGCAGGCGCTCCGGCACGCCCTCCACGCACTGGAGCGGCGCGGGCTGGTGTGGCGCGGCTACGATGCCGACGGCGCGCTCCGCGCCGTGGTGCCCGACATCGTGCGCCGGCCGACGCGCGCCCCGGCCGCACCGCCGCCCCCGCTGGTCGCGGTCGACGCGGCCCTGGTCGAGGCGACGGAGTGGGTACCCGTCGCCGCCGCGGCCTGGGATCTCCTCACGCTGCTGCGCGACGTCGTCGCCGGTCGTGCCCGCTGGCGCGGAGGCGAGCGGGGCGGCGCGGGGCTGCGGCACCTGGCTCCGCGGCTCTGGCTGCGCGCGGGCGATCTGCCGCCGACCGGCTACGTCTCGTTTCTCGTGCGACTCGCCGAGGCGGAGGGGCTGCTGGCTCCGGCCGGGGGCGGGGTCGTGGCCGATCGGCTCCGCGCCTGGACCCGGCTCGACTTCCCGGCGCAGATGCGCCGTCTCGTCGCCCACTGGCGGCAGGCCGCCGAGTGGCCCGAGGGCGACGAGCGGGACGCGCTCCAGGTATGGGGCGGCGACTGGCCCGGCTTCCGCCAGCACCTGCTTCAGGCGCTCGGCGCGCTCGACCCGGAGACCTGGTACACGCTGGACTCGGTCACCACGCGCTTCGCCGCCGAGTTCCCCAATGCCCTCGGGGCGCACTTCACCGCTGCCGCCAGCTACGAGGCGGGGGAGGAGTCGCCCGAGGCGCGCCGCCGCGCCGTGGTACGGCTGGCGGCGGCGGTCACGCTCACCACCGCCGGGGTCTGGCTGGGGCTGATCGAAGTCGCCCGGGCACAGCGGCGGGGCACGGTGCTGCGCGTGCGCCCGGACCTTCGCTGGCTGGTGGACGAGTCGCTCGACCCGCCCGAGGAGGAGGCGTTCGGTGCGCAGACGCTGGCGGTGCAGCCGAACTTCGAGGTGCTGCTGCTGCGTCCGGCCCCGCGGCATGTCTGGGCCCTGTCGGCCTTCACCGTGCTGGAGCGGCTCGACCGGGTGACGATCTACCGGCTCACCCGCGAGAGTGTGGAAGGTGGCCTGGCGAGTGGCCTGACCCTGGAGCGGATGGTCCGCTACCTGGAGCAGGAGAGCGGCGAGCCGCTGCCCCAGAGCGTGGCCTACGCGATGGCGGAGTGGGTGCGCGAGTACCGGCGGGTCCGCGTGCGGCGAGCGCTGCTGCTCCAGCCGGATGACCAGGGGAGTCTGGATGAGATCGAGGCCGCGCTGCGGGCAGGCGGGCTGCGGGTGGAGCGCCTGGCCGGGGAGCGGCTGCTCGTGCCATTGCCGGCCGGCGACGAGGCGGCGACCGAGCGCGTCGAGGAGATCCTGCGCGGGCTCGGCCGCACTCCCCAGTGGCCCGGTGGCCGCGACGGGTGACCGCCTCGGCTCGCGGCCCCATTCGCCAGGATCGGGGTGAGGCGGCGCCGCGCGAACGCGGCACGTTTTTCTCTTTCATGGAAGGTCAGGGAGTCATGGCAGTAGGTTCGGCGTATCTCCGCGGAGCGCGGATCGTGGTCATCGGCGCGGGGGCGGTTGGTTCCGTGGCCGCGTACCGGTTGGCGCAGGCGGGCGCGGCGGTCACGGTGGTCGAATCGCGCTTCCCGGGCGCCGGGACGACGGGTAACTCCTTTGCCTGGCTGAACTCGTTCAACAAGACCCCGCGGCACTATCACCGCCTCAACGCGCGCTCCATCCGCGAGCACGCGGATCTCGCGCGAGAGCTGGATGGGGACTGGGTGCATATCGACGGCGGCCTGCACTGGTGCTATGCCGACGACGCGGAGCAGGTGCAGCGGCTGCGGACCGTGACCCGGCGGCTCCATGAGTGGGGTTACCGCGTCGAGACGGTCACGCCGGAGCAGGCGATGCGGGAGCTGGAGCCCGACCTGGTTATCGACCCCGATCGCGTGGAAGAGGTGTTCTACACGCCGGGCGAGGGCTGGCTGAATGGCGTCGGGCTGAGCCATGGTGCCCTGAGTGCGGCCGTTCGCCGCTACGGTGCGCGCTTCGTGCGGGATACCGTGGTCGGACTGACCGGCCCGGCGGGAGCGATCGACACGGTCGTGCTGGCGAGTGGCGAGCGTCTGGGCGCGGACGCCGTGATCAACGCCGCCGGTCCCGATGCCGGGCGCATCGCCGCTCTGGCGGGTGTCGATCTCCCCGTGACGCGCCAGCCGGGGCTGCTGGTCACGACCGAGCCGGCGCCCGTCTCGCTCAAGCGGGTGATCCACGCGCCGGAGGGGAATCTGCGCCCGGACGGCGGCTGGCGGATGGTGATCCAACGTGAGAACTTCGACCAGCTCGTCGAGTCCGAACAGCCGATCGATCTCTCACATCCGGTCTGCCAGGAGTCCGTCGACCGCCTGGCGACGGTCGTGCCGGGGCTGCGCGGCATCCGCGCCGAGAACGCACGCATGGGCGTGCGCCCCATGCCGAAGGATGGGCACCCGATCGTCGGCTTCGACCCGGCGGTCAACGGGCTGTACCACCTCGTGATGCATAGCGGCATCACGCTGTCGGCGACGATGGGGAACCTCGTCGTCGAGGACTTCCTCCAGACCGAGCCGCCCGAGCTGGCACCGTACCGCCCGTCGCGGTTCACGAGCGGCGCGCCGCTGTCGTACGCGGGCTCCGAGGAGTAGCACCGCGCCGGGGTTCGTGCCCGGGTTCGTGCCCGGGTCTTTGGCGTGCGGCGGCCCGAGCCGCCGCTGTGGCATCGCGCGGCCGCAGCCGCGGGCCGGGGTTGGTTCCGGCGCCGGGGTGGGACGCGGG
>NZ_JADGHZ010000221.1 GCF_019683595.1 Sphaerobacter sp. | reverse complement strand
GGGGGGGGGCGCGCCCCCCCCGACTGCGTGGCACGTATGCTGCATCACGCTGATTCGTTCCTCCCGCATCTCCCCTGATGGACACCGCCTGGCCTCGGCCGGGGATGGCGGGACGCCAAACACCCGGCGACGCCACCACCGTCCCTTGACCGATATACCCCCTGGGGGTATCATGACATCACGGGCCGCACCCCAACTGGCGGCAGGCGCCCGGCAACCTGTGCCTTCACGCACACGGTCCTCCTCGCAGAAGGGTTCCCCCACGATGAGTTCGACGCCACAGCATCCGGAGCAGCACCGGCACGACCACGGTGACCGCGTGGATCATCCGCAGCCCGAACAGGCGGAACATGCGGAGCATGGAGCGCACGCCGGCCATGCCGAGCATCAGGCGCATACGGATCACGCGGACCATGATCACGCCATGCGCATGGACTCGGTCGACGGCCGCACCGGAGAGCTGGAGCACGCGGCCCACGAGGCGCATGCCGGACACGCAGGTCACGAGGCGCACGAGGCACACGCCGAGCACGGCGGCCACGGTGAACACCTGGACCATGCAAGTCATGCCGGTCATGGCGGACACGCCGGGCACGCGGGACACGCCGAGGTCTTCCGGCGGCGCTTCTGGATCAACCTGATCCTGACCATCCCGATCCTGCTTTATAGCGAGATGCTCCAGGACTGGCTCGGCTTCAGCATGCCGACCTTCCCCGGCAGCGACCTGATCCCGCCGGTGTTGGGCACCGTCGTCTTCCTCTACGGCGGCGCGGTCTTCATCCAGGGAGGCTGGGATGAGATCCGGGCGCGCCAGCCGGGGATGATGCTCCTGATCTCGATGGCGATCGCCGTCGCCTTCGTCGCCAGCGCCGCCAGCACGCTTGGCTGGTTCAACCTCGAGTTCTGGTGGGAGCTGGCGCTGCTGATCGACGTCATGCTCCTCGGACACTGGCTCGAAATGCGAGCGCTCGGCCAGGCACAAAGCGCGCTCCAGGCGCTGGCCGCGCTCCTGCCGGATGAGGCCGAGCGCGTCGTCGCCGGCACGGTCGAGCGGGTGCCGCTGGAAGCGCTCCGCCCCGGCGACATCGTCCTGGTACGCCCCGGGGCACGAGTCCCGGCCGACGGCACGATCGTCGATGGCCGGGCCGAGCTGGACGAGTCGATGATGACCGGCGAATCGCGCCCGGTGCCCAAGGAGACCGGCGATGCGGTCGTCGCCGGGAGCGTCGTCCAGGGCTCGGCACTGCGGGTGCGCGTCGACGCGGTCGGGGACGATACCGCGCTGGCCGGGATCGAGCGGCTGGTGGCGGAGGCGCAGCAGTCGCGCTCGCGGGCGCAGGCGCTGGCCGACCGTGCAGCGGCGCTGCTCTTCTACATCGCGGTCGTGGCCGGCATCGCAACGTTCATCATCTGGGCCGCGCTAGGGGACATCGACTCCGGGGTGGTCCGCACGGTGACCGTGCTCGTGATCTCATGCCCCCACGCGCTCGGCCTGGCGATCCCGCTGGTGATCGCGCTCTCGACCTCCCTGTCGGCACGCCAGGGCATCCTGGTCCGGGACCGGCTGGCGCTGGAGCGCATGCGCGAGATCACCACGGTGCTGTTCGACAAGACCGGGACGCTCACCCGCGGCGAGCACGCCGTCACCGGTATCGTCGCGCTCGACGGCGATGCCGACGCCCTCCTGGCTGCAGCAGCCGCGGTCGAGGCCGACAGCGAGCACCCGCTGGCCCGCGCCATCGTCACCGCCGCCGAGGCCCGGCGGGTCAGCGTCCCGCGTGCGACGGACTTCCGCGCCATCGCCGGGCGCGGGGTCGAGGCCCAGGTCGACGGCACCGAGGTCGCCGTCGGTGGACCGAACCTGCTCCGCGAGCGGGGCCTGGAGGTGCCGGATGACCTGGCCGAGCGCGTGCGCCCCTGGCAGGAGCGCGGCGCGGCGGTGCTGCACGTCGTCCGCGACGGCCGGGTCGTCGGCGCGCTGGCACTGGAGGACGAGATCCGGCCGGAGTCGCGCGAGGCGGTCGAGGCGCTGCACGCCCGCGGCGTCCGGGTGGTCATGATCACCGGCGACGCGCGGCCGGTAGCCGAGGCGGTCGGGGCCGAGCTCGGCGTCGATGAGGTCTTCGCCGAGGTGCTGCCGGAGGACAAGGCCAACGCGGTCGCGACGCTTCAGCAGCGCGGCGAGCGGGTGGCGATGGTGGGTGACGGCGTGAACGACGCCCCGGCGCTGGCTCGCGCCGATGTCGGCATCGCGATCGGCGCCGGGACCGACGTCGCCATCGAGTCGGCCGGCGTGATCCTGGCCTCGAACGACCCCCGCGGCGTGGTGAGCGTCATGGAGCTCTCCCGGGCCAGCTACCGCAAGATGGTCGAGAACCTGGCTTGGGCCGCCGGGTACAACATCATCGCGATCCCGCTGGCCGCCGGGGTGCTGGCACCGTGGGGGATCGTCCTGCCGCCGGCCGTCGGCGCGCTGCTGATGAGCGCCTCGACGATCATCGTGGCACTGAACGCCCAGACCCTGCGCCGGCTGGACCTGCGCCCAGAGGCCGCCACGCACGAGCACGGCGGCCCGCCGCCCACCCGCGGGCGACAGGAGCCAGCCCTCTCGCGAGCAGGCTAGTTCCTACCCGCTGTTTGCCGGCACCACCCCGCTGGGGTGGTGCCGTTCGCGTCGCCACACGCAACAGCAGGCACAGGATGTGCGCACAAGTGGCCCACTTCCTGGCGATTTCGGCGCGTGCCAATGAGGCGCGGCGCTTCGTGGATCAGGAGATCATCCCCGGGCTGTGCTGCTGCCGTCGTGACGGCGCCGCTCGGCGGCGCCTGACAGCTTCGTCAGCGGTCTGTCACCCGTCTGTCATCCAAGAATCGTTAGCGATGGCCTACTATTCTTATGTTTCCTACCTTTCGCGGGTCCGCCTCCCCGCCCACCTCAATCGGTAAAGGAGGTGAACCGCCGCTTCGGTCCGGTGAGTGTCCACCCACCTGACCTGGAGACCGAACTCACCGTATCCCGGCAATCGTGTGGACCAGAATCGAGGGAGTACGATGAGAACGAGGCTCGTTCGCCTCCTGGTAATTCTCGCACTGATGCTCTCCGCCATGACCAGTCTGGGGTTTACCGCCGCCGCTCCCCCAGCGGGAAGCACCGGCACCGGCATGCCCGGCCGGTACCTCGTCGCGCTCAAGAGCACGGGGGATGCGCGCTTGATGCAGACCCAGGTCTCCGAGATGCAGACCCGGATCGCCAACATGGGCGGCACGGTTGTCCAGAACCTCGCGCCGCTCAACCTCCTGGTGGTTCAGGGGACCGATCAGGTCAAGCAGCGGTTGAAGGCCGACCCTCGCGTGGCCGGCGTCGCCACCGACCGCATCCAGCGCATCGTCCCGCCGGAGATGGCCCAGGACAGGTTTAGCCCCCCGCAGGCGGCTGAGCCGATCACGGTCGACCTGACCGACGACGTCGAGGGCGGCCGGGTCACGGCCGACCCGGCGTTCGACCTGTCCGGCCTGATGTGGAACATCGACCGGATCGAGGCCCCGGAGGCCTGGGACACCACGTCCGGGCAGCCCGAGGTACTGGTCGGCGTGGCAGACACCGGCCTCGACACCACCCACGTCGATCTGAAAGACAACATCGACTCGGTGGTCGACTTCACCCAGGGCGAGACTCCGCCCATCTGTGGCACGCTCTTCGGGGTCTCGGATCAGGATCTCGCCACCCAGTTCGGCGGGCCGGCCGACGGTGACTGGAACGGGCACGGGTCGTGGATCGGCGGCAACATCGCCGCGGTGATCAACAAGCAGGGCGTCAACGGCATCGCGCCCAACGTCAAGCTGGTCTCGCTCAAGATCTCGCAATGGTGCGGCTATGCCTATGATTCGACGATCCTCTCCGCCTTCCTCTACGCCGCCCAGAACGGGATCGACGTGGTCAACCTCTCCTTCGGCGGCTACCTTGACCGCAGCGACCCCGAGCAGGACATGGTCTACGGCCAGTACGCCTCCGCGATCGAGATGGCCCGATCCCAGGGGACGATCATCGTCGCCGCCGCAGGGAACGAGCATGTGGAGATCGGAGAGGGTGGCCAAGTGCTCAGCAGCGGCATGCTGACCACCCCAGGCACCGCTCCGGATGGGTTCCTCGACCTCAAGGGGATGTACGAGCTTCCGGGCGGGGTTCCGGGCGTCGTCGACGTCGGCTCGACCGGCAACCTCGTGAACGAGCCGTCTGACGAGTGTGCCGAGGGGACGACCGATGGCTCGGTCGCGACCTGCAAGCCGGAGGACGACGCGCACCAGCCGTACGGGGCCGGTAAGGAGAATCAGCTCGCCTACTACAGCAACTACGGACCGCGGATCGACCTCGTCGCCCCCGGCGGCTCCCGGATGTTCAACCTGCCGCTCTGGGATCGCGGCGGCACGCCTGGATTCCCCTACACCGTCGCCGACGACTTCACCGCGTGGCAGACCTTCTCCACGACGTCGAACTGGGCGATCTACACCGGGCAGATCCCCTGCTTCCTGTTCATCGGCGGCGGGTTCCCGGAGGGGCAGTGCTACACGACGATCCAGGGGACGTCGATGGCCACCCCGCACGTCGCGGCCGTCTTCGCCCTGGCTGCCAGCGCGAACCCGGACCTGCGCGGCGATCCGGACCGCCTGGTGGAGATCGTCAAGGATTCCGCTCAACAGATCACGGGGAACGAGACCCCGCCGCTCGACCCGAGCGACACCTCGCCCGGAGACATCGGCGGCCCGGCGTGCCCGACCGGGTACTGCCATCTGGGCGGAGACCCGATCCCCGATGAAGACGCCTACGGTGCCGGGCTGGTGGACGCCGCGGCCGCCGTTGAGGCAGCGATGGATGAGAGCACCGTGAGCCAGAGCCGGCCATGATCGCGGCACTGGCGCACTGATACGCCTCAGTAGGGACGAGTGCCGGGAGCTGTGCAGCTCCCGGCACTCGTCGGCCTCACACCCGACCAGTCTGGGAGCGCCGCGGTGCGGCGACGAGGACGGCGGCCCCCCCCCCCACGCGGACGGCCCCCCCGGGG
>NZ_JADGHZ010000220.1 GCF_019683595.1 Sphaerobacter sp. | reverse complement strand
GGGTAGGCCCCTCCCCCTTTCTCACCCACCAGGGTGGGAAAAATCCCACCCCTTCCGGTCACCCGTGAACTACCCCCCGGGTCGTGGGGCGATAGCCCCTCCACGCCTAGCCTTGATCCCAGAAGGGCCGATACAGCGGCCCGGAGAGGCGCAAGGACGATGGCACGGCACGAGGCGACAACCCAGCCCCCCGAGACGGTCGTCGAGGATCCGGCCCTGGCGCGGACGCTGTTCAACGACGTCCGGCTGGGTTGGGTCTGGCTGGCCGTCCGCGTCTATGTGGGCTGGCAGGCCCTCGAGGCCGGCTGGGCCAAGCTCCAGAGCCCCGAGTGGATGCGCGGCGGCACCGCCCTGCGCGCTCATTGGGAGCGGGTGGTGCAGGCCGACCCAGCGCCCGGTTCCGGCTCGAACTGGTACCGGCACGTGCTTGGGTACCTGCTCGACACCGGCGGCTACACCTGGGCGGCCAAGCTCATCGCGATCGGCGAGACGTTCATTGCGATCGCGCTGCTGCTCGGCCTGATGACCGGCGTGGCCGCCGCGCTCTACAGCCTGACCAGCATCAACGTGCTGATCGTCGGCGCCGGGCCGGTCGACCCGCTGCTGCCGGCGCTCGCCGTCGCCCTGATTCTGGCCTGGAAGACGGCCGGTTGGATCGGGCTCGACCGCTGGCTGCTTCCGGTCCTCGGCACGCCCTGGCAAGCCGGCCTGATCCGCTGGCGCGCCCGGCGCAAGGCGAGCGGCCGGACACCCGTTGGAGAGGTTCCCCGCTGAGATCGGCGGGACTCACGACGTCACGACGTAGGCACTGCGACGTGACGGGGAGAAGAGTACGATGGCACGGATACATCTCGGCAAGCGAACACTGCGCATCGCCATCGCAGCACTGAGCGTGGTCGTGCTGCTGCTCGGCGCGGCCGCCTTTGGGTTGCCCGGCGGCTCGCATCCGACTGCTGACAACCACGCCAGCCACGCGGCCGCAGCCACCTCGAAGGTCGAGCCCGCCCCGCCAGACCTGGCCCGGCTGCCACAGCCAGCGGTTGCAGCCCCGGTAGGCGACCGCGGGCCGCAACTGGTCAAGGTCGAGCTCGAAACCAAGGAAGTCGTGGCCGAGATCGACGACGGTGTGGCCTACAAGTTCTGGACGTTCAACGGCACGGTTCCCGGCCCGATGATCCGGGTACGGGAGGGCGACACCGTTCAGGTGACGCTGAAGAACTCGCTGAGCGCCACAGCGCCGCACAACATCGACCTCCACGCGGTGACCGGTCCGGGTGGTGGGGCCGCGGCGACGACCGTATCGCCCGGTAAGCAGGCCACCTTCCAGTTCCTGGCGATGCACCCCGGCGTCTACGTCTACCACTGCGCGACGCCGCCGGTCGCGATGCACATCGCCAACGGCATGTACGGCCTGATCGTCGTCGAGCCGGCAGGCGGGCTGCCGAAGGTGGATCGCGAGTTCTACGTGATGGAGGGCGACTTCTATCTGAGCGGTGACCGCGGCGAGAAGGGCCTGCACGGCTTCGACATGGAGCAGATGCTGGCCGAGAACCCCGACTACGTCGTCTTCAACGGCGCGGTCGGCGCGCTCACGGGCGACAACGCCCTGAAGGCCAAGACGGGCGAGACGGTGCGGATCTTCTTCGGGGTCGGCGGCCCCAACGTCACCTCGAGCTTCCACGTGATCGGTGAGGTCTTCGACCGGGTGGCGCCGGAGGGCGCGGCCGAGTGGGTCAGCCACGTCCAGACGACGATGGTGCCGGCCGGAGGCGCGACCATCGTGGAGTTCAAGGTCGAGGTGCCGGGCAACTACACGCTGGTGGATCACAGCCTGGGCCGGCTGACCAAGGGCGCGGCTGCCGTCCTCCAGGTCGAAGGCCCGGACAACCCCGAGGTCTACAAGGTCATCGAGCACGGCGATCAGAGCGGCGGCCACTAGCGCCGCACACGGTGACAGCGGGAGGGCGGCAGCCCGGTCGCCCTCCCGTAACCACGCCCGAACCAGTCGCAGGCGGGCGCGGACAGCACACACGGTAGTAGCGTACGGGAAGGAGTAACCGTGATCGACCTGACGAATCGTTTCTCGCGGCGGGGCTTTGTCGGCGCGCTGGGCGCGCTGGGGCTCGGCGCGACGGGCCTGACACTGGCGAGCTGTGGCGACGCCGAGACGTCCGCAGCGCGAGCCGCCGACGATCACATGGAGCACGCCAGCAACCCCGCCGCGACCCCCACGGAGGACTACGCGGAGATGGACCGCATGCACGAGGCAGGGGTTAAGGCCTTCCCGGCCGAGACCAAGGGCCTCGGCGGTCAACCGCTCTCCTATGAGATGGATGGGGACGTCAAGGTCTTCCGGCTCACCTGCCAGAAAGTGCAGTGGGAAACCGAGCCCGGGCGAGTCGTCGAAGCCTGGGCCTACAACGGCGTGGTGCCGGGACCCGAGATCCGGGTGACCGAGGGCGACAAGGTGCGCATCCACGTCACCAACGAACTGGACCAGAGCACGGCGGTCCACTGGCACGGCCTGATGGTGCCGAACAGCATGGACGGCGTGCCCTTTATCACCCAGCCACCGATCCGGCCCGGCGAGACCTTCACCTACGAGTTCGTGGCCAAGCCCGCCGGGTCGCACATGTACCACTCGCACCACAACTCGGCCGAGCAGGTTTCGATGGGGTTGCTCGGTCCCTTCATCGTGGAGCCGAAGGATCCGTCCACCCGCCCGGCGTATGACGTCGAGTACACGCTGATCCTCAACGACGGGCCGCTCGGCTTCACGATCAACGGCAAGAGCTTCCCGGCGACCAAGCCGCTGGTGGCCAAGCGCGGGCAGAAGGTGCTCATCCGGTACATGAACGAGGGGATGATGGCCCACCCGATGCACCTGCACGGGATGCCACAACTCGTCATCGCCAAGGACGGCTACCTCCAGCCGCAGCCGTGGTACTGCGACACGATCAACGTGGCGCCGGGCGAGCGCTGGGACGTGATCGTGGACGCCACGGAGCCGGGTGTCTGGGCCTTCCACTGCCACATCCTGTCGCACGCCGAGTCCAACCACGGCATGTTCGGCATGGTGACCGCGCTCATCGTCGAGGAGTAGCCCGGGGCGGGTGGTCCACGGGTCCCACCGCGGTGACCGGCGGCCGGGACGAGCGCCGCCGGGCTGATACGGGAGAAAGCCCACTGAAGGGGCTGCGGAGCCGACATGCACGCGTCTCCGGTTCGGCCTCCCGCTGGGGCGCTGCATCCGCAGCCCCTTCAGTGGGCTTCGCTTCCGCCGACCGGATCAGACATTGGTAGCGAGAAGGATCCCACCGCCCGGTATGTGCCCGGGGCTAAAGCCGCCGGGCTGACAAGGCGAAGCCGGGTCAAGCCGGCTGGGGACGGTGATCCGACCGGGAGATGAGAGAACCCCGCCGCCCGGCGGCGTTAGCCCTGGGCACGGGTCGAGCGGCGGAGTCCATCATGCGGAGGCGCCAGCCCTGCGTCGCCCCAGCCGGCTTCAGCCGGCTTTCGTTGTGAGCCCGGGGGTTTACCCCCGGGCACGGGCCGAGCGGCGGAACCCAACGCCAGGGGTTAATCCCAGTCCTGCCCCACACCGCATGAACCCGCCAGCCAACATCACCGGGCCAAGCGCACTTCGATCTGGCCGTCCTTGACCCGCGTCTCGAACACCGGCTGCGCCATCGTCGCCGGGCCGTGGACGATGTGGCCGTCCTCGAAGGAGAAGGTCGACCCGTGCCAGGGGCAGGTCACGGTGTTGTCGTGCAGCTCGCCCTCGTTCAGCGGGCCGCCCAGGTGGCTGCACGTCGCGGCCAGGGCGTAGATTCGCTCGCCGCGTCGCAGGAGCACGACCGGCGTCCCCCGCGCATCGACCCGCGTGAGTTGCCCTTCGGGGAGGTCCGCCTCGGCCATGACCGGCGTGAAGCGTCGGGGCATGCCCTCGGTGTTTGCGTGATTGACGTTCACGAGGTCGTGATAGACGAGATCGCCTCCGAGGTAGGCGGTGAAGGCCACTAAGCCGTAGCCCATCGAGGCGGTAACGATGCCTGCGCCGCGGGCACCGTTGCGCCGGAGCAGCAGCGAGGTCGTGTAGAGCGCGGTCGCGCCGATGTTGAGCAACCCGTGCACCAGGCCCGTCCGGCGTGGCCGCCCCACCAGGTACTGCCAATCGGTCAGCCCCGATAGGGCAGCAGGGATCGCCGCGGCAAGCCCGACGCCGATCGCGGCATCAGCCCCGGCGCCCAGTTCCTTGCGCCCGGTGGTGGCCTCCAGCACGTCCAACACGGAGGCCGCCGTCCAGGCGCCGATCGGCACGTCGCTCAACGACGGATGCAGGGGATGGCCCAGCCACACGCCGTTCAGGACGTCCTTGATCCGCATCCCGACCGGCCCGGCAGCCTGGAACGCCCCGGAGATCGCCCGCTGCAGCGCGCTGTCGATCGGCTTGAGCCACTCCTGCCGCCCTATCACGGTGATCGTACGGTCCATGACCATGGTCGAGACCTCCTCTTGCTGCCCGCTGCGACTTGCGGGTTGCGCGCGACGTGTGCCTCCGGCTCCGCACTGCGTGTTGGGCGACGTGAATCGTCAATCACTCCGCAGGAAGGAAATCTGTAGCGCATCACTATACGGAACACGCAACACGGAACAGGTCTGGCACTTGCCGGATGTCGCACAACGTATGCCGCGCACGGCCGCGAAACGCAGCAGCGTGCCCACCCGCGCGGTGGCACACGACGTGACAGCGCAACGATGTATCCGACACCCCGCTGTCAGGCCGGGTCGCATCCCTGTGCTGTGGCCGATCCGAGGAGAGGAGACTCGACGTGAACGACTTCCAGCGCTACCTCATCCACGAGTTCGTCGAGGACTACAAGGACGGCTATCTGTCCCGCCGGGACCTCATCCATCGGGTGCTGCACATCACCGGCGGTATCGCCTCCACGGCGACGATCTTGGTTGCGTTCGGCTGCGGCCCGGGCTCGGCGGAGGAGGCCGCGACCGAGGTGGCGACGCTGGTGCCGACCGCTCCGGGAGCCAGCCCGACCAGCGCCGCCTCCCCCACCGCCACCGCCAGCCCCGCAGCCGGTCCGGGAG
>NZ_JADGHZ010000219.1 GCF_019683595.1 Sphaerobacter sp. | reverse complement strand
ACGAACCGCTCGCTGCCGAGTTGCAGCGCGGTTACTTTGATACGGTTGACTTGTTGGCTGGGAAGGATGAACTGCTCCTCAAGATCTAGCAGTTCATCGGGGTCTGTTGCTTGGCCACCGGGTAGACCAGCACATCCTGCCTGGCTCGTCAAACGCGCAAGGCACCAGCGTCGTGCATGTAGAAACCGGCACGGAGCTTGACAACCTCGGCCCGCTCTGCTAGGCTGCGCGCTAGACAACCAAACAGCGGCAACAACGATGATCGGAACTAGTACGCGCCGAAGCGGAGCCCAGAGAGCCGGCGGGTGGTGTGAGACCGGTGCTAGCGCAGGCGCGGAATGGATCCGGGAGTTGCGCCCCGAACGCGGCGGGTACGCCCGCGGCCAGTAGGCGGCGCCGGAGACTCCACCGTTATCTGGGAGCTGGGTATCGGATCGGCTTGGATCGGTCCCGTACTCGTAGAGTGGGGCGCTTGCGCGAGCGGCGTCCAACAAGGGTGGCACCGCGGAGTTGAGCACTCAACCTCCGTCCCTTTCGGGGACGGAGGTTTTTTTGTTGGCGGGTTTTGGCCCGCGCGACTCCCGGCCGCCGCCAGCGAGGCGGGTCGGTGAAGGGTTATGAAGGATGCTCGATCTGCGTCCACACCCCAACGGAGCGGCGACCAGCACCGGGCGCTACCGCCCGACGCTGGAGGAAGTCGCCGCGTTGAGCGAACAGGGCAACATCATCCCGGTCTACCGGGAGATCATGGCCGACCTCGAGACGCCGGTCTCGGCATATCTAAAGGTAGCAACAGGCCGGTACTCCTTCCTGCTGGAGAGCGTGGAGGGCGGAGAACGCCTGGCGCGCTACTCCTTCATCGGGACGGACCCGTACCTGACTCTGTATCTGAATGACGGGGTAGCCCACGCGAACCTCCAGGGTTACAAGCAGACCAGCCGCTTCGACGACCCGCTTGTGGCGCTCCAGTCCTACCTGGAGCCGTATCGCACCGTGGCGCTTCCCGGTTTGCCGCGCTTCCTCGGCGGCGCGGTCGGCTACCTGAGCTACGAGGCGGTGCGCTATTTCGAGCGGCTGCCCGTGGCCCCGGCCGACCCGCTCGGCTTCCCGGACGCCTTCTTCATGTTCGTCGACACGATGCTGGTCTTCGACCACCTGGAGCGCACGATCAAGGTCGTCAGTCACGTCCATATCGACGAGCACACCTCGCTGGAGGAGTCCTACGCCCAGGCGGTGGAGCGGATCGACCGGCTGGTCGCGCGGCTCGGTGGGGAGCCAAGCCTGCCGCTGGGCACGGAACCGCTGGACGAGCGGCCGGTGTCCGAGCGCATCCGGCCCAACATGGCGCGTGAGACGTATCTGGGGATGGTCGAGCGTGCCAAGGAGTACATCGCGGCCGGGGACATCATCCAGGTCGTCCTCTCCCAGCGGCTGGCGGTCCCGAGCGCGGCACACCCGTTCACGATCTACCGCGCGCTGCGCAAGATCAACCCCTCCCCGTACATGTACTACCTCAACATCGATGACGCGCAGATCGTGGGGGCCTCGCCGGAGATGCTGGTCCGGCTCGACGGGCGGACGCTCACGACGCACCCGATCGCCGGAACCCGGCCGCGCGGCGCGACGCCGGAGGAGGACGAGGCGCTGGCGGCCGAGCTGGCGGCGGACGAGAAGGAGAACGCCGAGCACATCATGCTCGTCGATCTCGGGCGCAACGACATCGGCCGGGTTGCCCGACCGGGGACGGTGCGGGTGCCCCAGTTGATGGAGATCGAGCGCTACAGCCACGTCATGCATCTGGTCAGCCACGTCGAGGGTGAGATCGCCGACGGGCTCGTCGGGGTCGACGCGCTGCGCTCGTGCTTCCCGGCCGGGACGGTCAGCGGGGCGCCGAAGATCCGCGCCATGGAGATCATCGCCGAGCTGGAGCCTGAGGAGCGCGGGCCGTACTCCGGCGCGGTGGGGTACGTGAGCTTCAGCGGCAACCTCGACGCCGCGATCACGCTGCGCACGATGGTCGTCCGTGACGGCACCGTCTACCTCCAGGCCGGAGGCGGCATCGTGGCCGACAGCACGCCGGAGGGGGAGTACCGCGAGTCGCTGCAGAAGATGCAGGCGCTGGTGCGCGCGATCGAGCTTGCCGAACAGATGGAGTACAGCGTGCGGGGCGCCGGCGCGCGCCAGGCGGAGCAGAAGGAGGGCGTCCGGTGATCCTGCTCATCGACAACTACGACTCCTTTACCTTCAACCTCTATCAGTACCTGTGCGAGTTGGGAGCCGAGGTGGTGGTGCGGCGCAACGATGCGCTGACGGTAGCCGACGTCCGAGCACTCGGCCCGGAGCGGGTGGTCATCTCGCCCGGCCCCTGCACGCCCGACGAGGCGGGCATCTCGGTCGAATTGATCCGCGAGCTGGCGGGCGAGGTGCCGATCCTCGGCGTCTGCCTGGGGCACCAGGCGATCGGGGTGGCGTTCGGGGGTCAGGTTGTCCGCACACCGCGGCTGATGCACGGCAAGACGTCGCGGATCAGCCACGACGGGCGGGGGGTTTTCGCCGGCCTGCCGAACCCGTTCATCGCCACGCGCTACCACTCACTGATGGTGGACGAGGCAAGCCTCCCGGACGATCTGGTGGTGACGGCGCGCAGCGAGGACGGGGTCATCATGGGGCTCCGCCACCGGCGCTATCCGGTGGAGGGGGTGCAGTTTCACCCGGAGTCGATCCTGACCGAGGTGGGTAAGGACCTGCTTGCCAACTTCCTGAGCGTGACGCCGGCCGCGGTTTCCGTGGTGGGCGGTGCGACGCGCGTGGTGAGCGCGGTCGGCGCGATGGATGGAGGGGAGCGATGAGCGTCAGAGCGGCGATCCAGAAAGTTGTCGACGGCGGGACGCTGACGCGTGAAGAAGCGGTCGCGGCGATGGACGCGATCATGACCGGCGAGGCGAGCGGCGCGCAGATCGGCGCGCTGGTGACGGCGCTCCGGATGCGTGGCGAGACGGAAGAGGAGATCGCCGGCTTCGCTGAGTCGATGCGGCGGCACGCGCTCTCGGTGCCGCGCGCCACGTCCGATGCGCTGGTCGACACCTGCGGCACGGGCGGCGACGGCGCGCATACCTTCAACATCTCGACCGCGGCCGCCTTCGTGGTGGCCGGGGCCGGGGTGCGGGTGGCCAAGCACGGCAACCGCGCCATGACCAGCCGCTGCGGCTCGGCCGACGTGCTGGAGGGCCTGGGCGTGCGCGTGGATCTGACGCCGGACGCGGTCGCGCGCTGCATCGACGAGGTCGGTATCGGCTTCATGTATGCGCCCGTCTTCCACCCGGCGATGCGCCATGCCGGGCCGGCGCGCAAGGAGATCGGCATCCGCACCGTGTTCAACCTGCTCGGCCCGCTGACCAACCCGGCGGCCGCCCAGCACCAGATCGTGGGCGTCGCCGACGCCACGGTGGCGGACAAGCTGGCCCGCGTGCTCGGCCTGCTCGGCACGCGGCACGCGCTGGTGGTCCACTCCCACGACGGGCTGGATGAACTGAGCATCTCGGCGCCCACGCAGGTGAGCGAGGTGCGCGTGAACGGTGGGGTCGAGGTTCGCCGATACGAGCTGTCGCCCGAGGAGGTCGGCCTGCCGACCGCACCGCTGTCGGCGGTCCGCGGCGGCGACGTGGAGGACAACGTCGCCATCATCCGCCACGTGCTCAACGGCGGGAACGGCCCGGCGCGGGCCATCACGCTCCTCAACGCCGCGGCCGCCCTCTACGCGGCCGACGCCGTCGGCTCGATCGCCGAGGGCGTGCAGGCGGCGGCGGAGTCGATCGACTCCGGCGCGGCGGCGGCCAAGTTGACGGAACTGGCGGCGCTGAGTCACCGGCTGGCGGAGGCGTGATGGGGACCGAAACGGGCACGATCCTGGACCGGATCGCCGAGCGGACGGCGGCCGATCTGGCGGAGCGCCGGGCGGCTCAGCCGCTGGCGGACCTGGAGGCGGCGGCGCGGGCGATGCCGGCCGCACTCCCACTCGACGCGGCGCTACGGGGGACCACGACCCGCGTGATCGCGGAGGTCAAGCGCGCCTCGCCCTCGAAGGGGCCGCTGGCGGCGGGCGTCGACGCCCGCGTAGTGGCGCGGGACTACCTCGCCGCGGGCGCGGCCGCCATCTCGGTGCTCACCGACGCGCCCTTCTTCCAGGGCAGCCTGGAGGACCTGGCGATGGTGGCCGAGTTGGCCCATGCCGACCCGACGCCGCGGCCGGTGCTGCGCAAGGACTTCCTGCTCGACCCGTATCAGGTGGTCGAGGCACGGGCGTACGGCGCCGATGCCGTGCTGCTCATCGTCGCCGTGCTGGGCGGTGAGGCGCTGGGCGAGATGCTGGACGCGGTCCATGCCCAGGGGATGCAGGCGCTGGTGGAGGTCCACCACGAGGCGGAGCTGGACACGGCGCTTGCGGCCGGCGCGCGGATCATTGGGATCAACAATCGCGATCTTCGGACTTTCACCGTTGACCTGGGCACGACCGAGCGCTTGGCGCCCCGCATCCCGCGCGACCGGGTCATCGTGGCCGAGAGCGGCATCCACGGTCCGGACGACGTGCGGCGCCTCGCGGCGGCCGGCGCCCACGCGGTGCTCGTCGGCGAGTCGTTGATGGTCGCGGCCGACCGGCAGGCCGCGTTGCGAGGGCTGTTGGCGTGAAGCGGGGACTGGTCAAGATTTGCAGCCTGGGGCGACCGGAGGACGCGCGAGCGGCGCGTGCCGCAGGGGTCGATCTCGCCGGGCTGATCTTCGCCCCGGCCCGTCGCCAGGTCACGCCCGAGGTCGCCGCGGCGATCGTCGCCGCGCTGCGGGACGGGCCTGGTGCGGCCCCGCGGGCGGTCGGGGTCTTCGTCGACGAGGCGCCAGACCGGATGAACGCGCTGGCCGAGCGGCTCGACCTCGACCTGGTGCAGTTGAGCGGCGACGAGCCGCCGGAGACGATCGCCGCGCTGGCCCGGCCGGCGATCAAGACGCTGCGCCTGCGGCCCGGCACCAGCCCCTCCGATGCGCGGCGGCTGGCCGAGCAGTACCTCAGCGCGCCCGTGCCGCCGGTCGCGTTGATCGTCGAGGGGTGGGTTCCCGGCGCCCCGGGCGGGACCGGGCACGTGGCCGACTGGAGCCTGGCGGCGGCGCTCGCCGCCGAGTACCCGGT
>NZ_JADGHZ010000218.1 GCF_019683595.1 Sphaerobacter sp. | reverse complement strand
TAATGGCGGGAATGGGGGTGTCGGTAAACCCGCGGGGGGGGGGCGGGGCGCCGCGGTGGGGGGGGGGGGGCGATTCCACCCCGCCGCCTTCCGCCACCACCTAGGGAGGGATATCCCGGCACAATGGACCAGCTCGTACAGACGCTGCTGTTCGGCTTGTCGAACGGCTTCGTGATCGCCCTGATTGCGCTGGGCTACACGCTCGTCTACGGCATCATCCAGCTCATCAACTTCGCACACGGCGAGATCTATATGATGGGCTCGTTCATGGCCCTGACGGTGATCACCGCAGCGGGGGTGAGCTGGACCGACCCGCTCGGGACCCGTCTCGGCGTCATCGCGCTGGCGCTTGTGGCCGCCATGCTCTTCGCAGGCGCGGTGAACTTCACCGTGGACCGCATCGCCTACCGGCGACTCCGCCGCGCCCCGCGCCTGGCGCCGCTGATCACCGCGATCGGCTTCTCCTTCGTGCTGCAGAACATCGGCATCTGGTGGAAGGGCGCACGGCCGATCCAGTTTCCCGCCCTCCTGCCGCCGACCAACATCCTGACCGATTGGTTCGGCCTGGACACCAACATCACCCTGTCCATCCCGATGCTCTTCGTCATGGTCGTCACGATCCCGCTCCTCATCGTCATGACCTGGTTCATTCGCAACACGCGCCTGGGCAAGGCGATGCGCGCCACCGCCCAGGACCGTGATGCCGCCGCCCTGATGGGCATCGACGTCAACCGGACAATCAGCCTGACCTTCCTGCTCGGCGGCCTGCTGGCCGGCGCCGCGGGGCTGATCAACGGGCTCTACAACAACCAGGTCGTGTTCAACATGGGCTTCTTCGCCGGGCTGATGGCCTTCACCGCCGCGGTCCTGGGTGGGATCGGGAACCTGACCGGTGCCGTCCTCGGCGGCATCTTCCTCGGTATCGTGGCCGCCCTGAGCGACTCGTATCTCCAAGCCCAGTGGACGCCCGCGATCGTCTTCGCGGTGCTCGTCCTGGTGATCATCTTCAAGCCGAGCGGCCTCTTGGGAGAGGTCGTCGCCGACCGCGCGTAAGGAGTGAGGTACGTGTCAGTCCTGAAGGGCGTTGCATCCTGGGGTACAGCGGCGCCGGACCGGCGGCGGAGGGCGATCCCCTTCGTCATCGCGGTGGTCTTCGCGCTGCTCTACCCGTTCATCGACCAGGCCATCGGGCTCCGCTATATCGACCCGATGGTCAGCATCCTGATCCTGGTGCTGCTGGCCCTGGGTCTCAACATCGTGGTCGGGATCGCCGGGCTACTCGACCTGGGGTACGCCGCCTTCTTCGCCATCGGTGCCTACACCGCGGCCTTTCTCACCTCGCCTGCCAGCCCGCTCCCCTACCGGACCAACTTCTGGATCGCCATGGCCATCAGCTTCTTCGTCGCCATGATCTTCGGCGTCATTCTCGGCATCCCCGTCCTCCGGCTCCGTGGCGACTATCTGGCGATCGTGACGCTTGGCTTCGGTGAGATCGTCCCGCGCATCTTCCTCAACCTGGACAGCATCACCGGCGGCAGCAAGGGGATCAACCCGATCGGGAAGCCGAGCATCTTCGGCTACACACTGGACGCCAGCAACCCGGTCGGCTGGTACTACCTCGTCATCTGCGTGGGCATCCTGTCGATCTTCCTCATCAACCGCATGCTCGACTCGCGCCTGGGGCGCTCCTGGATGGCGTTGCGCGAGGACGAGATCGCCGCCGCCAGCAACGGCATCAACATCATGGGCACCAAGATGCTGGCCTTCGCCATGGGCGCCAGCTTCTCCGGCTTCGCCGGATCCATCTTCGCCGCCCGCTTCCAGTTCATCGACCCGTTCCGCTTCGACTTCACCATCTCGGTGATGGTCCTGGCGATGGTCATCCTGGGCGGCCTGGGCAACACCTACGGCGTCATCATCGGCGGCATCATCATGGCCAGCTACGACCGCTTCCTGGCCGAGCGCCTCACCGGCTGGCTCCACGCAATCGGCAACAGCACCGGGATCGAGGTGTTGACCCGCATTGACCTGCTGAACTCGCGCCTCTTCATCTTCGGCGCCGCCCTGATCCTGACGATGCTGCTCCGCCCCGAGGGTCTCTTCCCCAGCCGGAGACGCGCGGCCGAGCTCCATGCCGGCGAGGAGGAGCCGGAGGTCTTCGACGGTGGGACCGTGCTCGAGCAAGAGCGGCAGACGCTGTACGACGTCGAGGTGGCCCAGGAACCGACCGGCGAGCACGGCACCTAGGGCACGGAGCACGTCGAGCACGCGGAGGGAAGCAGAGCAAACGTGGACGCGATTCTCGAAGTCAAGGGCATCACCAAACGCTTCGGCGGCCTGGTTGCGGTCGATGCCGTCGACCTGGCGGTTCCGCCCGGCTCGATCTTCAGCATCATCGGCCCGAACGGTGCCGGCAAGACGACGCTGTTCAACATGATCGCGGGGCTCTACCAGCCGAGCGACGGCGAGATCTGGTTCGACGGCCACCTGCTGGCCGGCCCGGCCCCGCGGATCCCACTCCCGATCGGCGGCAATGGGGACGCTCGGTCCGGCATCGGCCGGCGCATCCGCGCCGTCCCCCCGCACCGGATGGTCGCCCTCGGGATCGCCCGCACCTTCCAGAACATCCGTCTGTTCCAGAACATGACGGCCCTGGAAAATGTGTTGGTGGGGATGCACACCCGCCTGCGTGCCAATACGCTCAAGTCGATCCTCCGCACCCCGGCGGTGATGCGCGAGGAGCGGGAAGCGCGCGAGCGGGCCGAGGAAATCCTGCAGTTGGTCGGGCTCCGGCGGGTGAAGGACGACCTGGCACGCAACCTCTCGTACGGCGACCAGCGGCGGCTGGAGATCGCCCGCGCGCTCGCCAGCGAGCCGAAGCTGCTCCTGCTGGACGAGCCCACGGCCGGAATGAACCCCCAGGAGACCCTGCGCCTCACCCAGTTCATCAGCCGGCTCCGCCAGGAGCGCGGGCTCACCATCCTCCTCATCGAGCACGACATGCGGGTGGTGATGGGGATCTCCGACACGGTGGCCGTCCTCGACCACGGCGTCAAGATCGCCGAGGGGACGCCCGCCGAGATCCAGCGCGACGTGCGCGTGATCGAAGCCTATCTCGGCCGCGGCGCGGCTGCGGCCTTGGATACGGGAGGCAAGGGCGAGCATGCCGATCCTGGAGCTTGAGGACGTCCATTCCTACTACGGACACATCCACGCCCTGAAGGGCATCTCGCTGACCGTCGAGGAGGGCGAGATCGTCACGCTGATCGGCGCCAATGGCGCGGGCAAGAGCACCACGCTCCGCACCATCTCGGGGCTGATCCGACCTCGCGCCGGCACGATCCGCTTCCAGGGCCAGCGCATCGACGGCCTCCCACCCCACCGCGTGGCGGCGCTCCGCATCGGCCACTCGCCCGAGGGTCGCCGCGTGTTCCCACGCATGACCGTGCGCGAGAACCTGGAGATGGGTGCGTATCTTCAGACCGACAAGGCTCAGATCGACCGCGGGCTGGAGCGCGTCTACGACCTCTTCCCGCGCCTCAAAGAGCGCGAAAAGCAGGCGGCCGGCACCCTCTCCGGCGGCGAGCAGCAGATGCTCGCCATCGGCCGGGCACTGATGTCGGACCCCCTCATCCTGCTGCTCGACGAGCCCTCGATGGGCTTGGCACCCAACCTGGTCGAGTTGATCTTCGACATCATCGCCGACATCAACCGGCAGGGGACCGCCATCCTTCTCGTGGAGCAGAACGCGCACATGGCACTGTCCGTCGCCAGTCGCGGGTACGTGATCCAGACGGGCCAGATCATCCTCGCCGACACCGCGGAGGGCCTGCAACGCAACGAGATGGTGCGGCGCGCCTATCTCGGCGAGGAGTCCGCCCTCGCCGGGTGAGCCCGCATCCCGCATCCACGACCGGCAGGCGGGGAATTGCGCGCCGCGTCACCAAGGCAGCGCCCGGTGGACGCGGTAAGCAGCACCGTCCAGCACACAAATGGCAGAACGTCTCCGCCTGCCGGCCGCCACCCGCCCCGATTCGGTAAAATCGGTAGGCCACCCGCCGGTATCGGCGGCCCGGCACTGAGGTCGAATGATCGAGCGAGAGTAGGGTCGGGGTGCGACCAGACGACACACGCGCAACGCAACAGCCCGAGGCGGGGACGCTCCCGGGCAAGGTCTTGATGGCTGGGGTCGGCTTCATGGTCACCGGCGCGGGCTGGGCGCTCCTCAGTTTCTTCCGCAGCGTGGATAACGCGCCGGCCCTGGTCTGGCTCAACGCGGCCCTCCTGGTGATTCACCTCGCCATCGGAGCGGCGGTCCTGATGCGCCTCCCCTTCGCCTGGTTCGGCGGGTTAATCGTTGTGCTAGCCGGCCTCGTCGGTGCCGTTGCCAACGGCTACTTCTTCATTGCGGTGCCCGAGTTGATCACCGGCCTGATCCTGTTCCTCAGCCGCGCCGAAATGCACCGCCCCCGCTCCCAACCGAGCCAACCCAGGTAGGCGAACAGGCACCCCTGCCCACCACGGGCTGCGGGTGCTCTCTCGTTCCCATTTCATCCCACCCGATGTCATCCTGAGCGAAGCCAACCGCCCCCCATGGCACGCAGCTCCGCGTAGGACGGCAGATGCTCATGAACTTCCACGAATGAGCCAGGTGTACGCGGCCGGCCTGTGCCCGGGGATAATGGCGTTCGACGAATGAGATGGGGTATGCGGTCGGCGCGTGCGCGGGAGTGGGTGGCGTGAAGGATTCCACGCCGTGGCGCGTGCCCGGGGATGAGTCATGTGAGGATCCTACGCCGCGGCATGTGCCCGGGGCTAAAGCCGCCGGGCTGACAAGGAAAAGCCGGCTGAAGCCGGCTGAGGTAGGCCAGAACCTACACCTCGGTGTTGAGGCGCACCGCCCGGCGCGTGCCCGGGGCTAAAGCCGCCGGGCTGATATTTTGGTAAGCCCACTGAAGGGGCTGTGATGGCGACATCCCGGCGTATCCGCTCCGGCACCCAACCGGGCGCGGCCTCCCCAGCCCCTTCAGTGGGCTTCGCCGTGTCAGCCCGGTGGCTTATGGAGTTTGACGAATTATTCTCGTCTTCCCGCCACCCGTTCCGGCACGGCTGTCATCCTGAGCGGAGCCGGCCCGCGCCCCGCCCCCGGCGGCGGCGGCGGGGCCGCCCCCGGGGGCCCCCCCCCCCCCCAAAGAAGACCACGCGGG
>NZ_JADGHZ010000217.1 GCF_019683595.1 Sphaerobacter sp. | reverse complement strand
TGCCCGGGGCTCAAGCCGCCGGGCTGACATTGGGTAAGCCCACTAAAGGGGCTACGATGACCACGCGCAGGCGGATCCGCTCCAGCACCCCACCGGGCGCACGATCCCCAGCCCCTTCAGTGGGCTTCGCTTTCTCAGCCCGGCGGCTTTAGCCCCGGGCACGGGCCACGCCGTGTGATCCGTCGCACCACTCATCTCGCGTCCCAACGGCGGCGCGGAAAACCCCGGCGCCGCATCGTGCCGCGTCATGCCAAAGCGGCGGCTGGGGCCGTCGCACCCGACATCGTTGCCCAGTCCGGGGTTTACCCCCTGACACCAACCACGGCACACCCGCGCGTGCGGGTGCACGCCTCGTGCAATAATCCCGCTTCATGGCCCATGTATCGCCGGGAGGTGAGGATCGATGGAGCGGCTCGGCCACGATATTGCGCGCCTCTACGAACGCGCGATTGTCGACACCGGCAAAGAACCGGAGTTCTTCATCCTGATCGCGTTCCTGGTTACCTTCATCATCGTGCGCGTCATCACCCACGCCATCCACGACGATAAGGGTCGGCTGCGCAATATCACCGTCGGGAGTTTGCACATCCACCACCTGGTGTGGGGCATCCTCCTCCTGTTGATCACAGGCTACCTGGCGCTGGCGTTCGATGCGCCGCAGTGGCGGACGACGCTGTCGGTGCTGTTCGGTGTCGGCGCGGCGCTTACGCTCGATGAGTTTGCACTCTGGCTGCACCTTCAGGATGTCTACTGGGCCAAGGAGGGGCGCAGCTCGGTGGATGCCGTGGTCATCACGGCGACGATCCTGGCGATCTTCCTGCTGGGTCAGGACTTCTGGATCGGCACTGGTCGCCTCATCGGCCGCTTCTTCGGCCAGCTCTGAGGGGAAAGGCGCCTCAGGTGGCGGGCTATACTGTGGGTGTGGCCAGGACAGTGCATCGCATCACGGAGTGGCGGCGCGACGGTGAGCACGGCGGCGAAGGGGCGGGGAGACCGTACAGGCGCGACGCGGCTGCGCCGGGCTGTGATCGCCATCTTCTCCCCCGCCCGGCGCATCTATGCGATTGACCTGCTCTGGCGCGCCGGGCGCAGTTTCTTCGGGCTACAGGGGCAGATCTACGCTGCGGCGATCTCCTACTACGTGCTGTTCTCCTTCTTCCCGCTCATGCTCCTGTCGGTCGCCGTCCTCGGGTGGTTCGTGCGCGACCCCAACGTCAACGCGACGATCACCAGGGCAGTGCTGGCGCAGATCCCGCCGGAGTTGGGGCTGCAAGAGCCGGTCGAGGGGCTGCTCGACGACCTGGGTGCCCCAGGTGGGGGAGTGTTCGGCCTGATCGGGTTGATCGGGTTGGCCTGGACAGCGAGCGGCGTCTTCGGGGCGCTCCGGCGTGTGCTAAACCGGGTGTTTGACGTCCCCGGTACCCGCTCCTTCGTCCACGCACGCGCGGTTGACCTCCTGGCCATGATTTCCGTCCCGACGCTCTTGATTTTCTCGACGTTGCTGACGCTGGGGCTCCGGCTCGTCCGCACGTTTGCCAGCGATTACTTCGACGGGCTGCTGATCCGCGTGGCGTGGGGTGTGGTGTTCCTCCTGCTGCCGCTGGCGACGTCGTTCATGGTGTTCCTGCTCCTTTACCGGCTGGTGCCGAACCTGCGGCCGGAGTTTGCCGATCTCTGGGCGGGCGCGCTGTTCGCTGCGGTGGGGTTCGAGCTGGCGAAGGTGGGGTTTGGGCTGTACATAACGACGGTGGGCGATTTCCAGAGCGTCTATGGCCCGCTGGGTGGCGCGGTCACCTTCCTCGTCTTCGTCTACCTGGTGGCGAACGTGGTCATTTTCGGCGGCGGCATCGTCGCCGAGCGGAGGCGGGACCGGGTTGGTCGGAAGGCATGAGTGGGCGAATTGCGTATTCCGTGCTGCGTCGGTCCGCAGCGGGCGGGTGATCGGCCCTAGCGGGCGATGGCGATGAGGCGGAGGCGGCGGTAGTCGGCGTACCAGGTGCCGTCGCGGTAGTGATCGGGGCGGAGGCGCTCCTCAACGGCGCGGATGACGGTGTCGCGTGCGTCGGTGGGGACGCCGGCCAGCAGGCGATCGCCGAACATGGTGAGCCAGAGGCGCAGCCC
Organism: Sphaerobacter sp.; assembly: GCF_019683595.1. GTDB lineage: Bacteria > Chloroflexota > Chloroflexia > Thermomicrobiales > Thermomicrobiaceae > Sphaerobacter. The sequence goes on along the minus strand of NZ_JADGHZ010000217.1, from coordinate 3,100 downwards.
GTCGGCCCCACCGTCCAGGGGCGTCGGCCGGTCGACGAGGGCCATCCAGATCGGTTCCAGACCATGGCGCTCCAGTACCGTCGCGTACTCGCCGATGCTCGGGAAGTACCACGGGGTGCGCACGGGGGTATAGCCGGCCGCCTCGACAGCGTCCGCCACCGCAGTGACGACGGCTGCGACGTTCCCATGGCCGCCGAACTCGGCGACGAGCCGCCCGCCAGGCCGCAGCGCACGCCGGATGGACGCTGCGGCGCCCTCGGCGTCGCTGATCCAATGGAGCACGGCGTTAGAGAAGACGGCGTCGAACGGGCGATCGGGGGCCAGGTGGGTGGCGTCGCCGACCTCGAAGGGGAGATCCGGGTAGTTCGCGCGGGCCTGGGCGATCATGGCAGGGTCGCGGTCGATGCCGGTGACGTGCACGCCGCGGTCGGCGATGGCGCGGGTCAGGTGTCCGGTCCCGCAGCCGAGGTCGAGGATCCGCTCGCCCGGCTGGGGAGCGAGCAGGTCGATCAAGTCGCTGCCGTACTCCCAGATGAAGGCGAAGTGCGCATCGTAGCCCCGGGCGTCCCAGCTCGGCTCGGGTTCGGTCTGCCGCGTCGTCACGTGTGGCCCTCCCTCGCTCCACGATTCGATCGTCCGGCCGCAGTCTACCGCCGTCCGGCGGCGTTGCGCGACCTTGCGCCGGGGTGAGGGAACGCGCATAGTGCGGCCAGAATGCCGTGTCGTGACGTGTGGGGCACGCGGTGTGCCGCGCTGGAATGGTGGGGAGCGACGAAAGGAGGCGCATGATGCGTTTGGGGTTCATCGGGCTCGGGAAGATGGGGAAGCCGATGACCCGCAACCTGCTGCGGGCTGGCTACGAGGTCACGATCCACAACCGGAGCCGTGCCGTCGTGGAGGAACTGAGCGGGGAGGGCGCGAAGCCGGCGACGTCGCCGCGGGAGGTCGCCGAAGCGGCCGATCTGGTGTTCACCTGCCTGCCGACCCCCGCCACGGTCGAGGAGGTCTACCTCGGCGAGAACGGCCTGATCTCGGCGGCGCGCGAGGGGCAGATCCTGGTGGACTGCTCGACCGTCGGCCCGGCGTTGAGCCGGCAACTCTACGCCGCGGCACAGGAGCGGGGCGCGGGATTTCTCGATGCCCCCGTCAGCGGCGGCCCGGCCGGGGCGGAGTCGGCGACGCTGACCATCATGGTGGGCGGCGACAAGGACGTGCTGGATCGGGCGATGCCGGTGCTCAAGGCGCTGGGGACGAACATCCACCACGTCGGCCCCTCCGGCTCCGGCACGGTGGTCAAGCTGGTGAACCAGTTGCTGGTCGGGATCAACATGGCCGCCGTCGCCGAAGCGGTCGTCTTCGGCGTGAAGGCGGGGGCCGACCCGCAGGCGCTGCTCGACGTGCTCCAGTCGAGCTTCGGCAGCAGCCGGATGCTGACGCGCGGGCTGCCGCTGATCATGGACCGGCAGTTCGAAGGCGGCACGCCGATCAACCTGATCCTGAAGGATCTGGGCCTCATCCACGAGGTGGGGTCTGCGCTCGACGTACGGCTCATGCTGGGCGCGGTGGCGCAGGAGGCATTCAAAGAAGGGCGAGCCTTGGGCCTCGGGAACGAGGACATGGTGGCGCTGGTGAAGCCGCTTGAGCGGCTGGCCGGAGTCGAGGTGCGGCGGACGGAGTGACGCCGGTCGTGGCCGCCGGCCTGGGTGATCGGGCGCGCTGGTAAATGCGAGGTGATCAGCGATGGTGGGCGTGGAAGTGGCGATCATCCTGGTGCTGCTGGGGATCAACGCGGTCCTGGCAGCCTCGGAGATCGCCATCGTGTCGGCACGCAAGACGCGCTTGCGCGCCCTGGCGGACGACGGCAACGAAGCGGCCGCGCAAGTCCTCGCCTTGAATGAGAACCCCAGCGCGTTCCTCGCCACCATCCAGGTGGGGATCACCCTGGCCGGCTTCTTCTCATCGGCTGTGGGCGCGGTCAGCCTGGTGGAGGTGCTGGGCGCCTGGCTGGCGGACAGCGGCGTACCTTTCATCCAGAGCAACGCGGAGGGGCTGGCGCTGGTCGTCGTCACCGGCGCGATCTCGTTCGTCAGCATCATCTTCGGCGAACTCGTCCCGAAGACGCTCGCCGTCCGCCGGGCGGACACGCTGGCGCTCATCGTCGTCCGGCCGGTCCAGTGGCTGGCTACGGTGATGCGGCCGTTCGTGGTCCTGCTGACCGCCACGACCAACCTCATCCTGCGATTGTTCCGCGTGGAGAGCCGGGCGTCGCTCCCTGGGCTCACCGCCGACGAGCTGCTCGCCATGCTGGAGACCGCGGAGGACGAGGGCTTGGTCGAGGCCGAGGAGGCCGACCTGATCGAGGAGGCGTTCCAGTTCGGCCGGACCACCGCCCGGAGCGTGATGGTCCCGCGGGTCGACGTGGTCGCGCTGGAGGCATCCACCACGCTCGGTGAGGCGGTCGACCGGTTCTTCACGACCGGCTTCTCTCGCATCCCGGTCTACCAGGAGTCGCTGGATGCCATCGTCGGGATCCTCTACGTCAAGGATGTCTTCCGTATCCTCTGGAGCGACCCCGATGCGGCGGCGCGGCCATGCGGGGAGGTCGTGCGCCCGGCCTACTTCGTGCCAGATGCCAAGCCGATCGACGAACTACTGCGCGAGTTGCGTGCCCGGCGTACGCACATGGCCATCTGCGTCGACGAGTTCGGCGGCACGGCCGGCCTGGTCACCCTGGAGGATCTGATCGAGGAGCTGGTCGGCGAGATCACCGACGAGTTCGACCCGGGGTACGAGCCGTTCCGCGAGGTCTCGCCGGGCGTGCTGGAGGTCGACGGTCGTGCCTCCGTCGGCGATCTGCTCGACCGGCTGGAGTTGGAACCGGAGGTCATCGGCCCGGTCGAGGCGGAATCCGTCGGCGGGCTGATCACCGACCGGCTGGGGCGCATCCCGGTCCAAGGGGACTCGGTCGTGACCGGCCCACTGCGGCTCACCGTCCTCACGATGACCGGCCACCGCCCGGGCCGCGTGCGCGTCGCCTTCCAGGCGGAGCCGGAAGGCGACGGGCGGTAAATGGCGAGGCGCGCCCGGTGCTGGCGTTGGG
>NZ_JADGHZ010000216.1 GCF_019683595.1 Sphaerobacter sp. | reverse complement strand
AGGGCCGAGCCGTAATGGTCGTGCTGCGGAACTATGAACCGGGCGATCTGGTCCAGATCAGCCGGCTGCGAGCTGCCGTGTACTCCCGCCATGACGACGAGCGGCTGGAGTGGCACGCGTCTGTGTGGCATTGGCTGGAGTCCCACCCGCTCGCCCCGGAGCATCTCCACCGTTGGGTCCTGGCTGACGGCGACCGCGTTGTCGGCTTCCTGGGCGCGGTGCCGCAGTACTACCGCATCCGGGGGAAGCGCGTCGTCGCGCATACTCCCACCGACTACATGGTCGATCCCGCCTACGGATTCCACGCGGTCAGCCTGATGCGCGCGTTCTTCCGGAACGTGGAGAACTGCGTCAGTGTCGACTGGTTGCCGTCGGTGATCCGGGTGCAGACCTGGCTGGGTGCGACCCAGGTGACCCATCTCCGGTACGCGGCCAAGATCTTGACCACGGCCAAGCTGCCGGTGTCGCTACCGGGTCCGCTCGACGGCGGTGTCAACCTGGCGCTCCGCGCGGCCGACCGGCTGCTGACTGTGGGGCGGAAGGGCGTGACGGTCAAGGTGCTCGACTCGTTCGACGAGCGCTTCGACCGCTTCTTCGAGTCCCTCACGGTGCGGATCGCCTGCCTCGCCGAGAAGGACGCGGCCTTTTTGCAGTGGCGCTACGGACCCTCGTCGCCGCAGCCGGCGGGACCGCTGCTGGGCGCCTTCGAGGGGGACGAGTTGGTGGGCTACGCCGTCTTGCGCGTGACCGCTACCGACCGATCGGGGTACATCATGGACCTCACGGCTCTGCCCGGTCGGCATGATGTGGCCGCCGCGTTGCTGCGCGCCTCGATTTGGCACCTCCGGGAGATGGGCGCGCACCTGATTCGGTACCGGTTCCTGCTGTCGTCGCTGGCGCCGCTGCCGCGGGATCTGTGGCGGCTGGGGTTCTTCACGCGTAAGCAGACGCATACCTTGCAGGTCAAGTTCGCCGATCCCGAGTTCCAGTTGGTGGCGACGAACCCGCTGAGCTGGGCGTATAGCGCCGGTGATGGGGAGTTGAGTTTCTGGGTCGAGTAGGGGATGCGATCCGACCAGGGTGCGCGACGACGTCGAGGATCACGTCGGCCGCGTTGTCAGGCGATCGCGGCTCAGGCCTGGTCCGTCCCGCGGGCCGGGGCGGCGGTGATCTGGTATCGTATCGTGGCGTCGCCCGTTGGGCCCCGGTCGCCCGATGTCCGGAGGTGCGGCTCTATTCCGCATGTCCAGCGGTCAGGATGTTTTCCGCCCAAGCGGGATCCCCGCTTGCGGGGAACGATGGTCGATCCCGAGCCGCTCCAGTCGGCGGTGGACGCGGCCAACTGGGCGTTTCGCTCTGGCGATGCATACAAGCTGATGGGTGAGTGACGGCGTACGCCGGGTGCAGCGCGCGTGCCGCCACATCCTCTGCATCCGGGAAGAGAGGAGCGGGTTCGACATGACGGTGGACGGCGCCGTGAAGGGTCCGATTCGCGAGTGGTTGATGGCCAACGCCACCGGCGGCCGGCCGGTGAGCGACGACCAACAGTTGATCCGGGACGGCCTGCTGACCTCCCTGATGGTGGTGGAACTGGTCCTCTTCCTGGAGCAACAGTTCGGCGTGGTCATCGACGACATGGACGTGAGCGAGGAGAACTTCGCGTCGGTCCAGGCGATCGCTGAATTGGTGGATCGGAAGCGCGCATGACGCATCGGGCAGTCTTCACGCTACACGACATGGCTCGCAACGCCGCCGAGCGTGATCCGAGCGGCATCGCGGTCGTCTCCGGGTCGGATCGGTACACCTTCGCGGACCTGCTCGGCGCGGCTGAGGCCATGGCCGCGGCGCTCGTCGAGCACGGCGTGCGGCTGGGGGATCGCGTCGCCATCTACGCGGAGAAGTCGTTCGAAGCGGTCGCCGCCATGGTGGCCGCGTCCCTGGCCGGCGCGGCCTATGTGAACGTCAACCCGCTCCTCCGGGCGCGCCAGGCCCTGCACATCCTGCGCGACTGCGATGTGCGGCTCGTCATCGGCGATGCGGAGAAGCTCGCCGGACTCGGCGAGGAGGCGCCCGAGCGCGCCTTCGTCATCGGCGACCAGGTGCCCGATGTCCCGCGCGCCGGGGGCTGGCTGACGCTGGCCGAGGTGCTGCGTGGGGATCCCGGCCGCGCGGCGCTGCCGCGGGTGCAAGAGCACGACATGGCGACCATCATTTACACCTCCGGCTCGACCGGCCTGCCCAAGGGCGTCGTCTTCAGCCAGCGGAACGTCGTCGTCGGGGCCGAGATCGTGGCGACGTACCTGGAGAACACCAGGGACGACCGCATTTTGTCGGTGCTGCCGTTCAGCTTCGACTACGGCATGAACCAGTTCACCACCGCTCTCCTGGTGGGCGCGACGCTGGTGCTCCAGCGCTCTGCCTTCCCGGCCGATGTGATCCGCGCGCTGCGTGAGTACGAGATCACGGGTCTGGCCGGGGTGCCGCCTCTGTGGGGGCTGCTGGTGCAGATGGGCCGGGAACTGGAGGAACGGCCGCTCACCTCCCTGCGCTACATCACCAACTCGGGCGGTCAGGTGCCGGCGGCGCACGTGGCGGAGCTCCGGCGGTTGCTGCCGAACACCAAGATCTACCTCATGTACGGCCTGACGGAGGCCTTCCGCTCGACGTTCGTGCCGCCCGACGAGCGGGACCGCGGCCCGGCCTGCATCGGGAAGCCGATTCCCAACACCGACATCTGGGTGTTGAACGAGAAGAACGAGCATTGCGCGCCGGGCGAGATCGGCGAGCTGGTGCACCGCGGGCCAACCGTGTCGCTCGGCTACTGGAACCGGCCGGAGGACACCGCGGAGCGGTTCCGTCCTAACCCCTTCGCACCGCCAGGGCTGCCGCACCCCGAGTGGGTGGTCTACAGCGGCGATCTGGTGTGGCGGGATGAGGATGGATTCCTGCACTTCGTGGGGCGCAAGGATAACCTGATCAAGACCCAGGGCTACCGGGTGAGCCCCGAGGAAGTGGAGGACGTGCTGATCGGCACCGGGTTGGTGCAGGAGGCCTGCGCCTTCGGGATGCCCGACCCTGACCACGGGCAGCACATCGTTGCGGTGGTGGTCCTGCGCGGCGACCAGGAGGCATCCGCCGACGAGGTGCGCCGTGCCTGTCTGCGGCAGGCACCACCGTACATGGTGCCCAAGGTGATCCAGATCCACCAGGGGATCTTGCCCCGGACGCCGTCGGGCAAGATCGACCGTCAGGCGGTGCGCGATGCCTACGCAGGTTGACCGAGCACTGGCCGCAGCCGAGCGGCTCGGAGGCTGGCAGCACGGAGTCTTCAGCCCCGGGGGCGTGTCTCTGGCCGACGTGGTCGAGCGTGCCGGGACGCCCTGCTACCTCTACCACGGTGGTGTGGTACTGGAACAGCTCGAACGGGTGCGGGCTGCGGTGGGACCGGATGTCGAGGTCGCTTACTCAGTCAAGGCCAACCCCAGCTTGGCGTTGACCCAGCTCCTGGCTCGGGCCGGGGCCGGCGCCGAGGTGGCCTCGGCGGGTGAGTTGCACCTGGCGCTTGCGGCCGGAGTCGACCCGGAGCGGATTGTCTTCGCCGGTCCGGGGAAGACTGAGGACGAGTTGCGGCGTGCCGTCCGCGCGGGCATCTTCGCGGTCAACGTCGAGTCGCTGGGCGAGATCGAGCGGCTCGCTCGGGTTGCCGAGAATGAGGGGCGCGACATCGGCATCGGGCTGCGGATCAACCCGGCCCAGCCGCTCATCGGCTCCCACATGCGAATGGGTGGAAGGCCGACCCAGTTCGGGCTCGACGAGGCGGACCTGGAGCGGGCGGTCGCGTTGGTCGAGTCAAAGCCGCGGCTCCGGCTGCGCGGGCTCCACGTCTACACCGCGACGCAGGTGTTCGACGCCGACGCGCTCGTGGAGCACGCCCGCAACGTCTTCGATCTCGCCACGCGCGTCGCGGACGCGGCGGGCCGCCCGCTGGAGATGATCGACTTCGGCGGCGGCTTCGGGATTCCCTACTTCGAGCACCTGGAGCCGTTCGACCTGGAGCGGTTCGGCGCCGGGTTCCGTCCCCTGCTGGATGAGCGACTCTCCGACCCACGACTGACCGGTGCCCGCTTCATCCTCGAGCTCGGCCGCTATCTGGTCGCCGAGGCGGGGGTCTACCTGACGCGCGTCGTCGACGTAAAGCAGTCGCGGGGCAAGACCTTCGTCGTGACCGACGGCGGGATGAACCACCACATCAGCGCGACGGGGAACTGGGGGCAGGTCTTCCGCAAGCCGTACCCGATTCTCAATGTGAGCGCCGATCCCTCCGCGGCGCTGGAACAGGCGGACCTGGTCGGTCCGTGCTGCACGCCGCTGGACATGTTCGGCACGGACATCCCGATGGCTCCGCCGCAGCCGGGTGACATCATCGGCGTCTTCTACAGCGGCGCGTACGGCTACAGTGCCAGCAGCCTGCGCTTCCTGAGCCACCCGGAGCCGGCCGAGGTGCTGGTCTGGCAGGGGGAGATTCACATCCTTCGGCCCGGAGGCCGACCGGAGGACGTGCTGTCCGGGCAGAGCGGGCTGCCCACCCGGTAGGGATGGGCACGGTTCGCACCCACGGCAGGCAGTGCGGTGGCGTGTGCCCGGGGCTAAAGCCGGCCGGGGCGGGTCTGGGCTTATTCCCAGGCATTGGATCCCGCCGCCCGACCCGTGCCCGGGGCTAAAGCCACCGGGCTGAGACGACGGCGAAGCCCACTGAAGGGGCTTGCGACTTGTACCCAGCAGACTGCCGGATCGGCTACGCCTGCATGTCGCCAACGCAGCCCCTTCAGTGGGCTTACTCATATTCAGCCCGGCGGCTTATGGAGTTTCACAACTGAATCGGGTAATGCTCGCCTCGGGAGGTCGGCGCTGGAGTCACGCGCGGAGCGGCGTTTTCCGCCGTCGCGTCGCGCCGGGCGGCATTCCTCGCCCACGTCGCTGACGGGTCGGAGACCGCATGGGCGTCCGTCGGCCTGTTGCCCGATTAAGTCGTGAAACTCCATGAGCCCCGGGCACGGGTCACGGCGAGGGATCCTTCGCACCACCCATCCCGGGGGGCTGACACCGGTGAGGAACCCACCCCGGCGCGCGGCTGAGGCAGCGCCATACCAAAGCGGCGGCTGGGGCCACCGCACTCCACAGCCGGCTTCAGCCGGCTTTCGTTGTCAGCCCGGCGCCTCCAGGCCCGGGCACGCGCCGACCGGCCGGACCCGATGCCGGGCTGTGCTCACTGCGACCCCAGCCCGCTCTAGAAGTTTGAT
>NZ_JADGHZ010000038.1 GCF_019683595.1 Sphaerobacter sp. | reverse complement strand
TGGGAGCGGCCCTCACCCCCGACCCCTCTCCCAACCTTGGGAGAGGGGAGCTACACAGGATCGACGGGCGAGGCTCTGCCGGAAGGCTCACCCCTTGAGGAACGCCACGGTGACGCCGTCGCCGCCTGCGTTCGGCTCGGCGGTTTCGAAGCGCTCCACCAGCGGGTGACGCCGCAGCATCTCCTGCACCGCGGCGCGGAGGGCGCCGGTCCCCTTGCCATGGACGATACGGACCCACGGCAGCGAGGCTCGCGCCGCCGCGTCGAGATAGACTTCCAGTTCCTCCTGGGCTTCGGCGACGCGCTTCCCAAGGAGGTTGATCTCCTGGTCCACCGACGGGGCAGCCGGCACGCTGACCCGCGTCGCCTGACGCGGGGCCGGGGCGGACCGCACGCGCCGCAGTGCCGCCACCGGCTGGCGCACCTTGAAGGCGCCGACCTGCACGTCGGCCTCCTCGCCGCCGTCAGCGAACCCGACGATCTCGCCCTCCATCCCGAGCGAGGGGATCTCGACCGTGTCGCCGACCCGCAGCGGTTCCGCGGGCGCCGTCCGTGGTCGCCGACGCCGGGCGGCTTGGCGCACGCGCTCCTGAGCACGGCGCACCTCCTCGCCCAGCTCCTCCACCTCCTGCGACGCGGGCCGCTCTGCTGGAACGGCCGGGACAACGGGCGCCTCGGCACGGGCACGGAGCCGCCGCAGCAGGTCGCGCGCCTCACGCAGTTCCTCCGCCAGCTCCGCCAGCGCGTCATCGCGTGCGGCCGCACGCGCCCGCTCGGCTTCCCGCAGCGCCTCCTCAGCCTCACGCCGGGCACGCTCCGCCGCCCGCTGCTGGTCGCGCGCAGCCGCCAGCGCCTTCTCCGCCTCGGCGCGACGGCGCCGGATCTCGGTCAACAGCTCGTCCGCCCGCTCCGTGCCGGGGGTGAGGTACGACCGCGCGGTGTCGATCACCTCGCGCGGCATCCCCAGCCGCTCGGCGATCGCCAGCGCGTTCGATTGTCCGGCGACGCCCAACAACAGCCGGTAGGTAGGCGAGAGCGTGCGCAGGTCGAACTCGACGCTGGCGTTCTCCGTCCCCTCGGTGACGTAGGCGAACGCCTTCAGCTCCGAGTAGTGGGTCGTGACCATCGCGATCACACCGCGCTCGAGCAACGCGGCGATGATCGCGCGGGCCAGCGCCGAGCCCTCTTGCGGGTCGGTCCCGGCCCCAATCTCGTCGAGCAGCACCAGGCTGTCGGCATCCGCCGACCGGAGCATGGCGATGATCTTGGTGACGTGCGCCGAAAAGGTCGACAGGCTTTGCTCGATACTCTGCTCATCCCCGATGTCGGCGTAGACGGCAGAAAAGACGCTCAGCGCCGATCCGTCCGCCGCAGGGATGAAGAGGCCGGTCTGTGCCATCAGGGTCATGAGCCCGACGGTCTTGAGCGCGACCGTCTTCCCGCCCGTGTTCGGCCCGGTCACGACCAGAATGCGGTAGGTTTCCCCGATCCGCACGTCGATCGGGACCACCGTGTCCGGGTCGAGCAGCGGGTGGCGCGCCTGCCTGAGGTCAATCCGGTGCCGCGGGTGCCCGCCGGGGGCACCCGGCCCGCTCGCCTCGACCAGGATCGGCTCGACGGCGCGCATGGAGAACGCCAGGCGCGCCTTGGCCAGCGCCAGGTCGATCGCAGCCACGGCCTCAACCGTCTGATCCAGGTCATCGGCAGCCGCTGCGATCTGTTCCGACCGGGCCCGCAAGATGGCCTCGACCTCATGCTCCTCGGCCATCTGCAGCTCACGCCAGCGGTTGTTCAACTCGACGACGGCCATCGGCTCGACGAACAGCGTCTGCCCGCTGGCCGAGGTGGCGTGGACCACACCCGGGATCTGTGCTCGCCGGTCGGCGCGCACGGGAATGACGTAGCGCCCCTCGCGCATCGTCACGATGGCGTCCTGGATCGCGCCGGCGTAGGCCGCGTCGGTCAGCATCCGGTTCAGGCGGTCGAGCAGGCGGCGGTGGGCGATTCGCACCTCGCGCCGGATCTCCGCCAGACGCTCGGACGCGGTGTCGAGGATCTCGCCCCGCGGCCCGACCGTCCGCGCCAGGTCTGCCTCCAGACCCGCGAGGTCGGCGATGGCCTCCACGAACTCCGAGAGGTTCGGGTACAGCTCGTTCGCGTTCGGGAGCTTGAAAAAGGTGCGCCGCAGCTCACGCGCCGCCTGGATCGTGTCGAGCGCGTCGCGCAGCTCACCTGCCGACAACAGCGATCCGCGGCGCGCGCGCTCCACGACTGGCCGGATGTCGCGGACCCCGCCCACGGTAAATGACGGGAAGTTGGTCAGGAGCGTCACCGCCTCCCGGGTGACGGCCAGGAGGTAAGCCACACGCGAGGCGTCGCCGCTCGGCCCGATCTCCAGCGCCCGCTCAGCGGCGACGGAATACTGGCAGCGTTGAGCAAGGATTTCGAGTACGCGATCGAACTCGAGCTGCCTGGAAGCTTCATAGCTCACGAAAATGATCCCCTAGTTCAGTCAGGTCGCAGGATCGGCGCGTCGGCGACGGGCGTCCACGACACCACGGCCGTGTACAGGTGCGGGGTCAGGCGCCGCGTGCTCCCGGCGATCACCGAGCCGTTCAAGTGTCGGGTTACGGCGGCGCGTCGGTCTCCCTCGGGCAGATTCTGCACGCTCCAGTCCGCGAGCTGGATCGCAGTGGTCACGACAGTGGCACTGATCACCACGGACACCAGCACGACCACGACCATCCCGAGCCGCCCTCCGTGGTCGTTGCTGGCGAAGCGGCTGCGCAGGCGGCTCACCCGGAACGACCAGAGCAGCACATAGAGCAGCGCACCCCCGACGACCGCCACCAGCAGGATGAAGGCCGTCACGGCGCCGATCCATGGCGACATCGGCCAGAAGAGATCCGTCAGCGTACGCCCGAGCGGCTGATAGAACACCGACGCGGCCACGAGCCCGCCGTACAGCGCGACCAGGCCGATCACCGCCCGCGCGGGCCCCGCGAAGAATCCTAGCGTAAAGACACCCAGGAAGACGAAGGTCATGACGATATCGACGACGTTCATCCCCGTCCCCTATCGCTCCGCCGACGCCATCGGCACCCACTCACGCCGCCGCTCCCCACCAGCCACATCCCTCCGGGCCTCATGTAGTTGACAAGAACAGATGTTCGCTCCTATAATGACGCTAAGGTCGTGTCGTACGCGCGTTCGGCCCGGAGATGAGGTGGAGGATGGGTAAGCCGCTCTCTCGACGACAGCAGATGATGCTCGAGTATATCGAGCGGTTCCTGGAGGAAAACACCTATCCTCCAACCATTCGTGAGATTCAGCGGGATCTCAACATTTCGTCCACCAGCGTCGTGGACTACAACCTCAACATCCTGGAGCAGCGGAATCTGATCCGCCGCAACCGCAACATCTCGCGCGGGATCGAGTTGGTCAACCGTCCCGTCCCGGTGCGCAATATCGTCCAGGTTCCGGTCATCGGGCAGATCGCCGCCGGTGAGCCAATCCCCGTCTTGGACGACGTCGTGGTTGACGAGACGACCGAGACCATCAACATCAGCAGCGACCTGATCGGCTCGCGCACGGACGGGCTCTTCGCGCTGCGGGTCAAGGGGACGTCGATGATCGACGCGCTCATCAACGACGGGGACATCGTCATCCTCCGCCATCAGCAGACCTGCGAGAACGGGGAGACGGTGGCGGTGTGGCTCCGAGCCGAGAAGGAGACGACCCTCAAGCGCTTCTATCACGAAGGCTCCCGCATTCGCTTGCAGCCCGCAAATGCCACGATGTCTCCGATCTATACTACGCCCGATAACGTCGAGATCCAGGGGAAATTGGTAACGGTCGTCCGCCCTTACTCGTAACATCCGAGCCGAGCAATATCCCACGCGCACAACCCGGCGCCGCGCGATGAACCGCGAACCATCGCGCTGCCGATCCGGCCAACGCGGCCTCGCTTTGCACCAGCTCAGTGACAACCAATTGGCAATGCGGCGTCCTAAGCCGCCGCTGTGCTATGACGCGGCTGATGCGGCGTCGGGGTTGGTTCCGCGCCGGTGTCGGGAATCGGGTTGGGTGGTGTGAAGGATCCCGCACCCTGGCATGTGCCCGGGGCTAAAGCCGCCGGGCTGCATTGGGTAAGCCCACTGAAGGGGCTGCGATGGCGACATCGAGGCGGATCCGATTCGGCCACCTGCCGGACCCAGCGTCCCCAGCCCCTTCAGTGGGCTTTGTATTGTCAGCCCGGCGGCTTTACCCCCGGGCACGGGCCGCGGCGTGGGCTCCTCACACCACGACGAGAGCCCGGCTGCATGACAGCAGGCTTTCCGCGACAACCCCGGGGTTCACGACTTGCACCTTGACCGCCCACCCCGTACCACGGCCGCAACCCCGTCGAGTTCGTCACACCCATCGCCTCCTCTCTGCCCTCCCCCGACCGCTGTTCGGCGGTTGTCGTGCGGCGGGCGCCGCTGGTAGCATCCGGCTGGGAACGTTGTCGGAGCGTGGGCAGCGCCGTGAGCAAGACCCCCGAGCCAAGCCGCGTCTTGATGCTGGGCACCTTCGGCTTCCGGCCGAAGGCGACGCTGCGTGCTCGAACGCTCGGCATCGCACAGGCGCTGGTCGCCCGCGGCTGGTGGGCCGCGATCGGCACCACGCCCTGGGACTCCCCGGACGACGCCGGGAAGCGCTGGGAGGAGGACGGAGTCGAGCTCCGCACGACCCGCACGACTCATCCCCTCCTCTGGCCGCTGGCGGTCCGCGAGATGCTCGGCTGGGCACGTGCCGACCGGCCGGGGCTGGTCCACGTGTTCAAACCCAAGGGGTTTGGCGATCTGGCGGGGCGGCGGCTGCGGCGGTCGCTGCCGGTGGTCATCGACATGGACGACTGGGAGGGGGACGGCGGCTGGAACGACACCGGGCTGTACGGCCGCGTCCAGCGCCGCGTGTTCGACTGGCAGGAGCGCACCTGGCCCCGGCAGGCGGCCGCGCTGACCGTCGCCAGTCGGACGTTGGAGCGGCGCGCCCGCGACCTCGGGGCGTCGCCGGAGCGGGTGTTCTACGTTCCCAACGGCCTCACCGCCGCCCGCTTCGCGCAGCTCGCACCGGACGAGGATGCAGTCGCCCGTGCCCGCGAGAGCCTGCCCGACACCGGCCCGCGGATCCTCCTCTACACGCGCTTTGTCGAGTTCAACCCGGTCACGCTGGTCCAGGTGCTGGCGCGTGTCCGTGAGGTGCATCCCACCGCCACGCTGGTTATCGCCGGCGCGTCAGCCGACGGCCGCGCGGAGCAGGTCCTCGACCAGGCCGCTGCGGAGGCCGGGTTCGGCGCGGCCATCACACGCCTCGGCTGGGTACCAGCCACCGACATCGGGGCTATCGCCGCGGCGTGCGACGTTGCCATCCACCCCTTCGACGACACGCCGCTGAACCGGGCGAAGAGTTCCGTCAAGCTCCTGGAGCTGATGGCGACCGGCACCGCGGTCGTGACCACGCATGTCGGCGAGAACGCCCAGGTCATCCGGGACGGCGCAACCGGCGCGCTGGTGCCGCCGGGCGATCCCGGCGCCCTGGCCGCGGCCGTCAGCGTGCTCCTGTCGCATCCCGAGCGGCGTCGTCAAGTCGGGCAGGCCGCCCGGGAGTTTATTGCTACCGAGCTCCTCTGGGACCGGCTGGTCGATCGCGTCCTGGAGGCCTACGCTGTCGCGCTCGACGGCGCGCTCGACGGAGGGAGCGACCGGACATGAACCGGCGCAGGCGCATCCGGATGGCACGCCGGTGGGTCGCCGTCGCGCTCTGGGCGACAGTCATCTATATGCTCTCCGACCAGTCGAAACTCCCGACTGCTCCGGGGCTCTCATCGCAGGTGACGTCCATCGCGGGACACCTCGTCGCCTACGGCATCCTCGGTTTTCTGCTCGCCGCGGCACTCCAGGAGTCGGGCGCCGGCCCGCGCCGCGTGGCTCGCCTGGCGCTCGTCCTCGCGGTCCTCTACGGGATCAGCGACGAGTGGCACCAGTCGTTCGTTCCCGGGCGCGACCCGTCGCTTGGCGACCTGCTGGCCGACGCCATCGGCGCCGCACTCGGCATCATGCTGCACGCCATCCGGACCACCGCGGCGCCGATGCGCCGGAAGCGCGCTGCGCGCGCCGAAGGGTCACCGCCGCAGACGTCGTCCTGAACCGGTCAGGGACACGCCCCGCGACGCGGCCGGCCGACCACCCACCGGAAGGAGCAATCCCACCAGGCGACGGTCCTGGGTGAAGTGCTCAGGTCGGAGAGGAACCGGCATCGCCGTTTCGCGGCGTACGGACGCCTGCTCGATGATTCCGTGCCTGCGCGCTAGCTGGTATCATGCTACTCATCGATTAGGACCGCTGGGTCTTGCCAGCACGCCAATCTCTCCTGAGGATCGGTGGCGAGAGGGGTGGCGTACGTATGCCTCGGGGACCGCTGGCATGATCGGCGGATGTGACGTGGGGAGGTCGGCGAGTGGACATCGGACGCGCGCTCACGTTCGCATTTCAAGACTCTCAATGGATCAAGAAGGTCGCCATCGGGGGTCTGCTCCTCTTGATCCCCATCGTCGGCCTTCTCATAGTCACCGGATACTGGCTCCGGCTGATCCGCCAGGTGGTGGAGAACGATGACGTGCCGTTGCCGGAGTGGAACGACTTCGGTGGGGATCTTGTTCGCGGGCTGAAGTTGATCGTTGTTACGTTTGTCTGGAGCATCCCGGCCGCCATCCTTTCGCTGATAACCACCTTCAGCGGGAGCGGCGACGACTTCAGTTCGACGAGCCTTGGCCTTCAGTGCCTCGGCACGATCGTCTCGCTGGGCGTTGCGTTCATCCAGCCACTCTTCGCGACCCGGCTGGCCCTCACAGAAGACATCGGCGCCGGTTTGCAGTTCAGCGCCGTCTTCAACGAGATCCGGCCGGTGACCACCCCGTTGCTGATCGTCCTGCTCATGTCGATCGTGACCGCCCTGCTGGCCGCTGTCGGGGTGATCCTCTGCATCATCGGCGTGGTCTTCACGGCGTTCTTCGCCTACGTCGTCAACGCGCACCTGTACGGCCAGGTTCGCCGCCAGCTCCAGGGCGATCCGACCGCCGCCCTGCGCCCGCTCGTCTAGCGCGCATCGGGGCATCCCTCGTGTGAACGCCCGGCGCCCCTGGTACGGGCGCCGGGCCGGATCCCACGCCTCGCTGCCCCCAGGTCGTGACGACAGCGAACAAGAAGGTTGACACTAGTCGACTCAAGGTCGTATAATTGGGCGACCAACGGCGCTGACGTCATGACTCAGGGGTGGAGCTGAGGGTTCGATGGAGTTCAAGGACTACTACAAGATCCTCGGGGTCTCTCGGGACGCCGATGAGAAGACCATCAAGAGCGCGTATCGCAAGCTGGCGCGGAAGTACCACCCCGACGTCAACAAGGGGGATGCCAGCGCCGAGGAGCGCTTCAAGGAGATCAACGAGGCCTACCAGGTCCTGAGCGATCCCGAGAAGCGTGCCAAGTACGACCGCTTCGGCGCCGACTGGGAGCGCTACCAACAGGCCGAGACGGCCGGCACCGGTACCGGCGCCAGTTGGACCGACTTCTCCGACTGGTTCACTGGTGGCCGACGCTCCGGCGGGACGCGCCAGTCGGGGGAGAGCCCGTTCTCCGACTTCTTCGAGACGCTCTTCGGCGACACCATCGGCCGGGCGCGCTCGCGGGTCCGCCAGCAGCCGCAGCGCGGTCAGGATTACGAGTATCCAATCACCGTGTCGCTGCGTGACGCCTACCACGGGACGACCCGTCGCTTCGAGGTGCAGATCCAGGAGCGCTGCACGACCTGCGGCGGTACCGGCTTGAACGGCCAGGGCTTCTGCCCCACCTGCGGCGGCTCGGGCACGCTGAGTCGTACCAAGACGCTCGAGGTCAAGATCCCGGCGGGTGTGCGCGACGGCTCGCGCATCCGGGTGGCCGGCCAGGGCGGGCCTGGGGTCAATGGCGGGCCGAACGGCGACATCTACCTGCTCGTCTCGCTGGCACCGAACCCGCGGTTCCAGGTCGACGGGCTGAACCTGCGCACCGAGGTCGAGGTCCCACTCTACACGGCCATCCTCGGCGGCGAGGTCACGGTGCCCACGCTCGACAATCCGGTGGTGCTCACCATCCCGCCCGAGACCCAGAACGGGCGTGTGTTCCGGCTGCGGGGCAAGGGCATGCCGGCCCTCAAGGGTGGCGGCAAGGGCGACCTGCTCGCCCGGGTCAAGGTCGTGCTTCCGACCGGGCTGAGCGACGAGGAGCGCCGCCTGTTCGAGCGCCTGCGCGACGCCCGCAGCGCCCGCGTCCACGCCTAGCGCACCGACCAGCGCCGATCACCAGCCACGTCAGGAGCGCGGGCGTCGGACGGAGCACCGCCGAGCCCGGCGCATCACTCCCCTCTCCCAACGCTGGGAGAGTGGTCGGGGGTGAGGGCCGCTCACACGAGCACCGCGTGAGACACCCGCCCTTACCTGTTCTCAGGCCCGCACGTGAGATATAGTTGGGCACGGTCCGCGGACGACTGGTTCGCGGGCCGTTGTGCGTGCCCGGACGGGAGGTCGGCGATGCCGGCGACGATCATCATTGGCGGCCAGTGGGGCGACGAGGGCAAGGGGAAGATCACTGACGCGCTCGCCGAGCGGGCGCACATGGTGGTCCGCCCCAACGGCAGCACCAACGCCGGCCACACCGTCGTCACCGACCAGGGGGTCTTCAAGTTCCATCTGGTCCCATCCGGGGTGTTGCATCCCGGTTGCGACTGCGTTATCGGTGCCGGGGTCGCGGTCGATCCAGTTCAACTCCTCAACGAGATCGACGCGTTGCGGGAGCGCGGCGTCGACCTGAGCCGACTCTTCCTGAGCGACCGCGCCAACGTCATCCTCCCGTACCATCCGGCGCTCGACCGCGCCGAGGAGGAGCGCCGCGCCACGCATTCAATCGGCACCACCCTGCGTGGCAATGGTCCCGCCTACAGCGATAAGGTCGGACGCAAGGGCATCCGCGTGGCGGACCTGCTCGATGAGGCCGCGCTCCGTGACCGGCTCGAACTGGTCGTGCCGGAGAAGCGCCTGCTCCTCGCCGGGTTCGAAGACGACGCGACCCTGGATGTCGCCGCGCTCGCGGAACAATACGTTGCGCTCGGCGAGCGCTTGGCGCCGCTCGTCGTTCAGGCGGAGATCCTGGTGCAGGACGCGCTGGCCTCCGGGAAGCGGGTCATCGTCGAGAGTGCCCAGGCCACGATGCTCGATGTCGACTACGGCACCTACCCGTACGTCACGTCGAGCATGCCGACGGCCGCCGGCGCCTGCCAGGGCGCGGGCATCGGCCCGACCCAGGTCGATACGGTGATCGCCGTCTACAAGGCGTACACCACCCGTGTCGGCGGTGGGCCGTTCCCGACTGAACTGCACGATGAGACGGGCCAGATGCTGCGCGACCGGGGGAACGAGTACGGCACCACCACGGGTCGGCCACGCCGTACCGGCTGGTTCGACGCCGTAGCCGGGCGCTACGCCGCTCGCCTGAACGGCGTCACCGAGGTCGCCGTCACCAAGCTCGATGTGCTCGACACCCTACCGGAGATACGCATCTGCGTCGGCTACCGGCTCGACGGCAAGGCGATCGAGGCACCGCCCGCCGTGGCATCGGTCTATGGGCGGGTCGAGCCGGTCTACGAGGTGCTCCCCGGCTGGCAGGCGGACACGTCGTGCGCCACGAGTGTCGACGACCTGCCGCCCAACGCCCGCCGCTACCTGGAGCGGATCGAGGAGCTGTTGGGCGTGCCGGTGACGATGATCGGGGTCGGTCCGGATCGCCAGCAAATCCTCCATCGACCGACCGGTGCGGCCGTCTAGCGGCACGCCGCCGCGTTGACACCTCGCTCGCGCGTTCGTACGATCCGCCCAGATGTGGGTTCCGCCGCCCCGGCGACGGACGGGCGCCCACGTGCACCCTGGCGCCTGGGTCGGGTCGCCGCCCCGGCGGCTGGACCCACACGGCTCGGTGGCTACCGTTGGATGCCGCCGGCCGTCCACCAGAGGATCGCGAGCCTATCGGCAAGACAGAGGAGCGCGGCGTGCTAAACGCACAGCAGATCCAGGAGATCATCCCCCACCGGTTCCCGTTCCTGCTCGTGGACCGCATCATCGAGATCGAGTGGGGCCGGCGCGCGGTCGGGATCAAGAATGTCAGCATAGGAGAGCCGTTCTTTCAGGGCCACTTCCCCGGCTACCCGGTCATGCCCGGCGTCCTGATCATCGAAGCGCTGGCGCAGGTGGGGGCTGTGGCGCTGCTCGGCAGTGAGGAGTTCCGCGGCAAGATGGCCCTCTTCGCCGGGATCGACAACGTGCGCTTCAAGCGGCAAGTCGTCCCGGGCGACACGCTGCGCCTCGAGGTTGAGATGGGCAAGATGCGCCGCGGGGTCGGCACCGGCACCGCCGTCGCCACCGTCGACGGCGAACTCGCGGCCCGCGGTGAGTTGATGTTCGCGGTGGTCGATGCACCCACGGGCACGTAGCCACCGGCTGCGCGAGCGCGTCGTCGGCACCGGGGCACGGCTTGCGGCGCTGCTGGCGCGTCCCCGGCACATCCCGAACCCACCTGAGCCCGGCACCGCGCCGCGCATCCTGGTGGTCAAACCCTGCTGCCTCGGTGATGTGCTGATGGCCACACCGGTGTTTCGCGCGCTCGCCGCATACTGCCCCGGCGCGCACATCGACGTCGTGACCACCGACTGGTCGGCTCCCGCGCTCGCGGGGAACCCGCACGTGGCACGCGTCATCTCCTACCCTGACCGCCTCCCGATGGTGGGGCTCCATGTCCTCGCCCGCGAACTGCGCCGCACGGGTTACGATCTGGGGATCGGGCTCGATCCGTCGCCGCTCGTCAACGTGCTGCTCTGGCGTTCCGGCATCCCGGTCCGCGCCGGGATCGACAGCGCCGGTCGCGGCATCGGCCTGACCCATCCGGTCACGCCCGACCCTACCCTGCACGAGACGGAGGCGTACCTGGCGGTGCTGGCGGCGATCGGCGTGCCGCCCGCGGGGACCGAGGCGGAGTACCATCCTTCGGCCGAGGCCCAGCGCTCGGCATCGGTGATCATCCCGGACGACGCGCCTCCCACGGTCGTCATCCACCCCGGCGGCGCGGTCAACCCAGGGACCGCCATGCCTGCCAAACGCTGGCCGCCCGAGCGCTTCGCCGCGCTGGCGGACCGGCTCGCGGCGGAGGCCGGGGTGCGCGTGATCCTGGCAGGGGCCGGCTCCGACCGGGCGGTGGTCGCCGCAGTTGTCCGCCGAGCCAAGGCTCCCGTGGTGAACCTCTGCGGCCGGCTGACCCTCGACGAGCTGGCCGCGGTCGCCGCGCGGGCTGCGCTCTACGTCGGCAACGACAGCGGCACCAGCCACCTGGCGGCGGCCGTGGGCACCCCCACGGTGACGATCTTCGGTCCCACCAACCCCGGCCGGTACCGCCCACTCGGTCCAGACGCGCGCGTCTGCGCGCCGCCCGAGAGCTGGGAGGGAGCGGTGGTCGATCTGCGCCACGAGCGCGGGAACGGCCCTTCGGTGGAGTCGGTCACGGTCGATATGGTCGCCGCAGCTTGCCTTGAGGTGCTCGGCGCGGCGGGCAAGGGGGCCGCATGATCCTCCATCGCCTGCGCGATGCCGGCTTAGCCATCGCCTCACGCGCGCCGGTGACACCGGCGGTGCCGCGTTCCTTCGAGATCCTGCTGCTCCGGCCCGATCACCTCGGCGACCTGCTCTTCCTCACCCCTGCGCTGCGGCGCCTGCGGCGGGCGCTGCCGGAGGCCACCATCACCGCGGTCGTGGGGCCATGGGCCGCACCCGTGCTGGCAGGCAACCCCGACGTCGATGAGGTGCTCACCCTGCCGTTCCCCGGCTTCACGCGGCGCCCATCGAGCCGCCTCCAGCCGTATCAACTGCTCCAGCAATGGGCCGCATTGATCCGCGAGCGGGCACCCGCGGCGGTCGTCGTCCTGCGCGACGACCACTGGTGGGGCGCGCTCCTGGCACAGCGCGCCGGGGTTCCGCTGCGCATCGGGGCCGACCACCCGGCTGTCACGCGCTACCTGACCCATACCATCCCGCTGCCGCATCCGCACTGGGTCCAGCGCAACGCCGCCGTGCTCGACGCGACCGCCCGTATCCTCGGTGGCACGCCGCCGGACGAGCCGGTCACCCCGGTCACCGCACCGCTCCGCCCGCCCGCGGCCGCGAGCGAGTCGGCGGCCGTGACGCTGGCCGGGGCCGGGATCGCCGAGCCGTACCTCGTCGTCATCCCCGGCGCTGGGGCACGGGTCAAGCACTGGCTCCCGGACCGCTGGGCGACCGTCGCCACGACGCTCGCGCGCGAGTTCGGCTGTATGGTGGTCCTCACCGGCAGTGCGAGCGAGGCGCCGATGATCGACCAGATCCGCGCACGCATCCAGGCGCCGGCCGCTTCCCTCGCCGGACAAACCGACCTGGCGACGCTCACCGCCGTGCTGCAGGGTGCACGGTTGGCGGTCGGGGTGGACTGCGGGCCAATGCATCTCGCCGTCGCCGCCGGGACGCCGACGGTCCACCTCTTCGGCCCGAGTTCCGCCGAGCAGTTCGGCCCCTGGGGCGACCCGGCACGCCACCGCGTCGTCAGCGCCGGGATGCGTTGTCCGCGCTGCGGCGACCTCTCGCCGGAGCGTCCCGAGGGCGCGGGGTGCATGGTGGCGATCACCGCGGATGCGGTCCTGGCCGCGGCGCGGGAGGTACTGGCCGATGGCTGAGCCGCGGCCGTTGACGATCGGCATCGACGCCAGCCGCATCACCGAGCGACACACCGGCACCGAGCGGTACTCGCGCCACATTATCGAGGCGCTAACGGCCGCCGGGCCGCACCACCGATACCGGCTGTACCGCAACGCGACCGAGCCGATCCCGCTGCGCGTGCCCCCTGGGACGGAGCAGCGCCTGATCCCGTTCCCGCGGCTCTGGACGCACCTGCGTCTCTCGGCGGAGCTGGCACGGCACCGGGTGGACGCGCTCTTCGTCCCGGCGCACGTCATCCCGCCGGTACACCCCCGCGCCAGCGTCGTCACCATCCACGACCTGGGCTACCTGTACGAGGCCGATGCGCACACGGCCTCGGCGCGCCGCTACCTCGATTGGTCCACCCGCTGGAGCGCCCGCGTCGCCACCCGCGTCATCGCGATCTCCCGCGCCACACGCGACGACCTCATCCGGCACTACCACGTGCCGCCGGAAAAAATCTGCGTCATCCCGCACGGCATCGACGAGACGTTTGCGCCGCGCCCGCCGGACGAGGTCGACCGCTGGCTCACCGAACTGGGCCTGCGCCGTCCCTACATCCTCTACGTCGGGACACTGCAACCGCGGAAGAACCTGGCCCGGCTCATCGCGGCGTTCGACCGGCTGGCGGTCGACCACCCGGACCTGCGCCTGGTGCTGGCGGGCAAGCGCGGCTGGCTGGCGGAGGAGATCGACGCCGCCCTGGCACGCAGCCCACACCGCGCGCGCATCGACCTGCCCGGCCACGTGCCCGACGCCGCACTCCCCGCGCTCTATTCGGGCTGCGAGGCCCTCGCGCTCCCGTCGCTCTACGAGGGGTTCGGCCTGCCGGTCCTGGAGGCGATGGCCTGCGGCGCACCCGTGGTGATCTCGAACCGGGGAGCGCTGCCCGAGGTCGGCGGCAACGCGGCCATCATCGTCGACCCGCTCGACACGGATGCCATCGCCGCCGGGCTGGCCCGCGCGCTCGACCCCGGCGAGCGGGAGCGCCGGGTCGCGGCGGGGCGCGCTCACGCCTCGCGATTTCGCTGGGACGATGCGGGCCGGGCCACGCTGGCGGTGATCGAGGAGGCCGTCGCCCTTACCGGGGGGAGCCATGGGCGTCGCTAACGTGGCTGCTGTGCGCCGCATCCTGGTCGTCAAGCTCGCCGACCTGGGCGACGCCGTGCTGGCGACACCCGCTATCGGTGCGCTACGCCGCGCCTTCCCCACCGCACGCATTGACGCGCTCACCACGCCCAGTGCCCGTGCGGTGCTCGACCTGTGCCCCGCAGTCGACCGCACCATCGGCTTCCCGAAGGCGCTTTTCGATCGGCCCACCGACCTGGCGCACCCCGCGCGGCTCGCCACCATGGCGCGGCTGGCCGCACATCTGCGCGCCCAGCATTACGATGCGGTCGTGTTGCTCCACCACCTGACAACCGGGTTCGGCGCGCTGAAGTTCCGCGCCCTAGCGCGCGCGGCCGGCGCACCGGTCGTCGCCGGGCTGGACAACGGGCGAGGGACGTTTCTCACCCACCGGGCGACCGACCTGGGTTTCGGTGCCCGGACGGAGTGGGAGTACGGCCTGGACATCGTCGCCACGCTCGGGGTGCCCACCGATGGCGCCGGTACGAACCTCCAGGTTCCCGAGGCCGCCCGCGCGGCGGCCGACCGTCTCCTGGCCCAGGCCGGCGTTCCGGAGCCGTTCATCGTCGTCCACCCCGGCGTCGGCCCGTACAGCCAGGCACGGGCCTGGCCGGCCGACCGCTTCGCCGCCGTCGCGCGCGACCTCCGCGCCGCCACCGGCATGCCGATCGTGGCGGTCGGCACGCGGGACGAGGCGGCCGGATCCGCGCCGCTGCTCGCGGAGAGCGGGGTTGCCAACCTCCTCGGGAGAACCACCATCGCAGAACTGGCAGCGGTGCTGGAACGCGCCGCACTGGTCATCGGTGCGGACAGCGGCGTGGCGCATCTCGCGGCCGCGCTCCGGCGACCGACGCTGGCGATCTTCGGTCCGTCGAACCACGACGCCTGGCGGCCCATCGGTGCGGCCCTCCACTACGTGGGCACGCGGCCCTTCCCCGATGCCGAGGCACTAGTTGTGCGTGCACGCATTCCGTGCGCGCCGTGCCTCTACACGGGCTACACTCTCGGGCAGCGGCAGGGGTGCGCTTTACGGACCTGCCTCGACTGGATCACTGCGTCTGAAATCGTCGAGGCGGCTTTGCACATGCTCCGCAACTCGGGCGCAATTGACGCACCCGGTAAGCTACCGTAGAATCGCGATCATGCGCGCTGACTATGGGCCGCGCGCGCAGGGAGTCGCCTGCATCGGAAGCGCTGGGCGGCGGGCGCGGCGGCAAGGAGTGGAGGACCCGGCACAAGTGAGTAGCAAGAAGATCCGTGTCGCGATCATCGGCGTGGGGAACTGCGCATCGTCCCTGGTACAGGGCGTTCACTATTACCGCCACGCTGACCCGAACGACTTTGTGCCCGGCCTGATGCACGTTGATCTCGGCGGCTACCACGTCGGGGACATCGAGTTCAGCGCCGCGATCGACATCGACAAGAACAAGGTGGGCAAGGATCTGTCGGAGGCCATCTTCACGGCGCCCAACAACACCTACAAGTTCTCCGACGTGCCACACCTCGGCGTTCCGGTGCACCGCGGCATGACTCACGACGGCCTCGGGAAGTACCTTTCGCAGATCATCGAGAAGGCGCCCGGCTCTACCGCCGACATCGTCGGCATCCTCAAGGAGACCGGCACCGACGTCGTCGTCAACTTCCTCCCGGTCGGCTCCGAGATGGCCACCAAGTGGTATGTCGAGCAGGTGCTCGAGGCCGGTTGCGCGTTCGTCAACTGCATCCCCGTCTTCATCGCCCGCGAGGAGTACTGGCAGAACCGCTTCCGCGAGCGGGGTCTGCCGATCATCGGCGACGACATCAAGAGCCAGGTCGGCGCGACCATCACCCATCGCGTGCTGACCCGCCTCTTCGCCGACCGCGGTGTCCGCATCGACCGCACCTACCAGCTCAACTTCGGCGGTAACACCGACTTCCTCAACATGCTGGAGCGCGAGCGGCTGGAGTCCAAGAAGATCTCCAAGACGAACGCGGTCACCAGCCAGATCGACTACCCGGTGGACCCGGAGAACGTGCACGTCGGCCCGAGCGACTACGTGCCGTGGCTCAAGGACCGCAAGTGGTGCCACATCCGCATGGAGGGCACGACCTTCGGCGACGTGCCGCTCAACATCGAGCTGAAGCTCGAGGTGTGGGACTCGCCGAACTCCGCCGGCGTCGTGATCGACGCCATCCGCTGCGCCAAGCTCGCGCTCGATACGGGCATCAGCGGCGCGCTGCTGGCGCCGTCGGCCTACTTCATGAAGTCGCCGCCCGTCCAGTACCACGACGACCAGGCTCGCGAGATGGTCGAGAGCTTCATCCGCGAGACCGTCGCGCATCGCGAGGCCGCCGAGGCCGCCACGGTTCCGGCCGAGCAGGGATGATCCCGGCGGGACGGGTCTGACGCTCAGGGTTCGGACGCCCCCGAACCCGTCGTTTGTCGAAGTCGAGGCCAGCCGGCCGGATTGCCCGGCCGGCTGCACTCTTCCCCTGAGATCGGACAGAGCGGAGGCCGCCCGTGGACCTCGCGCCTCGTCGCCTGAACCTTTCGTACGTGCTGCACGAACCATCGACCAGCGCCGTGGTTCGCGCCGCCGCCGAGCGTAGCAACGCCGAGGCGCGGCGCCTCCGCCGGGCAACCGCCGCACTCGCGGCACTCTCCGACGCCGCCCTTCGCCAGCGCATCGTCGTGCTGGCAACCACCCAGCCGGACGCGCTTTCCCAAGGGACCGCGCCCCCCGCGATCGCGTCCATCCACCTCGGTCCCTGGTGGCTCCTGCCGCGCGTTCTCGGCCTGATCGCGTCAGACGGCACGCCCCGGCCAGTCCACCTCATCGACCAGCCCGCCGCGGCGGCCACCCGGATCGTGCCGTTCTTCCGCGCGCCGGCGCGGCTTGCTGTGCCGGACGCGTCGGCCCCGGACTATCCGGCCTGGTTCGCCGCGCTCGTGCTGCGTCCGGGCGGCGACACGCTCCTCCTGCAACTGGACACGGTTCCCGGATCGGAGGCATCCCCCACGGAGCGCGATGCGGCGCTGGTGGGCGCCGCCGAGCGTGCCATCCGTGCCCATGTGGAACAATGGTCGTGCCCTGGTCCACTGTGGGACGCGTCGGCGGAACGGAGCCTTCCGGAGTTCGCACCGGGCTAGCCGGGGGAAGTGGAGGTCGCGATGTGGACCCTGCGAGCGCTCCAGGTCGTCGCCTTCCTGGCGCCGTTCGTCCCGGCCGCGATCGGTTACACGATCTGCTGGTTCATCGGGGTCATCCTTGGTGGCGTGAACGTCCATGCCCGTCGAAACGTGCTGTGCAACCTCCGACGGGTCCTGCCCAACGCCGGTCCGCTGCGGCTCCGGTGGCACGCGCTGCGTGTGTTCGTCAGCGTCGTCACCAACTATTACGACCTCATCCGCCTCGGCCACATGGATCGCGACCGGGTGCTGGCGATGTTCGAGACCGAGGGCGTTGAGCACCTGACGGCCGCGCTGACGCGGAGTCGCGGCGTCATCGTCCTCGCCGCCCACGTCGGGAACTACAACGTCGTTCCCAGCCTGCCGGTGGCCCTCGGCTACCCGACGGCCGTCGTGGCCGAGCGGGTACATCCCGAGGAGCTCTACACCTATGTCAACAAGCTGCGGGCCAGCCACGGGGTTCAGGTGATCTCGCCCGGCTCCGAGTCCCTTAGGCCGATCATCCGCCTGCTGCGGCGCAACGGCATCCTCATCCTCGCCGGGGACCGCGACGTGGTCGGAAGCGGCATGCCGGTGCCGCTCTTCGGCGAACCCGCCCGCCTGCCGACCGGCCCGGTGCTCCTCGCCATGCGCACCGGCGCGGCGCTCATCCCGGCCGGCACCGTGCGCAAGGGCAGCCGCCGGTCGCTCGCATTCGTCGAGCCGGCGATCGACATGGTCGACACCGGAGATTGGGACAAAGACCTGCGGGAGAACATGGTCCGGATGGCCGAGGCGCTCGAGCGGATGATCGCACGCGATCCGGGCCAGTGGGCGGTGCTCCAGCCGGTGTGGGACACCACCGCGTCCTCGTCCGCGGACGCGCCGCGGGCGTCGGGCCGCACGGCCCCGGAACGTCAGGAGCCGGCCGAGCCCTCGGCCTCCACCACGCGGTAGCGGTAGCCCTGGTCGACCAGAAACCGCTGGCGGCGGGCCGCGAACTCGACCTCCCGCGTGCCGGGCACGACCAGCGTGTAGAACACCGCCCGCCGTCCGGACCCCTTCGGACGGAGCAGCCGCCCCAGCCGCTGGGCCTCTTCCTGCCGCGACCCGAATGCACCGGATATCTGGATCAGCACGGCGGCATCGGGCAGGTCCACCCCAACATTCGCCACGCGCGACAGCGCCAGGCAGCGGATCTCGCCGCGCCGAAACGCGTCGTACAGCGCCCGGCGCTCAGCGGCCGGGGTCTGGCCGGTCACCATCGGCGCGCCGAGGGCGCGCGCCGCGGCGGCCACTTCGGTCAAGCGGTGGGCCACCACCAGCGTCGGCTCACCCGCATGGCGCCGCGCCAGACGCCGTACCACCCGCAGCTTCGCCGCGAGGATGCGATCCGCACTCGCCGCGCCGGAACCCGGCGGCCGGACGCGCACCTCAACGCAATCGACCGGAGCGATCCACCCGCGGCGCTCCAGGTCGCGCCACGGGACGGAGAAGACCGTCGGCCCGACCAGGGAGAAGACGTCGCGTTCCCGTCCATCCTCTCGCACCAGCGTCGCCGTCAGCCCCAGGCGCCGCCGCGACTGAAGGCTGGCACTCTGCCGGAAGATCTCAGCGGGAAGGGCATGAACCTCGTCGTAGATGACCAGTCCCCAGGGCCAGTCGAGCAGGGCGCCCAGCGTGGCCTGCCGCCCATCCGCGCGGGCGGTGAGGCGTTGGTACGTGACCACCGTCACCGGGGGCGGCTCACGCCCGGCAACGTACTCCCCGACCGCGTCCGGCGGCAGGGTCGTCATCTCCCGCAGGTGGCGCTGCCACTGTTCCCCGATCGTCCGGCTGGGCGTCACGATCAGCGTGGCCGACTGGAGCGCGGCGGCGATCGCCACACCGACGACCGTCTTGCCCGCACCGCAGGGCAGCAGCACCACCCCACCGGTCACGGCCCGCTCCAGGAAGCGCCGCATCGCCTCGGCCTGGTAGGGCCGGAGCCGCACCTCCGGCCGCAGCGTGAACGACACCGGCGCCGAGGCAGCCAGCACCGCCTCGTCCACGACCGGGTAGCCCTCCTCCGCCAGCGCACGCTTGATCGCACCCCTCTGGGCGTCCGGCACCACCAGCGCGTCGCCGTCCCATGCCAGCCCGTGCGCCTCGGCCACGCGCGCCAGCAGCCCCCGGTCGGGCCCCATCAGCCGCAGCCCACCGAGCGGTCCGGTCAGCCGCAGCAGCCCGTATCGCCCGATGACCTCCTGGATGAAGGCGACCAGCGTGAGCGGCGGCGGATGCTCGCCGTAGCGCTCCAGGAACGCGACGATCTCGTCAGCCGTCATTCCGCCTGCCGCAGCGGACCAGAGCGCCAGTTCGGTCACGCGGTAGGTGTGATACGCCCCTGCCGCGTGCACGAGTTCTGCGAACTGACGAATGCCGTCTCGGGCCTCGGGGTAGATCGCGGCACCGGTCGCCACCAGCACCGTCCGGTCCCGTTGAAAGATCAAGCAGCGGTCGCTTCGCACCCCGCCCCCTCACCGGCATCGGATCGACTCGGTCCCGGCACGCGGGTGCACGTACACCCGGCCGCACGCGAGATAATACACGTCGGAGCCGGGCCGCTGGCAGGGTGGGCCGGGTACTGTGCGGGAGAGGAGTTGCCATGCGGATCATGGACGCGGCGGCAGCCGTCGAGTTCGTCCAATCCGGCAATCGGGTCTATGTCCACGAAGCGGCGATGGTACCGACTACCCTGCTCGACGCCCTGGTCGAGCGCGCCCCGGAGCTACGTGACGTCGAGATCGTCCACATACACACAGAAGCGCCGGCTCCCTATGTGGCACCCGAAATGGAGGGGCACCTTCGCCACAATGCCCTCTTCATCGGCGCCAACGTTCGCGCCGCCGTCAACGAAGGCCGCGCCGACTACACCCCCGTCTTCCTCTCCGAGATCCCTGCCCTGATCGCCGACGGCACGCTCCCGATTGATGTCGCCTTCATCCAGGTCTCCCCACCCGACCGGCACGGCTACTGCCGGTTGGGCACCTCGGTGGCCTGCGCCCGGGCCGCGGTCGACCACGCCCGCATTGTCATCGCTGAGTTCAACCCGCGCGTGCCGCGCACGCTCGGTAACTCCGCCGTGCACGTGAGCCGCATCACCGCCGCCGTCGAGGTGGACCGCCCGCTTCCATCCCACCCGGTCCGGCCATTCGGCCCGATCGAGCAGGCGATCGGCGAGCACGTCGCGGCGCTGGTCCCCAACGGCGCCACCCTCCAGATGGGCATCGGCACGATCCCCAACGCCGTCCTGGCCGCGCTGCGCGGCCATGAGGACCTGGGTGTGCACACGGAGATGTTCACCGACGGCCTCATCGACCTCATCGAGGCAGGCGTCATCACCAACCGCGCCAAGTCGCGCTTCCGCGGCCGCGTCATCACCTCCTTCGCGGTCGGAACGGACCGGCTCTACTCGTTCGTAGACGACAACCCATTCGTCGAGTTTCACTCCAGCGACATCGTCAACGACCCGAGGGAGATACGCCAACAGTCCACGATGGTGGCAATCAACTCCGCCATTCAAATCGACCTGACGGGTCAGGTCTGCGCCGACTCCATCGGCGAACAGATGTACAGCGGCATCGGCGGGCAGATGGACTTCGTCCAGGGCGCGCTGCGCTCCCCCGGTGGCAAGGCGATCATCGCCCTCCCCTCCACGGCCAAGGGCGGCACCATCTCCCGCATCGTGCCCCGGCTCGACCCCGGCGCCGGGGTGGTCACCACCCGCGGGCATGTGCAGTGGGTCGTGACTGAGTACGGCGCGGTGAACCTGCGTGGACGCACCCTGCGCGAGCGGGCCGAGATGCTCATCAGCATCGCGCACCCCGACTTCCGCCCGGACCTCCGCGCGGCAGCCGTCGCCCGGCGCCTGTTCGCGGTGTCCGGCTAAGTCGCCGGCCGCACCGGCCGGCAACGCACGAGCGCGGGCGATGCACGCAGCCTCGCCCGTCTCTCGTACGTCGCGCCCCTCTCCCAAGGTTGGGAGAGGGGTCGGGGGTGAGGGCCTTGTCCCAGGGCCGGGCGTGAACACCCGCCTGCTGCGACCTGCACACCCGGTCTCCAACGTGGATAGGCCTTCTCGGATCATCCTGAGCGGAGTGAAGGATCTTGTGTTGAGACAGCCGCTCTCGCCGGAAATCCTTCGCGGCGCTCAGGATAACGCCAACCCATCAGCATGACACGCACACAAGCGACCGGTCGCACTTGGCGGAACAACCGCCCCGTTTCCGCTCATCCCTCCCGCACAGACATGCCGGTCCGGCGCCCGGAGGTACGAAAATGGTAGACTTGTGGCGGAAACGAGCTTGCTTCGAGTGACCTCAGGGAGGCCGACCACCCGTGGATATCGGAACCGTGCGGCAGATCGACATCGACGTGGAGATGCGTCGCTCGTATCTCGATTACGCCATGAGCGTGATCGTGCAGCGAGCGCTGCCCGACGTCCGAGACGGCCTCAAGCCGGTGCAGCGGCGCATCCTCTACGCCATGCACGAGATGGGCCTGCGTCCGCAGTCCCGTTTCCGCAAGAGCGCCGGTATCGTCGGGGAGGTCCTGAAGCTCTATCACCCCCATAGCGACAGCGCCGTCTACGATGCGCTGGTCCGCATGGTTCAGCCCTTCTCCCTGCGCTACCCCCTGGTCGAGGGGCAAGGCAACTTCGGCTCGGTCGACGGCGACAGCGCGGCCGCCATGCGCTACACCGAGGCCAAGCTGGCAGCCATCTCCGAGGAGATGTTGCAGGACATCGACAAGAACACCGTCGACTTCAAGCCGAACTACGACGGCGAGGCGCAGGAACCGGTCGTCCTCCCTGCCAAGTTGCCCAACCTGCTGGTCAACGGCGCCGCCGGGATCGCCGTCGGCATGGCGACCAACATCCCGCCGCACAACCTGGCCGAGGTCTGCGACGGCCTCATCATGCTCATCGACAACCCGCAGGCGACCAGCGACGACCTGCTCGAAGTGATCCAGGGGCCGGACTTCCCGACCGGCGGCGTTATCCTCGGCCGGGAGGGCATCCGCGCTGCCTACGCCACCGGCAAGGGGCGGGTCGTTATCCGTGCTCGGACCCACATCGAGGAGATGCCGCGCGGCAACCGCTACCAGATCATCGTGACCGAGCTGCCCTACCAGGTGAACAAGGCCGCGCTGCTGGAGAAGATCGCCGAACTGGTGAAGGCGGGCCGCATCGAGGGCATCCACGACCTGCGCGACGAGTCCGACCGCACCGGAATGCGCATGGTCATCGAGCTGAAGCGTGATGCGCAGCCCCAGCGCGTCCTCAACGCGCTCTTCAAGCACACCCAGCTCCAGCAGACCTTCGGGGTCAACATGCTCGCGCTGGTGGACGGCACGCAGCCGCGTGTGCTGACCCTGCGCCGCCTTCTGCAGCTCTACCTCGATCACCGGCAGGAGGTCGTCCGCCGGCGCACCGAGCATGAGCTGGGCCGTGCCCGCCGCCGTGCGCACGTCCTCGAAGGGCTCAAGATCGCGCTCGACCACCTCGACGAGGTGATCCAGACCATCCGGCAGTCGCAGACGAGCGAGAGCGCGCGGACCAACCTCATCAACCGCTTCGGCTTCACCGAGGTCCAGGCCAACGCCATCCTCGATATGCAACTGCGCCGCCTGGCCGCGCTGGAGCGACACAAGATCGAGAACGAGTACCGCGACTTGCTCAAGGAGATCGCCGGGCTGGAGGCGCTGCTGGCCGACCCGGCAAAGATCTTGGCGGTGATCCGTGAGGAGCTTGTCCAGCTCCGCGACAAGTTCGGCGACGAACGCCGCACGCTGATTCAGGACGTCTCGGGCGAGATCACCGACGAGGACCTCATCCCCGACGTCAGCGTGCTGGTCATGATCACCAATCGCGGTTACGTCAAGCGGATCGCCGACGGCACCTATCGCCAGCAGCACCGGGGCGGCCGCGGCGTGACCGGGATGACCCTGCGCGAGGAGGACGGCGTCCACCGCATCGTCGCCGCCCGCACCCACGACAGTCTTCTCTTCTTCACCGACCGTGGCCGTGTCTTCCAGCTCAAGGTCTGGGAGTTGCCCGACTCCGGGCGCACCGCCCGCGGTATCCCGGTCATCAACCTCATTGGCATCGCGCCCGGGGAGACGATCACCGCCCTGCTGCCGGTGCGCGACTTCGCGTCGGCCCGGTATCTGTTCATGTGCACCCGCAACGGCCGGGTGAAGCGCACCAGCCTCGATCAGTTCGCTTCGGTCCGTTCCACCGGCCTGATCGCCATCGGCCTGGAGGAGGGCGACGAGCTGGCCTGGGTGCGGCTCACCTCGGGGAACGACGAGCTGATCCTGGTCACCGAGCAGGGGCAGGCAATCCGCTTCCAGGAAACGGACGTCCGCCCGATGGGGCGCCCCGCCGCCGGGGTGATCGGCATCCGCATGCAGCCGGGCGACCGCGTCATCGCCGCCGAGGTGGTGCAGCCGGACCAGGATCTCCTCGTGGTCTCAGCTAACGGCTACGGCAAGCGGACCGCGCTCTCGGAGTTCCGCGTTCAGGGCCGGGGCGGTCAGGGCGTCACCGCGATGAAGATCACCGAACGCAACGGCCCGGTGGCCGCGGCCCGCGTCGTCACGGACACCGACTCCATCATGCTCGTGAGCCAGCGGGGGATGGTCATCCGGGTGCCGGCCGAACAGATCTCATGCATCGGCCGCATGACCCAGGGTGTGAGCATCATGCGCTTGCAGGAGCAGGATCAGGTCGCCTCGGTGACGGTCATCCGCACGCCGGAAGACGCCGAGATGGCGGACCTGGAGGAAGCCTCCGCCGACACGTCCGAGACGAACGACACGGCCCCCGACGAAGCGGCGGGCGAATAGCCCGCGCCTAGCGCCAGCGCTCCGGCGTCGA
The DNA here is from genome assembly GCF_019683595.1 of Sphaerobacter sp. Lineage (GTDB taxonomy): Bacteria > Chloroflexota > Chloroflexia > Thermomicrobiales > Thermomicrobiaceae > Sphaerobacter. The sequence goes on along the minus strand of NZ_JADGHZ010000038.1, from coordinate 472 downwards.
CCCGACCTCCGCCACGTCGCCCCGGTCTTCAACCGCCGGGCGTCGGCGTGCCCGCGCACGCCGGGGCCAGTGCGGACGCTTGCCAGGCATCGCCGGGCGACCGCGGACCCCAAAGAGGGGCGCCGCCGCCACCAGCACCATGCCGAACGCGATCAGCAGCGGGTGGAAGCTGCTCACCGGCGCCGGGCGCTGCGATAGCACACCCAGTCCTGGCCCCAGCAGCAGCATCATGAGGTAGACGACCGCCGCCAGCGGCGCGAGCCACAGCCGCCACGCTAACGGCGCCAGCCACGCCGCGCCGGTCGCCAACGCCGACAGCAGGTACACCCCGGCCAGTGCAACGAAGGCCGTCGCATTCCGGTAATCGGTCAGCGCGGGAACCAGCGCCGGCGCCTGGAGCACCGCGGGGAGCAGGAGGATCCCCGCCAGCCCCACCCGGCGGCCCCCGATCCAGCCCGCCAGCCCGCCGAGG
>NZ_JADGHZ010000002.1 GCF_019683595.1 Sphaerobacter sp. | reverse complement strand
CGGGGGGGGGGGTTTTTGTTTTTAAGCGCCTGGGGGGGGGCGGGGGGGGGGCCCGGCCCCTGCCGCTCGGTCGCGATGACGCAATCGTCAACGTAGATGGTGGCTTGGCTCGGCGACAGCCGCGAGGCGTAGTTCGTCACGCCCCACGTGAGGCGGCCGCCGGAGTAGCCCGTCTGCACGTTGCGGAGGTCGAAGAGCTGCTGGCCATCCTGCCACACCGTCACGCGGCCGGAGTTGGAGCTTGCCTCTTCGTAGTAGACCTCCAGGTGGACCCACTTGCCGACAGGCAGGTTAGCCACCGTCTGCTCGTACGAGCGCTTGTGGATCCAGTCGCGCAGGTAGACGTACATCGATCCGTCGGAGCGGTTGCCGACGTACAGGATCCAGAACGGATCGTTGCGGCTCGAGGTGCGCGACTTGAACTGGAAGATGTTCCACCAGCCGCCCTGGACGCTCACCCGCTGGGGGAAGTAGTACCAGGCGCTGTAGTACGCACCCTTCATGCTATCCGGCTCCGCCCAGCGGTGGAGACGCGCGCCGGTATCCGACCCGGTGGCGTTGATGGTCATCTTCGCCGAGCGGGATCCGCTGTGGGCCCGCTCAGTGGTCACGGTGACGTTGCCATTGCCGCTGTTGAACATGCCTCCGCCACCGCCTGCGCTCCAGGCGTTCAGGTTACCGGACTCGAAGTCGGTGGACCACACGACGCCGGCCGCCTCGGCGGTGTGCGGCTGGCTCATCACCACGCCGGTCAGGGCCAGCATGGCTGCGAACGCGATACTCGCGAGCGACACGATCTGTCGCGGCAAGCGATGAGTCATCGTTTCCCTTCCCTTGACCCGGATACGGTCGTCCGCTCGTCACGCAGCGCCGTGTCGTGGGCTCGGCTCGCGCTTGGCGTGGCGGCCTCACAGATCGCCAGGGAAACGGGGAAGGGAGGGATGTTCGAGACACACGGGGAGTTAAGGCCTGAGGCGTTGCCTCAGACTTGCGGTCCCCGCTGGTCGCAGGTTACCTATGTGACGCAGCGACAGGCATGGCCTGGCTATAGGATCGAGCGCGACTCAGCGTCACGACCCGTCCTATTGGTGCGCAGGCACCACCTGACTCCCGGATAGACTCCGGTCGCCGATCCTGCCTAAGCCGGGTGCGCCCCGGCGCTGCGCTTGGTTGGAACCTGGTGGTCACGATCAGCCGGGCGTCCCCTACAACCGGCTGCATCGATTCCCTGCCCCGAGGCCGGAGCTACGATGGCCTCCAGGCTTCCCTTCCCCAAAAAGTGCGTCCCAATGAGTCCGCTCCTGCCGGCACGACAACGGCGCATTCGCGCTAGCTACGTGCCGGTTACCTCCTTCCGCTCCGTGAGGCGAATCAGAGCGCTGAGCAACTGCGGCAGACCTCGTCGGTGCAACACCGCTGTCGTCTGCGCTGTGCCGTGCCTCGGCGTCGAGCTGGGGTCCCCCTCCCACCTCGACTATTCGGTACGGCATCCCTCTCTGTCAGCGGCGTAATCGTACTGCGTTGTCCCCCAACAGTTACGACTGAGCCGCTGACCAGGCACAAGTTAGCATGACGCTTTTCACTTGTCAACGCAGTGCGCAGACGAGATTTCGGCCGTTTACTCGCCCATGTCGCCCCATCAGGGAGAAGCGATCACGCAAGTCGTCGATACATGCTCTGTCACCTGGCCACACGCGCGAGATAATCGGTCAAGCTCAACGCGTCTGCATCTCCGGTAATGCTCAGAGCACACCTGGCGGCGTTGGGCCATGTCCCAAAGCGCACGAGCGGCGCCCGCTGTTTCTCGATGTGCTCAACCAGCGCAACGTCGCTCGGCAACGTGGCCAGGGTCGCCTGGTCAAGGAAGACGGTGCAGAGAGACGCCGCCGGCGAGGTGTCGACGATGTAGCCGAGGTCGCGCAGCAGGGTCACAGCGTGGCTCGGTGCCTCAGGCCCAACGCCGACGATCGGCCGCAGCCCCGCTGGGAGTCGAAGCGAGCGGCTCTCCAGGATGTGGTAGTTGCCGAACCACGGGCGGCTTGTTCCGGGGCAGTCGAGGTTGCGCACCAGGACGGTGGCCGGGTCCGTCGCGTCGAAATGGATCTCCAGTTGGTCGTCGCTCTCGTGCAGCTCGGCCTTGAAGGCGGCTTTCTCGGCCCACCACTGGCTAATCGAACGCAAGTCGGTGATCCAGACGCGGGGGGTCAGTGCCCTCGCTTCCCGGAGGACTGCCTCGAGCGCGGTCGCGGAGCGGTCGAACAATTCCGGGTGGAACATGAGGACGAACAGCTCGCCACGGGCATGGATCTGCTGCAGAATGGCAATCCACACGTCGGCGACTGCCTCCGGGCCAAGCCTGAGGCCGTCGTAGAGCTGGAGATCCTCCGGCAGCGACACGGGGATCTCGAGCAACCCGTCTTCCATCCAGGGAAGCGCGAGTTTACGCTCGGCCGACTCCGGCTGGTATGAGGCGAGGAGTCGCGTCATCACGGGCGTGGCGTTGTCGAGTCTGGCTGAAGGAATCACGTCCCACCATAGCGCGCGGTTGCTGCTGTATCGGAAGACGCCATTGGGGAGCGCCGGGTGCTGATCCGAGCTGAAGCTGAGGTAGGGACAGCGGAAGCCATCGACCGTGAGTCCAGCCTCTTCGAAGGCCTGAACGGCCTGCCGGTATTGAGCTGCTGCCTCGTCCGGAGCGAGCCGCCGGAAGTCCACGTGGTCATAACCATGGACCGCCAACTCCGCTCCAAGGTCCTGGATCCGTCGGAAGAACTCGGGCTTGCGGGCTACCACCCGGCCGGGCGTGGCAAACGTGGGTCGCCCGTCGTACCGCTGCAGCAAGGCTACGCAGTCGAGCAGCCGTCGTTCGGCCCGAGCTGTCCCCAGACCGTACCGCGTACCGAGCGACATGGCGCGGATGGCGTAGTACTGGAGTTGCATCATCCGGGAGGAGCCGAGCGCGCGGCGGGCTCCGGCGATGAACCCTGGCTCTCGTGTTGCGCCCGTCACCCGCTCCTGCGGTGCGTCGCCGGCGGCGCACTCGTAGGCTCTCAGGAGGGGGGGAATCGAGTAGTGCCAAGCCAGGTGCTGCTCCACTCGCTCCCTCCCGCGGGCGCCGAGTGCCGCCCGCCGGTCGGGATCGTCCATCAGGGAAGCGATCGCCTCCGCAAACGCTGCCACATCGTTTGGGGGAACGTAGACGGGGATGTCGGCGCCCGAGGCGCGGTGCTCCGGCAGGTCGAACGCCACGACAGGCTTGTGGAAGGCCATGTAATTCATCAGCTTGAGCATGGTTGAACGATCGGTGAATGGGTTGGACGGGTCCGGCACGACACCGATGTCGATGGTTGAGAGGTAGCGGACGAAGTCCTCGTGCGGGACCCAGCCGGTGAACCACACGTGGTCGTCCAGGCCCAGCTCGCTGGCGAGCTGCATCAGATCGAGCCGCGCGTCACCTTCACCGATGATGACGCAGAACGCGTCGCGCCGGCCGAGTGAGTGCACCAGGTGGTGGAGTGCCCGCAGGAGGTAGTCGACCCCGTCTTGCTGGCCGATGACCCCTGCGTAGCCGATGATCGCCTTGGAGCGAGCGCGCAGGTCCGGATCCGGATCGACCGGCTTCCACTGGTCCGGGTCGGGGCCGTTCCGGACCACCGTGATGCGCTCGGGCGGGATGCCGCTGAGTTCCATCTCGCGTCGCTTGTACGATTCGTTGCTGGCGATGACGTGGTGAGCCAGCCGGCAGGCGAGGAACTCCGCAAGCGACTGCGCGCGGTAAAGCCAGGAGCGACCTGAGTCACCAAACCGGGCCAGATACATCTCCGGGGCCAGGTCATGGTGGTCAAAAATCACACGCGCCCCGAACGGGCGGTAGGCGGCGGCGATGAGAGCCAGCACGTCGGGTGGGTTGTGCGCGTGCACGAAATCGAACCCGTGTCGCAGGCGGACATACAGCGAGAGCACCGCGATCGCAGCAAGCGAGTAGCCGTACTCGAACAGGTATCCGAGTGTGCCGCTGCCGTCGCGGGGTGCCGAGTAGCGATAGATGCGCACGTTGTCCAGCACTTCGTGGATCGGGTCGCCCCACATGCCCGGGCAGATCACCGTGATGTCGTAGCCGGCCTCCGTGAGCGCCCGTGCCTCGTTGCGGACGCGGGGATCGTCCTCAAAGCGGGCATTCTCCAGGAGCATCAGCACGCGTTTACGGGGTTTCGTACCTGCGGCTTCGGGTTCGGTTCGGTTCTCTTGCCTCGTCCGCCGCTTGGTGAGGGCGGCGATCCCGGCGACGAGTCCGACGAGCACCATCATCGTTCGCAGGCGCTTCCCACGTCCTACCACCGCTCCACCTCTCGTTGTCGGACCGGCCCCGGGCACGTCCATCGCGCCGAAAGCACCGGTGTCAGATCTGAGCCCGCCATCGACGCGATCCGGGTTCGAGGGAGCCTGAATGCGCACCGATCGCGGTCATCGATGGCCGGCGCAACGTCGCGCGGGCGATGACACAACAGCGCCGGCATCGGGGCACCTGGGGCAGTCGCGTGAACTGCCCCGACGTCGCACCCGGGTGGTCAAGAGTCGATCCGGACCCGTTGCCGTCAGTTGCCCGCGGACTGCCCATTGCCGACCGGTGTTGTGCTCATCACGACATCGTCGATGTAGATCACCGTCGGGCTTGGGTTGAGGCCGCTGGAGTAGCTATTGACGCCCCACGACACCCGCCCGCTGTCGTAGTTGGTCTGGACATTCGTGATGTGGAACAAGAGTGTGCCGTCTTGCCAGACCATGATCTCTCCGGTTGGATCCTGTGCCCGTCGCATGAAGACCTCGAAGTGAACCCACTGGCCGACGGGCAGATCCTTGACGTTCTGCTCATACGATTTCTCGTGGATCCAGTCGCGGAGGTAGACGTACATGGTGCCGTCCTGGCGGTTCCCCACATTGAGGATCCACCATGGGTCGTTGGAGGTCTCGCTCCGGGACTTGAACTGGAAGATATTCCACCAGCCGGCCGAAACATCGACCTGCTGGGGGAAGTAGTACCAGGCGCTGAAGTAGGCCGCGTCGTGCTGGGATGGCTCGCACCAGCGCATCAGACGCGTGGCATTATCGGCGCCGTTGTCGGTGGCGACCGTCAGCTCGACCGAATAGCGGCCGCTATGTGCCACGGTATCGGTCACCCGAGCCTCCCCATTGCCGGTATTGAACTCACCACCGCAGCCATCAGCCTCCCAGGATGAGAGGTCACCCGACTCCAGATCCGCCGCCCAGACGAACTGGCCCTGCGGGCCCGACTCCGGTCCGGGGAGCGCCGTGCTTCCCGGCGTGGGTGTCACCGCAGCCGTCGGCGCCGGCGTAGGGGGCGGGTGGGTCGGTCCGCGAATCTGATCAGCAATGAGCACTCCGATCACTCCTGAGGCGATAGCGACGAGCGCGATCATGACGATGGTGCGCAGCCTGCTGGTGTCCATAGCGGCTAGCTTCTCTATCTCCTGTATGCGAGCGCACGCCGGAGGCACTGGCGAGCGACTCCATCTCCTCCACGGCTGGCCACGATAGGGACCTGGCCGGGGCGGAGCTGCCCCCGGCCGCAGCTCTGGCCACTACCAAGCGATACCTTCGTACTGATTATCTGCAAGCTGAGCGCCACGAGCTCCGCCAGCAAGGTCGATGAGGATTTGATCATCGCGCAACAACGCAGGGGTCCGCTTTGCCGCAGGCCCGTTATTGGCGACGACCACCACATCGACTTCTTCCATCATCTCCTCCAGAGACGACCGCAACATCGACGCGATGTGCGGCAGCTCCTGCTCCAGGTACGACCGGTTGGCACCCACCAGGCAGGTGAGATCGACGATGTCGTCATAGACCCGAACCTGATAGCCACGGCCGGTCAGGGTCTCCACCAGCGGCACAACCGGGCTCTCGCGGACGTCGTCCGTGCCGGCCTTGAAGGTGAGGCCGACGACCCCAACGCGCTTCCGCCCGGTGCGCTCGACCATCTCGATTCCCCGCTGGATTTGTGCCTGGTTACTCTGAAGCGCGCCGCGCAGCAGCGGAAGGTCGATATCGTGCTCCTTGGCGCGGTACAGCAGGGCGCGGAGATCCTTCGGCAGGCAGGACCCGCCGAAGGCAAACCCCGGCTTGAGGTACGCCGGGGAGATGTTGAGCCGCCGGTCCATGCACAGGATGTTCATGACCTCGTAGCCGTCGACGCCGTGCGCCTTGCACACGCGCCCGATCTCGTTGGCAAACGCCACCTTCGTGGCATGGAAGGCGTTGCTGGCGTACTTGACCGTCTCAGCCGTTTCAATGGTGGTGCGTACGCGCTGTGCGTCGATCCCGTCGTAGAGCGCTTCGGTGATGTCACCGCTCCGCTCGTCCAACGCGCCGATGACGATCTGGCTCGGGTGGAAGTAGTCGTTGATGGCACTCCCCTCGCGCAGGAATTCAGGGTTCATCGCGACGCCAAAGCCATCCCCGGCGTCCCGACCCGAATACTCCTCAATCACGGGGATCAGCCGCTCCCTGCACGTGCCGGGCAGCACGGTGCTGCGCATGACCACGACGTGGTACCCGCGCTTGTCACGCAGTGCGTCGCCGATTTCCCGGCACACGTTCTCGACGTACTTCAGGCTCAGGCTGCCGTTGCCGTTGCTGGGCGTGCCGACGCAGATCAGGCTGACATCGCTTGCGGCCACCGCCTCGCGCGCGCTCGTCGTAGTCACGAGTCTCCCGGAGCGAACGCCCTCCGCCACGAGCTCATCCAGCCCGGGCTCGACGATCGGGGACCGTCCGGCGCCGACGGTTTCCACCTTTTGCGAATTGACGTCGACCCCGACAACCTGGTGCCCGTCGTGGGCCAGGCACGCGGCGGAGACACAGCCGACGTAGCCGAGGCCGAACACACTGATCTTCATGGGGACCTCCTTAGCAGTCGCGTGACTGGATCGTCAGACTGGTAGACCGTCCGGAGGCGACCAGAGGGTCGTCGATTGCCCCGCGGTGCCGGACGTGGTAGACGCGGTAGATTCCACCCATGGCTCTCCTCCTACTGACCGCGATCGCGCGATGCCGGGACCGCGAATGGCTCCCTGGCCGTGGCCTCAGCCACTGATGTCGCTGGGTTGGCGGTATCGGGCTTGTTGGCGGACGCGAGCCCGGCGAGGATCGCCGCGGTCTTGTCGGTGTTTCGCAGTGAGAAGCGCTCTTCGGCGATCCGCCGGTTCTTCTCCCCGAGGCGCGCACGCTCTTCCGGATGGCGGTAGAGGTAGTCGATCGCGCGTGCGAGTCCCTCGGGGTCTTTCTCGTCGACGAGGATCTCGTCGAGGATGCGCGGGATCTCGACGTGGCGGGTCGAAATGACCGGCTTGCCGAAGGCCATGGCCTCGGCGATGGCGGTCGGGAAGCCCTCGGCGCCGCCGAGACTATCGTGGTGGCTGGGCAGGCAGAACACGTCGCAGGCCCGATAGAGGGCTTCCAGTGCCTGGCCGCCCAGCGCGCCGAAGAAGACCACCTGGGATGCCACGCCGCGCTTTGCCGCCAGCGCCCGGGCGTCGACCACCGGTTCCCCCGGGCCGACGTCGCCCACGACCCAGACCTCAATGTCGTCGCGGCCCAGCCGGCGCACGGCTTCGAAGAGGACGTCGTGCCCCTTCTTCTCCACGAAGTAGGCGACGATGAGGATCACGAACTTGTCGGCCGGCCGGTAGCGGTCGGTATCCACCGTGATGCGCACGACGGCGACGCGTTCCGGGTCGACGCCGTAGCGTTCCGCCAGAATCTCCCGGTTGTACTCGGTCACGGTGATGATCTGGTCACATGCCGCGAGGGCGCGGCGGAACAGCCGCGGGTTTGGGTTCTGATACAGCTCGTAGGCGTGAATCGTCACGACCAGCGGGAGCCCGAGAATCCGCTTGCAGAAGTAACCGACGAATAGCTTGTGATCGCCAAAGGTGGCGTAGATCACCGAGGCATCCGTCATGGACCGGGCGAAGTACCAGGCCAGCAGGAAGTCGACGATCGCGCGCATGGCAACGGCTTCGCGGAGCAGGCGCAGGTAGGTCGCCGGCGCTCGAAGGAAGCAGCGCGGCTGTGCCGCCACCACCGCCAGCGGCCGCCAGCGGAGGACATCCCACTCCGGCTTCGGGTTGTAGAGCCCCGGCCCCTGCTTCGTCGGGTAGAGGCTGATGGACAGACCCCGCTTCTCCAGCGACATGAGCTCGCGAAAGACGAAGTGTTCGAGTCCTCGCTTCATCGAGGCGATGACGGCAATCCGCATAGCCATTCAGCGTACGGAGTCGTACGCTGCCTCCTTCCCCGTGGTGTCCTCGGTGAGCGCCTCGGCGATGAGCAGGTGGTACAGGATCATCGCCAGGTAGCGTGGATACGAGCGGACATCGCGCAGCACACCGTAGTCGCGTTGAGAGTGGATGAACCCGCCGTCGGGTCGTTGCAGGCTGATGAGATACGCGTACGCTTTGCGGGCCAGGGGGGTGTAGTCGTCGATCCCGACCCGCCGGGCCTCGGTGAAGGCGGCGGCCAGCGCTCCGGTGTGGTAGCTGACCCGGCGCTGGACACTGTTGCAGGCGTATGCCGCGTGCCCGTCCTCCCGGATTCCGTCGCTCAGGAACCGCAGAACGTTGCTGATAATCGGGAGGACCCGATCGTCACCGGTGAGCGTGTGGTACTGGATCAGGTCGAGACACTCAAACGCGTTGTACTGGTAGCACTGGAAATGTGTGCGCCCGCGCGTGTCTTCCAGACCGTCCACCGAGTAAGGAAGCTCGCCGGTGGAGAGCTGTGCTCGCTCCAGGAAGGTCACCAGCCCGGGCGTCTCATCGAGATAACGCTGGTCCTTCGTCGTCGCCCAGAGTGCTCCGAGCAAATAGAGATAGAGCGTGCTGTTGTTCGGAACCCGCGCGTCTGTTCGGCGAGCAAAATAGTTGACGGCAACTTCGTCGCCAATGCGCTGGAAGCCGATCTCCCGGTGGAGGTAGGAGTGCCAGCGGAGGGCGCCGTCGAGCAGGCGTTGCTCGCCCGTGCGCCGGAACGTCTCGATGAGCCCGATGCTCGCCCAGGTGCCCTCTACGGTCGCCACCCTCCCGGCCCACTCCGGGTTCGGGTAGTCCCAGGCGCCGTCGGGTCGCTGGCGTGCCAGGATCTTGTCGGCACAATCGATCGCTGTTCGGGCGTACGATTCGTCGCCGGTGCGCTCGTGCAGGATCCAGTTCGCAAGGATCCAGTAAGCCTGCCCCTGCAGGTAGTACAACTGATCGTTCCACCGTACGAAGCCCAGATAACCCTTGACAAAGCGGCCGATGCGGTAGTTGAAGCGGATCCCGGGATCGGGCCCGACGAGCGCGCCGCCGTCTCCGTGGTTGGTCACCAGGTACCGATAGAGCTTGTCGGCAGCTAGAGCGTAGTGATCCACGGTTTGACCTCCTTCCCCTGGGACGACCGAGCGGACGTGTCGGCAAGCGCGCGGTCGTAGACCGCGAGCGTCTGCTTGGCGATGACGTCCGGGTGGCACTCGGTCTCCAGCTTTCGGCGCCCGGCCTGCCCCATCCGGTGACGAAGCGGGGCATCGGTGAGCAGGCGGACGACGGCATCGGCCAGAGCGCGCTCGTCCCGCGGGGGGACGAGATAGCCGGTGCGGCCGTCCTCAACGAGAGCCGGGAGGCAGCCGACGTCGGTGGCGACGACCGGCTTTCCGGCCATGTAGGCAAGCGGCGCGACGCCGCTCTGGGATGCCTCCACGTATGGAAGGACCACCACGCTGGCCTCGGCGAACAGCGCGGCCCGCTGCTCGTGCGAGACGTATCGGTTGTGGACCTCGAAGTGGTCGGGGTTCTGCATCATCTGGCGGTAGCGGGTGAAGTCCTCGCCCTCGCCGGCGATGACGATGCGCGCATCCGGAACCCTGGCGGTGATCAGCGGCTCGGCACGGATCAGGTACTCCAGCCCCTTGTAGGCCCAGATTCGCCCGAAGAACAGGATGCGCTTGGTGTCGGCCGGTTCCACGTCCTTGATCTCATCGTGTCCCACCAGCACCCGCTGGATCACATCGATCCGCGAACTGGACAAGCCGCACTCGTCCACGAGTTGCTGCTTCATGCGTTCGCAGTGAGCGATGACGCGGGCCGCACGACGGAACCCATAGTCGAAGACCGCCTGCGGGGTCTTCTGTGATGAGCGATCACCCGGGTGGTGGCGAACGTCGTGGACGGTGAGCACGAGCGGATAGCGCCGCAGGAGGGGGAGGGCAAGGTTGAACCACAGATGCCCCTGCTGCAGGTGCAACACGTCCGGGCGGAAGTCATTGATCTCCCGGAGCAGATGGCGCAGTGAGACGAGTTGCCGGAGCGGTTGCCGCATCCGCGGCTTGTCAAAAGCGAGGAACCGGACGTTCGGGCTGACCAGGGACAGGTGTGGTTCGGAGATCTCGCGCGGAAGGATGAGCTGTACCTCCGCCTCCTGCGCCAAGGCGCTGGCCAGGCGGATGCAGTATTCCGCCGAGATGTAGGAAATCAAGGTCACTCGCATGCGTGGTGTGCCCTCCTCCAGCGGCTGTCTCTCAGGCCGCGTCGTGCGAGTCATTCCGACCACAGGTAGCGATAGTGGGTGCGGACGCGCCGGACACCGCCGGCGGACCAAATCGTCAGGGCGCCGAGCGCGGCCGCGTACACCAAGGCCGCGCTGACGATGGTGATCACGATCCCGTGGTGCCTGAACACGATCAGGTACACCCCCATGCACAGGCTGGCGAGTGCGGGTATGCGCACAGGCGCGAGCAGGTTGACCGAGCCGGCGATGCGGGAGACCTGGATGTAGTGCTGCACCACGCCGACGCCACGGGTTAGCACGATGGTCAGTGCTGCACCGATCAGCCCGAACTGGCTGATGAGGATCACCCCGATGACCAGGTTGGCCAGGGTGTTGATCGCCACGATGCTCAGGGTGATGCGCTCGCGATCTCCGGCGAGTAGGGTCTGCCCGAGGGCCGTCGTGTACGCGCGGAGGAAGACTTCCCAAACAACGATCCGGAGCACGACGGCGCCCAGGGCAAAGTCCTGCCCGCCGTACACGAGCACCAGGATGCGCTCCGCGAGGAACGACAACCCCACGACGATGGGCAGACCGATCGTCATCAGCAGCTCGGTGACGCGCTGGGAGAGCCGCTTGAGGCTCTCGAAGCCCGCTTCGTAGCGGCGGCACATCACCGGGAACAGGCTGAGAACCACGCTCTGGTAGAGCAGCACAACCGGCGTGAGCAGTTGCGATGAGGCGCTGAGCAGCCCGACGTCTGATTCGCTCCGAAAGGACGACAAGATGACGATCGTGATCGTGCCCCACAGGGAGATGAGCACGTCGATGGCGAGGAACGGCGCTGTCTGGCTCAGGGCACGGCGAATGAAGCCGAGATCGATCCGCAGCCTGGGCCGGGTGACACGGGAGACGACAAGCGCCAGCTCGAACGCGGCGATCGCTCCCTGCGTCAGCAGCAAGATCGCGACGACCGTATAGATTCCGCCGCCCGCACGAAGCAGGACGAATGCGCCCCCCGCCTTCGCCAGGTTGAGCGGGATGTTCACGTAGGCGATGAAGTGCATCTGCTCCACCGCCTGGAAGAGCGCCTCGCAGATCGTTGAAATCGTGTACGGAAACAGGATCAGCGCGAGCAGCAAGATCACCCGCGCGGTGTCGGCTCCGTAGCCCATAATCCAGACGAAGCCGAGGAGCAGCACGAGCGAGATCAGCGTTGCCCCCGTGACGATTGCGACCCCGTTCACCAGGTACTGGGCCGTCTTCGTTCGATCCTTCGCGGCCTCGCGGATGATGAGCGTCTTCAACCCTGCCGTCGCGAAGACCTGGGCGGTGTAGACGATGCTCAACGCCAGCGAGAGTTGACCGAAGCGGAACAGGCCCAGGTGCCGGGTAACGAGTGCGTAGAGCACGAACGTCGATGCCCGGGTGACCACGTCGCTGGCGAGCACCGAGGCGGCATTACGAGCGATGGTGCGCAGGCTGATCGAGAAGGTGCTGGACATCGGCGGCTACCCCCCTACCCCAGTGGTGCGGTAGTCGGGGATAAACGCGGGCAGGCGCACCCAACGGTTCGCTGGCCGCCCAGCCACATCCGCGCGGCCGAGCCTGGTGAGGGCGATGAGGAGGCCCGCGACCAGGAACAGCGAGTCGAGTTGCGCCCAGCTCTTGTAGACGTCGACGAACATGTGCACCGACTCCCCGAGCAAGGACCCGAACACCGCTACCGCGAACGGCGCGAGGTCGGGACCGAGCGTGTGAGCGCATGCCCATGCGCGACGGACGGCGGCGGCCAGGATCCAGAGGAAAGCCACGAGCCCCACCGGACCGATCTCGGCCCAGATCGTCAGGTAGTAGTTGTGGACGCTGTAAATGAATTGCGTTGAAAACTGGGGCCCGACATATGCCGGCAGCACGGCGGTGAAGTTGTTCAGGCCCACCCCGAGCGGATGGTCGCCGATCACCAGGAAGGCGATCTGCATCAGGGGGATACGCGCTTCCGCCGCGCCGTGGTCTTCCCCGAAGAGGCGAGCGACAAGCGTTGGCCCGAAGATGACGGCCACCACGATGCCGACCGCGGCCATGGCGACGATCGTGGACGCGGCAAACCACCGACGATGCAGCCCAATCGCGGTGAGCACCATGACGGCAATGCCGAACGATAGGAGACTGCCTCGTGAGAGCGTCAGAATGAGCGCGACCGTGCCCAGCGCAAAGGCGACGCCGCCAAGCCAGCGCAATCGCTTCGGCAGGTGACAGATCGTGAGCGACAGCGCCGGTGCGAGAAGGAAGGCAAGGTAGGCGCCCGCAGCGTTGGGTGAGCCGAGCGTGCCGGCTGCTCGGGTAAACCCGCCGGCGTAGACGCTCGTGGTGGTCACGCGCGTCGAGATACCCGCGACTTCGAAGGTGACGCCGGTCGCGGCCACGCCGATCATGATGATGCTCTCGATCGCCAGCGCCGCCATCATCGCGGCCAGGATGACGTAGACATCCCGCCGCGTCTCCACGGTGCTCGCGACATAAAGGAACATCAGGACGATCTGGATCAACCAAAACGTCTCAAACAGCGACGCGAAAACGTCCCGTGCGAAGAGGATCGACACGATGTTCAGGAGCAGGTACAGGAAGACCGGACGCGCCTCGCGGAGCGCCGGGCGTGGAGCGTACGCAACCCCGGTCAGCGCGGCCCCGATCCAGAGCGCGTACAACCCTCCCAGGGCCACGGTTCCGAGCGAGATGTTCCATCCGCCGATCCCGCCGAGCATCCCAATGGCTTCGCGGTATCCCAGATAGATGTCCGGGCCGGTCGGGATGGTGATGATCAACAGGATCAGGAGCACGTAGCGCACGCGCCCGACAACTGCCACGATGAACGGAGCCAGGAGCCCAGCGAGCAGCAGCGGGGCGAATCGACTGTTCGACCCGGTCACGACGATCGCGGCGCCGCCGAGCCCAAGCCCGACGGCGGCCGCGAGGATCAACTGCGCGGGCCAGGACGTGACCAGATGGCCGAAACCGCCCCGGCTCGCTTCGTCGATCCACTTGGGTTGGACGAGGTTCCAACTCGCCACGCTCATGCTCCTCAGCCGACCGCCGCACCCGTCCGGGCGGTTGGTGGCACGTACTCCGCCTGACGGGCGACTGCGTCGCGATCAGTCAGCGGTTCGTGCGATCCCCGGTGCGGGCTGGTCTCGCTCCAGGACATCGCGAATGGCTGCTGCGACGTAGTCGATCGCGCCGTCCGACAGCTCCGGATACATGGGGAGGGACAGGATCTGATCAGCGACAGCTTCGGTGACCGGAAAGTCGCCGCGCCGGTAGCCGAGCCCTGAGCACGCTTGCAGCAGGTGGATCGGGATCGGATAGTGGATACCCGTCGCAATGCCGCGCTCAGCCAGTGCGGCGCGGAGCGCGTCCCGATTCGGCACTCGGATCACGTAGAGGTGCCAGACCGGTTCCGCATATGACGGCACCGAGGGGATGCCGACGTTCTCCGGCAAGACCTCCGCATACCGTTCGGCGTGACGGCGCCGTGCGGCGTTCCATTCGTCGAGGTAGCGGAGTTTGACCCGCATCACCGCCGCCTGGAGCGTGTCCAACCGGCGATTGAAGCCCAACTGCAGGTGGTGATACTTCTCCCGCTGGCCGTAGTTGCCGAGGAGGCGCACCGTATCGGCCACCTTGGCGTCCGGCGTAACGACCATGCCGCCGTCTCCGTAGGCACCGAGGTTCTTCGCGGGATAGAAGCTGAAGGCCGCAGCGTGGCCGAAGGTGCCGACCCGTCGGCCCTTGTAGCGGGCACCGTGTGCCTGGCAGGCGTCCTCGATCACGATGAGGCCGTAGCGCCGGGCGATCTCCACGATCGGGTCCATGTCGGCCGGTTGGCCGTAGAGGTGGACCGGCAAGATGGCCTTGGTGCGCGGCGTAATTGCCTGCTCGAGCAGCTCCGGATCCATGTTGTAGGTGCTCGGATCGACGTCCACGAGCACCGGAGTCGCCCCCGTGTAGGCGATCGCGAACACCGTCGCGACGAACGTGTTCGCCTGGGTGATCACCTCGTCCCCTGGCCCGATGTTGAATGCCCGCAGCGCGAGCTCCAGGGCCGACGTACCCGAGTCGACGCCGACCGCGTGCTCGATCTCGCAGTAGTCGGCGAACTCGCGCTCGAACGCGGTGACGTCGGCGCCCAGGATGAAGTCGGTGCCGCGCAGCACGCGCGCGATGGCCGCATCGACCTCGGGCGCGATGCTGTCGTACTGGGCGGCCAGGTCAACGAAGGGGATGCGACGCTGACTCTGCAGGGTAGACATAGAGCGACTCCTTCGTGTTCGTGAGTTCGACCGGCGTGCCACGCATGGCCATCGACTTATCCACTGCCTCGAGAACACGCACGACATCCCGCCCGGCGGGGCCGTCCGTGAGCGGCCGGCGGCCGTGGATCACGCACTCAGCAAAGTGGGCAGCGAGGGTCTTGAGCGGTTCCCGGGGCTGGATGCTGGGGCTGATGATGTCGCCGTCGCGCACCACAAGCTGGTCTCCGCCGATGCCCTCCCCGTTCTGCATCAACGGGGCAACGCCTTTCTCAAAGACGCGCACTTGCTCCATGGTCTGGAGGTCGTTGAAGACGATCCGCTTGTCGCTCCCGACGACCACCACTTCGCGAACCTTGTGGGGATCAGCCCAGCTCACATGGATCTGGCCGAGCACGTTGTCGGGGTACCCGAGGACGATGAAGCCAACGTCCTCGCGACCGTTACGCAGAGCCCGGGAGCCGACCGCGCTGACCCACAGCGGAGCGGAATCCATGAAGTAGTTGAAGATGGAGATGTCGTGCGGCGCGAGATCCCAGAGCGCGTTGACATCTTTCCGGATCGGGCCGAGGTTGGTGCGGCGCGCGTACAGGTAATAGATCCGGCCGACCTCTTTCCGGTCGATGTACTCCTTCACGCGTTGCACGCCCGCGTTGTAGAGGAAGGTGTGCCCGACCATGAGGGTCAACTTGCGGGCATTGGCCGCCGCGATCAGGTCCTCGGCGTCCTGGCTCGTCGTCGCGATCGGCTTTTCGATGAGGACGTGTTTCCCGGCGCGGAAACACTCGCGGGCCACGCGATGATGTGAGGTCGCCTCGGTGCAGACCACCACGGCATCGACACCCGGCATGGCGAGGGCGTCGGCCACATCCGTGGTCACGGCGATACCGGGGTACCGCTGAGCGATCTCGCGCACCCGCTCGGGCCGCTGGTCGCAGGCTACGACTACGCGTGTCTCTGGGATCTCGTTGAAGACCCGGACGTAGTTGACGCCCCAGTAGCCGCAGCCGAGGACCGCGATGCCTATTTGTTCAGCCATGTCCCTCCGTCCTCCCATAGCTCGTGCGTCGACTATCCAGCTCCGGTGCCCCGGAGCACCGCCGGAACGGTCCGGGCCAAGATCTTGAGGTCCAGCACCGTTGACTGGTTCCGCACGTACTCAAGGTCGAGCGCGATCATCTCGTCGAAGGTGAGCGCGCAGCGGCCGGTGACCTGCCACAACCCGGTGATTCCGGGCAGTGCTGCCAGCCGCTCGAAGTGCCACGACTCGTAGTGCTCGACCTCATAGGGCGGCACCGGCCGTGGCCCGACGAGACTCATGTCGCCCTTGAGCACGTTGACGAGTTGCGGCAGTTCGTCGAGGCTGGTGGCCCGCAGGAAGCGTCCGACCCGGGTGATCCGGGGGTCGCCAGTGAGCTTGAAGCCACCCTTGCCGGGTCCGCGTTGCACCTGCCCGCTTGCGTAGGCGGCGATGTGTGCCCGATGGAGCGATTCGTCCGCGTTGTGCACCATCGAGCGGAACTTGTAGAACCGGAACGGCCGGATCTCCCAGGCGACGGTCGTTCCACGACGCCGCATCCGTGCGCCTACCCGTTCGTGAGCGAAGATCACCGGTCCGCGAGAGTCCAGTTTGATCGCCAGCGCGATCACCAGCATCACCGGCGACAGCAGCACCAGAGCTGCGCTGGACAGGACGACGTCGATGCAGCGCTTGGTGGCGTAGTAGCGCAGGCGCCGTTGATCGACGTGCGTAACCACGGCCCTTGGGATCTCCACCGCCTGCTGGGCTTGCATCATGACCCTGTCCTTCCCTAGGCGCAGCCCGGTGCTCTGGGATTCCCGCCAGTGACGTTGAGCGCGTGCCATGCTCACTCATCACCACGCAGAGACGACTCTGACTCGGCCTCCGCGAACCGCTGGCGCAGCCGCGAAGGCCGCCCGTTTCGGACAGCCACTGGTGTCGGGTTCTCATGCGTGATCAGACGAGCGGTTGGGACTGCGTCGTAGCTCTCCGCCGGCTCGCCGTCGTCAGCGTCGGCCTGGTTGGCCACGACCCCGACCACGCGCGCCTGAAGCGTGTCGAGCTTGCGGATGGCGGCGACGACGGCCCCTTCGCGGGCGCGCCCGCTCTGGACCACGAGAATGACGCCGTCGACGATCCCGGCCAGAATCGCTGCATCCGCCACCTGTTCAAGCGGTGGCGCATCGAGCAGGATCAAGTCCGCCGTCGCTCGCAGCTCGGTCAGGAGCTGACGCATCCGCTCCGAGCCGAGCAGTTCCGGCGGATACGACGGCTCGGGGCCGCTGGTCAGTACCTGGATCCGAGGGATGGTGGTCGTCTGGAGCGCGTCAGCCACCGATGCCTCGTCGCGCAGCACGCTGGTGAGCCCACAGTGGTTCGACAACCCGAAGAACTGGTGCTGTCGCGGCGAGCGCAGGTCGGCGTCGATGATGATCACGCGGCGGTTCGCCCCGGCGAGTACGAAGGCGAGATTGGCCGTCACGGTGGAACGCCCCTCGCCGCGTTGGGAGCTGGTGATCACGATCGTCTTGAGCGGTTGCCGTGCGCTCTGATAAAGCAGATTGGTCCGCAGCCAGCGGAACGCTTCGAGCAGGCGAGCGTTAGCAGAGACCAACAAGATGCGGGCACGTCGCCCGGAACGCGGGATCACCGCGAGGATCGGTACGCGTGCCGCGCGACGGATGGCCCCAGTCGTGTAGAGCCGATCGTCCAGATTCTCGAAGAGGAACGCGAGCCCGATGGCACCGACGAGCCCGGCGCCGAGACCAAGGGCCAGGTTCAGCAACTGGTTCGGCGAGCTCGGGCTCTCCGGTGGTACGGCCGGGTCCGCCAGAACGATCGTGTCGCGGCGAGTCGCCTCGGTCACTCGAGCGCGGTCATATTGTGTCTGCAGGGAGCTGTATTCCTGCTGCCGCAGGTCGAGCTCGATCCGCGCGGAAGCGACATCGTTCGGGTCCGCCTGTGGATCCGATGCCAGCGACTCGTACTTGAGCCGTGCATCGAGCAGGGCCTGCTGGGCCGCCGCGAAATCCTCTCCCAGTGCCTGGGCGGACTCTGGGTTCGACTGCTGGGCGGTTTCCACCTGAGCGGCCAGTGCCGCGGTGGCGGCGTTGGCGATCGCGGCAGCCATGGCCGGGTCGCGGTGGGAGGCGCTGACATGCAGGAGTTCCGAGTTCGCCGGGGCGGTCCCGGAGATTTCCGGCAGCGTATTGAGATTCAGTTCTTTCGCCACCTGCTCGCGCACGGAGTGACTGGTGACGAGCGTCAGATAGGTGTTGAGCAGGCGGTCCGTATAGGTGGGATCCCGAATCACGTAGTCGATCGAGCCCGACGTGACCGAGACCCGAGCCGTCGCAGTCGCGACGTAGACAGGCGCGATGATCCGGTTTGCGGCGACCGCGACTCCCAATGCTGTCAGAACCGTGAGGAGAACGATCCACTTCCGGCGGCACAGGATGGCCGCGTAGGCGCGTAGTTCCATTCCACCACTCTCGTCTAGGGAAGCTGCCGCGCGATACTCCGTCGGTCTCCGTCGAGGTTGGGGCAGCTCCCAGACTGTGACCGTCCCTGTCGCGCCCATTCGGTTCACCGGCCTACCTCGCGCGGTGAGCGCCGGTGAGGGTGACGTGGCCGCTGCGGCGGAGTGCAGCGTACGTCCGCGCCGAATGGACCGTTGGGCGGGGGACAGTGACCCGCGCAGCTCCAGTCGCGCGCTACGTGCTGATCGGGTCGGCGTCGTGACTTCTCCACCGACCGACGCAACTCCCGACCATCGACCGGAGTTTCCGTATGTCAGTATGGTCTGGGCCGATTAACAGGGACCCTTACGTTGTGCGTGGAGTCGATAACAGTAATGTTACTGAGGGTTAGCGGCAGGGAACTCATTAGAGCCGCGTTCAGACATGGCGAACTCCGCGCGGAACCGCACGGTGGTCCGAGCTCGTGCGGCCCTGGGTGGAAGGGGAACCGGCTAGGCGTAGCGGTAGACGAGGGCCCCTGCACGCGCCGCGACTGGGAGTGGCATGCGGCGCCACGCCGGCTTCGCCAACTGCCGAAGCTTACTTCCGCGTGATGGGCCACTGGTGCCGGCCTGCGTCGTCGACGGACGACGTTCCACGTAGCGATACATCGGCCGTGGCTGTCCGCCCCACTTGCGCTTGTACCGTGCCAGACCGCTCTCCGGATGGGCGTCGCCGAGGTCGATGCGACGATATCCCGCGTCCCAGCTCGAATGGACGATGTGCCATTGGATCAGGTCGTGACCGTGAAGCTGCCTCGAGATGGGGCTGCGGGCGAGGTACTCGCCAAGAACGGTCTGCGAATTGAGCAGCAGAATCTCGCCCCCGATGAGTTCCGTCCCGTTTCCTCTCGGCTGGTCGACCACGAGGAGCTGCAGCATTCCTTCCGGGCGCAGGTAGTGCCAGGCTGCATCAAACAGGCGGAAGGGGAGAGGCGGGGATTCTTTCTCTTGCATCGTTCCCACGTACAGGCGATACCACGCGACCAGGTCCTCGAAGCGCTCGGCTTCTCGCAGCCGCAAGCCATATTCATGTGCCTTTTTCACCCCGCGTTTGATGACGCTGTGCTTGCCGGCAGCCCCAACCCGGAGCGGCTCCGTGCGCTCCGGAAGATCGATCACGTAGGTCGGGATGCCCTCGACCCTGGAGAGAACGGTGCCTCCCGGATCGAGGTCCGGCACCATCGAGTGAAGTACCAGCCGGTGGGCGGGCGGTTCCTGGGCCAGCCTGATCGCCGCCTGGATCAGGGCCTCGGCCGCTTCGGCACTGGTGGTGAGCGGACCGGCCACGGCCGTGCAGGGGAGTGACCAGAGCTGGCGGCCGCGTATCAGGCCGCGGCGGTAGACCAGCGGCAGCACCCCATGCAGTCTGCCCTGGTCGTCTTCGCAGGCGAGATGAGCAGGGGGGTAGCCGAAGGTGTCGGCCAGGGTGGCGAGCCAGGCGGGGTGGTGGAAGGCCAGCCCGTCCGGATGTGCCGATACGAATGCCGCCCAGCGGGGGTCCGCCGTGGGGTCGACGAGATTGACGCGGAGTCCGCCGGAACGATGTTCGGTTCGCGGGACTGATTCAGTTGCCATACCATCCAACCCCTCACTGTCTCCCGTCCGGTGCCGCCGCTGGGTGATGCTCACAGGTAGTGCGTGACCACCGACCCGATCCATGCTGTCGCGGCGAGTGGCACGCGGCGCCAGCCCGCCTGACCCAGCCGCCCCATCCGCTGCTGGAGCGAGGTGGGGCTGGGGAGCCGGGCGTTCTGCGGGCTCGCGGGGTAGAAGTAGCGGTAGACAGGATGTGGCACGCCGCCCCACTTCCGCTTGTAACGCGCCAAGCCCTCTTGACCGGTCGGCACGTTTCCCAGGTCGAAGGAACGACAACCCGCCTCCCACGCGATGTGGAGCGACTCCCAGTACAGGAGATCGTGGAGGTGGAGCGTGCTCGTGCCGTCACGCTGACCGATACCCTCGCCGACCGCCGTCTGCGATACCAGGACGGTGATCGCTCCGCCGACCAACTCGGATGAGCCTCCCGATCGCTGTTCGATTAGAATGAGTCGCAGGAATCCCCGCGGGTGCAGGTGGTGCCAGGCAGCTTCGAAGAAACGGAACGGGTTGGGGGGCGACATCTTTTGGCGCATGCCTGCGAGGTAGAGCCGGTACCATGCATGCAGGTCGTCGATGCTCTTACCCTCCCGTGCCCGGAGACCGTATTCCGTGGCCTTCCTCACCCCGCGCCGGATGTCCTGGTGGTATCCAGGGGCGCCGATCCGTAATGGGCCTGTGCGGTCCGGCAGCGGAATCACGTACGTCGGGTACCATTCCACCCGCTGCAAGGTCGGAGCGCGCTGATTGAGGTCCGGACCCAGCGTCTTGAACTGCAGGCGCTGCCCTACCTCGCGTTCGGCTAACTCGACTGCCGCCTGCACCAGGGCGGTGGCAGCCGCATCGCTGGTAGCCAGTGGGCCGGCCAGCGGCGTGTGCGGGAGTGACCACAGCGCCTTCCCGCGAAGCCACCCATGGCGGTACACGAGCGGCAGGAAGCCGTGCAGGTTCCCCTGGTCGTCCTCGCAGGCCAACGCGACCGCGCGGTATCCGTATGTGTCGACCAATGTTTGGAGCCACGCCGGGTGGTGAAAGGGAAGACCGTCTGGGTGGGACTCAACGAATGAGGCCACTCGCGAGTCGGCCGTGTGGTCGACCAGTGTGACCCGCAATTGTTCCCGTATGAGGGGTGTTTCCAGGCGGTAGTCGATGCTCATGATGTCCAGCCCTTCACCACTCTCGCACACTACAGGTACTGATGGATCCAGCGACCGAGGGGCCTCGTCGCCGCGAGCGGCACTCGTCGCCAGCATGCAGCGGCAAGCCCGGCCTGTCCCTGAGTGCGTGAGCGCGGCCTAGACAGGCGGGTGCCCCAGTCGGAGGGCGGGTAGAAGTAGCGATAGAGCGGGCGTGGGCGGGCGCCCCATACCTCCTTGAACTGTCGGAGGCCAGTCTGGTCGGGAGCAACACTGCCCAGGTCGTAGCGTCGATAACCGGCCTCCCATGCTTGGTAAATCGCCTGGCCGAGGATCATATCGCTCGGGTGGTACTGGCGGGCGTCCAGGCGGTCGGCGGTGTACTGATCGGTCACCGTGGTGGTCCCATGGAGCACGACGGCGCCGGCAAGGAGCTCCGTGCGTCCACCCGCAACCCGCTCCGCCAGGAGCAGGCGGAGCAACCCCTGCGACCGCATGTGGGTCCAGGCCGCCTCGAAGAGTGTGAGCGGGAGAGGCGGGTGGCCCAGGCGGCGGAGCGTCCGGACGTAGAGGTCGTACCACGCGTGGACGTCGCTGACACGATCGGCGTCGCGCACCTGGACCCCGGCGCGGACCGCCTTGGCGATTCCCCGGCGCCGGGACTTGGAAAATCGAGGGGCCTCCGACCGATCTGACAGGTCGATGACGTAGTTCGGATACCAGTCGACGCGCAGGAACGACACATCGCGGACGGTCAGATCCGGCAGGTCGGAATGAAGCTGTAGGCGCTGCCCGGCGGCCTGCTCGGCCAGGTCCACCGCGGCATGCACCAAGGCCCCTAAGGCCGCCCGGCTCCGGGCCAGGGGGCCGGCGAGGGGTGTGTACGGCAACGACCACAGTTGACGGCCGCGGAGCAGTCCGCGTCGGTACACGAGCGGCAGCACTCCGTGCACCGTGCCGCGCTCGTCCTCGCAGGCGAGGTGAAAGGGTGCGAAGCCGAAGGTGTCGGCCAGCGTGGCAAGCCACGCAGGATGGTGGAATGCCAGCCCGTCCGGGTGGGACGTCACGAACTCGGCCCACCGGGGATCGGTGGTCGGATCGACGAGCCTCACCCGAAGCGATCGTGCCCTGACAGGGCTGTGCTCAATGACCGGTTGCATCCACAATCTCCTTCCCCAACCCCGGGGCGACGTTGCAGCGGCCTCGCCCAATGGAATGAGCGCGCCCGTTTGACCGGAGCGGGGTCCACGCGGGTAACGCGGTCCCCTGGACCGCAGACAACCCCCTGACTCACAGGTATTGGTAGATCCACTCTCCGAGCTGCTGTGTGACCGCGAGGGGCAGGATCCGCCACGTAGCTTGCGCGGCAGCCCGTACTCGCCCTCGGGACGCGACGACGTCCATGACGACGTCCTTGGGAGCGGGGTAGAAGTAGCGGTAGAGAGGCCGCGGCTCCGCGCCCCACTTCAACTTGTAGCGCGCCAAACCGTCGTCTCCTGGTTCCACTTCGCCCAGGTCGAACCGATGGTGTCCTCGCTCCCAGGCGGTGTGGATGGCCGTCCATTGGATCAGATCGTTCGGCCGCAGGGAGAGTGCGTCCTGACGATAGCCGGTGAAGGCGAACAACGTTGTCCGAGCACAGGCAAAGTAGACGCATCCACCGAGCATCTGCGTACCGTTCGACGTGGGGAGCTCGGCCAGGAGGACCGACATCAGCCCCAGTGGTCTGAGCCGCTCCCAGGCCACGGTGAAGAAGCGGAACGACCGCGGAGGCACGCCGAGGCGACGCATGGTCGTGAGGTACAGGTGATACCAGTCGCGCAGCTCGTCGCGCGTTTGCACCTCCCGCGTGACCACCCCATTCTTGAGCGCCTTCTTGACCGCCCGTTTGATCCGCTCGCGATGCCGAGCCGAACTGAAGGCGGGTGGCTGCGGCGGACTGGGCAGGTCCACGATGTAGGTTGGATCCCACTGGACCGGCACCAGCCCGGGGATGTCGGTGCTCAGGTCCGGCGCGTCCGCCTTGATCAGGAGCCCCTGGTGTCCGTCGGCTCCGGCACGTTCCACCGCGGCGCGGAGGAGGGCGGCCGTCGCTGCGCGGCTGGTTGTCAACGGACCACACACTGGAGTGTGCGGCAGGGAAACCAGGCGCCGTCCGCTGAGCAGCCCTCGCTGCGAGAACAGCGGCAAGACGCCGTGCAGGTTCCCGGCTGCGTCTTCGCAGGCGAGATGAGCCGGTCGGTAGCCATACGTCTCTGCGATCACTTGTGACCAGGCCGGGTGATGATACAGATGGCCTTCGGGATGGGCAGTCACGAATTCCGCCCACCGCCGGTCCGTCTCGGCGTCGATCTCCACGACGCGGAGCCGTGTTGCCGGATCGTTGTCCGCTTTCATCCCTTGCGCGGCGGACCCGTACTGCCCCTCCGCGCTGGCTATCGCGACATCATCCCACGCAGGGTGGTTACTCGACACGGGATTCCTCCAATTCCACGCTGCGCGAGACGTCGACCGTTTGAAGTCCCCTCCTGTCGAGGGTGCAGAGGATCGACTCCCCAGCGGTGACGTGGTCGCCTGGCCGGACGTTCACGCGCAGCCCCTCGACCGCCGGCAGCACCAGGTCGACCTGCGAGCCGAGCCGGATCACACCGATGCGCTGTCCCAAGGCGACGTCCTGGCCCTCTCTGACGAACGAGGCGATCTGGCGAACCAGACGCGACGCGATTTGCACGACGGCAATCTGGAGGTTGCCGTTCTCGATGACCGTCGTGACGCGCTCGTTGGCGAAGATCATGTGCGGATCCCGCAGCGAGCCGAAGAGACCGGGGAAGCGTTGCAGCGACACGATGCGGCCCGCGATCGGCGCGCGGTTCACGTGCACGTCCAGGAAGCTCATGCCGATGCCGATGACGATGGCGTGTTGCATCTGGAGCGGGGTTCCTGTCAGTTCTCGCAGGGTGTAGCTCCGGCCCTGTTTGGTGGCGATCGGCAGTTCGCCGTTCGACGACCGGTGGATGTAGAGGACCGTTCCGTCGGCCGGGCTCACAATGACATCGTCGCGGTTGGGGGCCACGCGCTCCGGGTCGCGGTAGAAACGGTAGGCGAGCACGGAGAAGGCCCCGGTGAGCGTCGACGCCGTGGTGAGCACGGTGCGAACGCGTCCATTGAGCGCGAGGACATTGCCCAGCGCGGTCACGAGGGCGGCCGACACGGTCGCCAGTACGGTGACGGCCGCCGCGGTGCGGCGCATGCCGAGCTGCCACTTCCAGGCCAATGCGAGCGCGGTGCCGAGGGCAGCGAGGCCTCCGGCCACGAGGTGGTAGATCATGTTCTAGAACCCCCGCTTGATGGCTTCGTACGGGATCAACGCGAGTTCGAAGATCCCGGGAAGGGGATCCTCGCGTGCGAAGACCGACTCGATGTGGATGCCGCGCAGCGAGCGCAGATACGAGCGCAAGGAGAGCGTCCCGTCCTTGATCTCGACGGCACCGGTCGGCAAGTCGGTCACCAGCCGGATCCATCGGATCCCCGGTTGGGCCCGGCAGGGCTCGACCGGGAGTCCAACCTGATCGGCGTACAGGAGGTACGGGAAGTCGACGCCTGCCCGTTGCCCCAGGGTGTGGTAGCCCCAGGCGCGTGCGTTGATGTCGAGGAGCTTGTACTGCCCGTCGCGCGGGTCGAGCTTATACTCCATCTCCACGAGCCCGTAGAAGTTGACGTGGCGTAGAAAGCGTTCGGACAACTCCTCGAGGAGTGGGATATCGACCGTCTCGGCCAGGGTGCTTGCCCGGCCGAACTCCGGCGGGTGCTGGCGCCGGCGCTGGGCGACCATACTGCCGATCGCCTGTCCATCCTTGTAGAAGGCACAGTAGGCGAATTGGTGGCGCCCGTCTCCCGGTATGAGTTCCTGCACCATCGCTTCGCCGGGCCCGACCAGCGCCGCGGCCTGCTGGAACTTCTCGCGCAGCTCCTCGCGCGTGTCCGCGCGCCAGGCTTTAGCCTTCGTCGCGTAGATGAAGTGCTCCTTGATGGCCGGCTTGATCGCGACCGGCAGCTCGACGTTCAGCTCATCGAGCTCCGCAACGTCCCGAGGGCACCAGGTGCGCGGTGCCGGGATGCCGAGCTGGCCGGCCATCTCGTAGGTCCGGCGCTTGTCCCAGATCCACTGCACACTTTCCCAGCCCGGGCTCGGCACGCGGTACTGGGCGCTGAGCTGGTCGCGGTAGCGTGCGAACGCGGCGACGTTCTCGTCGCGCGTCGGGTAGAGGATCCAGCCGTCCAGCCCAAGTCGCCGTCCGACGTCGAGCACCGTCTCGACCGCACGCTGCTCGTCGAGGAGGTCGGGGACGCGGACGTGGTGCGTGGTGTACCGGGAGACCCGGCTGACGGAGATTTCGTCGTCGATGACGCACACCGGGATGCCTCGACGCCCGAGGCTCCGGACAATGCCGAGCCCGGGGAAGTTGCCGCCGACCACGACGGCACCGACCGTCTCGGTGTTCGGTCGTCCAGCAGATCGGTTCCGGCGTGGCTCGGTGTACGCTGGATTATCCGCCGCCTGTCGTTCGACGGTGCTCGCAACGCCCCGTTCCGCTGCTGTTTGGTCCAACCTGGTGCGCTCGGTCACTCCCTGCTCGCCCTTCCAACCTGTTCGTCGCGTCCGAGACGTCTGCCAAGCCACCTGCGCTAGTGGCGGTCGCTGGCAGCCAACTGCCGCCGGGATGCAGCCCGTGTAAAATCGCGGCGATCCCCGAGCAGCGCGTCGTGCTCGCGGCTGTAATACGTGGCGAGCGATTCGTCCTGCGGCCGCGGGGTGATGCGGTCGGCGAGCGGCATCGTCTGCTGGAAGAGCGTCCAGCCGTACTCCAGTGCACGGAGGTAGACGTCTTGGACTTCGTCAAACTCGGGATAAATTGAGTACTCCACCTGAGCAATGATCGGCCCGTCGTCGATTCCCGACGTGATCTCGTGGATGGTCACGCCGTGCTTCCGTTCGCCGTTCTTCAAAGCCCAGTTGATGGGCGACACTCCCCGGTACCGCGGGAGCGGGCCGTTGTGGAGATTCCAAATCCGCTCGCACTTGGCGATGAACCACGGGCGGATGATGTGCCCGTAGAAGACGGACATCGCCAGGTCGACGCGCCAGGACTCGTCGTGAACCCCCTCGATGTCGCGGTAGTGGCCTGAGGCCACGACGGGCACGCCGTGCTCGCGCGCCCACTCGGTCAACGAGTCGGTCCAGGTCGGCTCGGGAATCACCGGGACGACCTGTGTCAGGTGGTAGTCGGGACTCCGATAGAACCAGTCGGCGATCCGAATCGCCAGCGTACCCTTCCCGAGCACGATGACGGTTCGCGGTCGACCGGCTTGCGTGTTCATGGCCCTGTTGGACACTGGTCCTCCCCTTCGGCTCTTGCATGGGTCGAGAGGGAACAACGGTTCTGAGCACCTGTACACCGGGGGTGCCGGTGCTGTGAGTGCTGACCGTCTACTACCCAGTGAGCCTAGTTGGGACGGATGAACTCTGGCTTACCCGACACAGCCAACAACCTAACATTCTTGGAACACTGTCAAGAACGCAGACGCTGCCGCGTCCATACAGGGGGTGAGGAGCGCCCAGAGGGTGCGGATTCGACGCAATAGCACACTGTCCCGAGTCGCCTGGTGGACGAGCGAGGCCGACCGGTGGGTGGAGCATGTCGGCGTGGTCGCGCTTCCGGGCTAGTGGCGTCGTTTGGCGTCTAGTCGTCAGATGCCTCGTGTTAACCTCGATCCCCGAGCTCGCCGGCCTCTCCGGCCGGATGAAGGCGAACATCGCCTCGGATCGTAGGTTCGGGGCTGTGCGCACTCCTGACGGCCGGTAGCAGCGCTCCCGTCAGCGACCTTGGTGCGCGGGCGGTCACCGTGGCGCCGCTCCTGTCACATATGGGTTTAGACTTGTGCCGACGCCCGGTCCCAGCCGCCGGGGCTTGCCACCGAAAACCCCGGGGCGCCGGATCAGATGTGCACGCCGGTTGGCGCACGCTCGGCGCATTCGTCCCGTCAAGACGGGTGCGGCGATAGCGCCCGCGGTCACCGGGAGTACCACCAGCACGATGGGGGAGTGTTGCGAGCACTCGGTGTGCCACGAATGCTGAACGGAGTCTCAGCCACCGCCTCCGTCAATGGCCCCCGCAGAAGAGGGCGCGATCTCTTGCCGGAGAGGCGGCGGGCCGTCATCCCCCTTGCCGAGCCGGCTACTCAACGGAAACACGCCACGAAGTGGAGTGGTGCGCCGCTCAGTGAATCCGCGGGGTCGTGTGCGGTGGCCAGCAACACGATGCCACGGCACCCACGGTGTCGATTTCGTCCGAGGCCGATCGACTATCTAATGAGACCGCTAACTTCAGTGGCGACGGTACTGCCGGAGCCTAGCGATTCGGAGCGGAGCATGGCGCAGTCAATCACCCCGTGCCTGTGGTTCAACGGTCAGGCAGAGGAAGCCACGAACTTCTACGTGTCGGTGTTTCCCAACTCCGAGGTGCTCGAGGTCACCCGGTACACCGAGGTGGGGCCGGGCGAGCCGGGTTCCGTCGTGACAATCTTGTTCAGGATCAACGGCCAGGAGTTCCTGGCGCTCAACGGCGGGCCGGAGTTCACGTTCAACGAGGCTGTTTCGTTCATTATCGACTGTGCATCGCAGGAAGAGGTCGACTACTACTGGGAGAAGCTAACCGCGGATGGCGGCGAGCCGGGTCCTTGTGGCTGGTTGAAGGACAAGTTCGGGGTGTCCTGGCAGGTCGTCCCGTCGATCCTGAACGAGTACCTCCAGGATAAGGACCGCGAGCGGGCGAACCGCGTGATGTCGACGATGCTCAAGATGTCGAAGCTCGACATCGCCGAGCTTCAGCGCGCCTACGAGGGCCGATAGGCAAGGGGCCGCGTAGGGTCCACCCGCCGCACGGCTCGTTCACCGCACGCGCCGAGGGCAGGGCCGCACAGTCCGAGACCGCCCGTGATCGGACAGGCCATTGCGGCCTCGTTCGGCGGCACGCGAGGGACGGCAGGCGGTTCCGGCTGCTTCCAGACAACAAGACGGCGACCCATCCGGGTCGCCGTCTCTGGGTTCTTGCGGCGGGAGCGACGGGATTCGAACCCGCGATCTCAGCCTTGACAGGGCTGCATGTTAGGCCACTACACCACGCCCCCACGCCGTTGGCCCATACTCTACCATGTTTTTCCCCGTCGTGCCCGCGCCTGTCGGGCATGGAGCGCCACAGAGCGAGCCGACGGTGCCGCCTCTGGTCCGAGCGCCTGGCTCGACCACACGTCGCGGCAAACAACACAGCGACCCGCGTGGGTCGCCGTGCGAGATGCTGTCTGGCGGAAGCGACGGGATTCGAACCCGCGATCTCAGCCTTGACAGGGCTGCATGTTAGGCCACTACACCACGCCTCCAAGCCAACCGGCGGGAATGGTACCACGGCTCTCCCGGGGGTGTCAAGAGAAATCGCCGTCCTGGCGCGGGAACGCGGGACCAGCACGACCCAGTACGTACGTTGCGGACGCTCACGACGCAGCGGTCCGGGTTCGTCCGAGGAGGGCGAGGACGATGTTCGCCTCCTGTCGTCCGACTGCCCCGGAGACGACCAGCGCGCCCGCATAGGCGACGCAGGCTGCGATGGTTGCCGGGATCGCCCCGAGGCGCCAGGTGAGGAGAAGCACGGCACCCATCGCAACGGAGGCAAGTGCCGGCCGGAACGCAATGTCGGACCAGTTGAGCCGCCCGACGTAACGCCGCACCGCGACCCCGAGCGTGCCGAAGATGACGACTTCGGTAGCAACGGTCACCGCCGCCGCCCCGTAGATCCCGTACCGCGGCACCAGCAGGAGGTTGGCTCCCAGGTTGAACACCACCGCAGCGGCGAAGGCCCCGGTGATCGACCGCTGGCGGTCCACCGCGATCAGGACGTATTGGGTTACGCCATTGACATAACTTAACGGCAGGAACCAGATGAGGACGCGCAGCGCGCTGGCGGAGTCGGGGAGGAACTCAGCGCCGCCGAGGATGTCGATCAGGAGCGGCGCCAGCGCGACCGTGCCGAGCGTCATCGGCCAGGCGATGATCAGCATGAACTTGATCGCGAGCCGGTAGCTGTCGATCAGTCGCGTCTGATCGGACGTGGCGTAGCGCGACAAGATCGGGAAGACGGCGAGGGTGAAGTAGGTCGGAACCAGGAGGACCGTGTTGATGAACTTGTAGGCGGCGTCATAGACACCGAGCGCGTGGTCGCCGCGGGTCGCCTGGATGATGAACACGTCGGCCCGGAAGAACAGGTTTACCAGGAGCGAGTTCAACAAGAGCGGCCAGGAGAGCGTGATCAACCAGCGCGCTTCGGTTCGGGTGAGCCGCCACTCAGGCCGCACACCGAGGTGTCGCAGCGCAACGTGGTAGGCGAGCGTGGACACGGTGGTCGTCACCAACGCCACGAGCGCAAGGCCGACGACACCGAAGCCTGCTACCAAGGCCGCCAGCCCGAGGCAGAAGCGGAAGAGGTTTGTGGCGACATTGAGGGCGGCGGGCAGCTCCATTCGCTCATGGGCGTTGAAGATTGAGTTGATCGCCTCGGTGTAACTGCCGGGGACGAGCGAGAGGGTCAGCAGGCCGATGGCGACGGCGCTCGCGCGCGAGAGGTCGAACAGGTGCGTGCCCCCGACGGTGTAGGTGGCAACCGGGGGAACCAAGGCGACCAGCACGACGATACGGAGTAGTGTGCTGGCCCCAAGCAGGCGCCCGGCACGATCGGGTTCACGCGCCGCTTCGCGCGTGACCAGAACGCTGAGGCCGAAGTCAGAGATCGTCTTGAGGTACAGCCACGCCACGACCGCGACCGCGTACTGCCCATTGGCCGTGGCACCGAGGAGGCGGAGCACGAAGGCCGCGAAGACCAGGTCCACCGCGCGGTTGGCGAGCTGCCCGACAATCGGGGCGGCGCTGTTCTTGGCTAATCGCTGCACGGTGTTTCCGGAGATGCGGTCGATGCCGGGGATGCCGACCCGCGCGAGCGCGAAGAGCAGGGTCGCAAAGAGGGCGGCACCCGCCAGGAGTGCCGCCGAGGTATAGGGCCAGTCTACGAGCGCGTCGGTCATCGTGCGGCGTAGATCTCCTGTTGCCTACCGGCCGGACGAAACGCGGTAGACGATGGCGAGCGCGACCGTTGCCATCATGCAGGCGAGCAGCAGGTAGGCGATGACGGCGATCAAGATGATGGATCGACTCGCGCTGCTGCTTGGGCGGCGCGGCTCAGACGGCGCCGGCTCGTTGTTGGGCGGTTCGGGCAACTGCTCGTTCACCGCTCTGCCCTCACTCGTCGGTACAGCGCCAGGTGCGCATCGGCGGCAGCCTCCCAGGTGAACTGTGCCGCCCGCTCGCGGCCGCGGCGCACGAGCTCATCGCGCAAGGCGTCATCTTCCAGCACGCGACACATCTGTTCCGCAAGCTTGTCCGCGTCGCCCGCCGGTACCAGCAGGGCGGCATCGCCCGCGACCTCGGCAAGGGCACCGTGGTCGCTAGTAATCACCGCAGCCCCGCTCGCCATCGCCTCGACCACGGGGAGGCCGAACCCCTCATACCACGAAGGATAGACGAGCGCGGTGCTCCCGGCGTAGAGGCCGGGGAGCAGCCGGTCGTCGATGCGAGAAAGTAGGCGGACCGGTAGTTTGCGCGCGGCCGCGTCGATGTCAGCCACGATGGGATCGGCCAGCCAGCCATGCCGCCCGACGATGAGTAACGACACCTCGGGATGGGCCGCATACACCTTCTCGAATGCCGTGAGGATTGTGCGATGGTTCTTCCGTGGCTCGATGGTGCCGACCGTGAGGAAGTACGGGCGCCGAACTTCGAGCTGGGCATGGACGCGATGGATTTCATCGGGTGCCGGAGGCTGGAAGCGAGGATCCACCCCGTTGGGGATGACGGTGATGCGCTCGCGCGGCGCGCTGTAGTGCT
This sequence comes from Sphaerobacter sp., assembly GCF_019683595.1. Taxonomy (GTDB): domain Bacteria; phylum Chloroflexota; class Chloroflexia; order Thermomicrobiales; family Thermomicrobiaceae; genus Sphaerobacter. The sequence goes on along the minus strand of NZ_JADGHZ010000002.1, from coordinate 35,591 downwards.
CGACCAGGTCGGCCGCGGTCGTCTCTGAGACTGCAATGATCCCCGCGGCTCGCTCGAGTGCGCGGGGCACCGCCTGCATCAGGTAACGGCGGAGGGCAGGGTGAGCGTATTCGGGTGTGACGATGTAGCTGAGATCGTGGATCGTGACGACCGCCGGCGCGCTGGTCGGCGGGATGACGAAGTCGGGGCCGTGGACGACGTCGACGGAGCCGATCAGGTGCTCAAGCCGGACCGGGGCGTGGAGCCGGTGCCACGCGCCCGTTAGCACGCGCTCCGGCAGGGGCACCCTCCGGAGCTGCACACGACCGTTATCCCACGAAGGCGGATCTTCCGGCTCGGCATCCCGCGCATACCACAGAACCAGTTCTTCGTCATCCCCGAGGCGCTGCGCGACGGCGCTGACGAGGCTCCGCGTGTAGCGTCCGATTCCCGCTCCCTGCCGGATGGCAGGGGTATAGTCAATCGCGATCCTCATACCTGCCTCACCGCCATCGCCAGCGGGTGATGAGATAGAGAACCGCCCCGACGGCGATGACGCTCCAGTACGCCACGACCCGGTCGAGGAGTGCCACCGACGCGGCGGTTTGGTGGAACACCCCGAAGAGGGTCAGCGCACCCACGATACCCAACTCGACAAATCCCAGGCCAGCGGGAGTGACCGGGACGACGGTCAGAAGGCTGGCGAGCAGCGCGACGAACAGGGCGGCAGCGATCGACACGCCCGCACCGACCGCCATGCTGACGAAGTAGAGGCGAACCCCCTCCAGCAGCCAGATGATCGCCGTGAGACCGAGCACCGTGGGGACGCTCCCGAACGAGCCGATTACCCCCTCTTCGATACGGACGTAGTGGTGCCGGAGGCGGGTGGGCACCAGGGCGCGCAGCCGATGACGGAAGCGCACGATGAACAGGAGTCCGGCGACCATGAGCACCGCCAACCCCGCAGCGAAGAACATCCACGACGTGATGGTGCGTGGGAGGTGGCGTCCAAACACGACGAAGCCGGACCCCACCAGGAGCGCGGCCAGTGTTGCCAGGTCGACCAACCGTTCGGCGAAGATCGTCCCGAGCGCGCCGCTGAACGACGTGCGCGCCCGCTGTTTGAGCAGGAACCCGCGGTAGGCATCGCCGAGCTTGGCCGGCACGATGCAGTTGGCGAACCATGAGAGGACGAAGATCGCGCTGAGACCGGGTAGCCCCGGCAGTGATTCGCCGTCCGGCGGGCGGATCTCCGCGCTCTCCAGCAGCGAGCGCCAGCGCGCCGCGCGGAAGCCGAAGGCACCGTAGTACGACGCGAACGCAAGCCCGAGGTAGAGCGGGTTTGCGTGCCGCATCTCGCTCAGGACCGCGCGAAGATCGAGGTCGAAGCGGGTGAGCATGAAGGCGACGATGGCGGCGGCGAGTCCGAACGAGATGAGTGTCTGCGGGCGGAGTACCCGCCGAAGCAGCGAATCGTCGCTCCAGCCGTTGTCGTCGGGCGGTATGGCGTCCCTGGGAGTGGCGCCGTTAGAGTCGGCGGCCGGTGTCGGGGCGGGTACGTGCTCCGAGTGTGTCTCATCGAGTCGTGGTGTTGTCCTCACGCGCTGTTCGTTCCCTCTTCCGCCTGCGCGACGCCGCTCCAAGGTGGATTGTAGAGGGCGAGCACGGCGAGCGCCCAGATTGCGGCGAGTTGAATGCCGAGGCTCAGGACATGCAGGTTCTCCACGACATTGTGCACCATCAGGGCCACCGTCACGCCGACCGCGCCCAGCCCGACCGCCCGGCTCAAGGCATCACGCGTTGTCCGGGCCGCCCTCAGCGCGACCGCCAGAGCGGTCCCGATGAGCCACAGGTATACGGCAAGGCCGAGCGTGCCAGTTTCTGCGGCGGCTTGGATGTAGTAGTTGTGCGCGTGGCCCGCGGAGGTGGGAAATCCGGGATGGACCTGGAAGTCGCGGAAACGACCGTTGAAATTCCCGACGCCGACACCGAGCAGCGGTTCGGCTTGGAACATGGCGATCCCGGTTTGCCAGTGCGCCATACGCTCCACGGCCGCGAAGTTCTCCGGCGTCACGATAACCTGGCGCGCGTCGAAGAGCCGGACCTGGCTCACAAGCTGCTCGTAGCGTTCTTGCACCGCCTCGGGCGCGTAGCGCATGCCCCCCGTGAGCAGCACCACGGCCACGACGCCGGCGACGGCAACGCGGGCGATCGGCAGTCCTCTTGCCGACACGAGCAGCATCGCGAGGAGCCCGGCCGCGGTGCCCAGCCACGCGCCACGGGAAAAGCTGAGGACGATGCCGACCAAACCGGCCAGCGCACACACGGCCATCCAGAGGGTGAACCCGGTCCACCAAATGACGCCCGCGCGTTCGGCGCGACTCGCCACCATCCCGTGCAGCCGGGTCTTTCGGTACGCGCGGAGTTGCTCAACGATTTGACCAAACCCCCACCCAGCCAATGCCAGCAGCAGGGGCGCGCTCAGCTCCAGGTAGGCGGCGTAGGTGTTCGGCTTACCGAAGCTGCCGTAGGCGCGGGACAGCCCGCCACCCGCGGCGAAACTCGCGGGGCCCAGCTCGAGGAGTGACTGGATCACCCCCGAGGTCGCCTGCCACAGCACTCCCGCGCCGATGGCAATCGGGATGGCCAGTGCCGCCCGCCGCGAGCGCACCACGTACAGGACCAGCACGAAGGCAAAGAGCGGTGTCGACCAGCGGTAGATTTCGGCAATGCCAGGGCGGAGGAACTGGGCGTCATGCAGCGACGCCACCATCACCAGCAGGTACGCGCAGTACGGCACCAGGATGCTCGACCACCGGATGGTTTCGCGCCGGGTGACCAGGTGAACGGCGAGCGCACCCACGGCCGCGCCTAGTGCGACCTTGGTAGCCGTCCATTCGACCCCGCCTGCACTGACGGCCCCCGTTGCCTGCACGGGGACCGACGCGACGAGGAAGACCGCCGCTGCGGCGGGGACGAGCAGGTAGAACAGTCCGGCGGCGACCGCCGGGATGGCCAGCAGGTCGAACGGTCGAGGCAGTATCAGGATAGCCAGAACAGCCGCGACGGCGAGCGCCCAGCCGAACAGCGTTGGGGCTGGCAGGCTGGGCAGCGGCTTAGCCGTCGAGAATCGCACGTGGATCCTGCCCTACGTAGCGACGGAAATAGGCGATCGTCTCCCGCAGGCCGTCATGGATCGGGATCGTCGGTTCCCAGCCTAGCAGGGTGCGCGCCCGGGTGATGTCAGGGCAGCGGCGCTCCGGGTCGTCTGGCCGGCGCTCCAGAAACTCGACTTCGGACGGGGAGTCGCACAGATCCAGGATGATCTGCGCCAGCTCCAGCACCGTCCGCTCGTCCGGATTCCCGAGGTTGATGACCTTCCCGCGCGCCTCGTCGCGATCCATCGCCAGGATCAGGCCGCGGACGAGGTCGCTGACGTAGCAAAGTGAGCGGGTCTGAGACCCGTCACCGAAGATCGGGAGCGGCTCGCCCCGCAGGGCGCGCATGATGAAGTTGGGCACCACGCGGCCATCCTGCGGGTCGTTGCGTGGTCCGTACGTGTTGAAGATGCGAACGATGCGAGCGTCCAGGTCGTAGCGGCGGATGAACTCCATGGTGATCGACTCGCCGAACCGCTTGCTCTCGTCGTAGCAACTGCGCGGCCCGATCGGATTGACGTTGCCCCAGTACGTTTCCGGCTGCGGGTGGACCAGCGGATCTCCATAGGCTTCCGACGTCGAGGTGAAGAGCAAACGTGCGCCGCTGCGTTGCGCGAGGCGGAGCAGGTTCAGCGTCCCGACCGAATTCACCAGGTGGGTCTCGATCGGGTGGCGCATGTAGCCCTCGGGGCTGGCCGGGCTTGCCAGGTGATAGATCTGGTCGGCCTCGATGTCGAGTGGCTCGATGACATCGTGCTCGATCAACGTGAATCGGGGATGCTCGAGCAGGTGGGCGACGTTTGCACGGCGGCCGGTAATGAAGTTGTCGACGGCGATGACTTCATGGCCGGCGGCCAGGAGCGCGTCACAGAGATGGGACCCGATGAAGCCAGCGCCACCGGTAACGAGTATCCGCACGCGATGCCTCCTTAGCCGGAATCACCGCCGGTTCGTCCGACCTCAAGGTCGATGATCGCAGTCACGAGCCAAAAGGCTAGCGCCAGACCAGGAAGGAAGTAGCCGTTGTCAACCAGCCCGTGGGTAGCGCCGGCAACGAGTGCGCCCAGAGCACCAAGTCCGAGCCGGGTCTGCTGGCCGACGATGCGGTGAACTCGGCGGACGAGCACCACGACGTAGGCTGCGGCTACGCCAAGGCCCATTATACCGAGCCGCAGCCAGAGGTCGAGGACAATGTTGTGAGGGTGTGAGGTGAAACGCTCCGGCCAGGCTTCGGGCAACACGTAGCGCGGGGCGTACTGGTAGAGGAACTGATCCAGCCCGACCCCGGTGATGGGGTGGTCGCGGATCATCGCCAGCGACGACTGCCAGATCGCGAGCCGCAGCGAGCCGCTGCCGCCGGAGAAGAGGCTGAGGATCCGATCGCCGGCCACCAGGACCAGGACGCCGCCTAACACGACGGCGCCGATCGCCAGTGCTCCGGCCAGGCGACGACGCCCGGCTAGCCAGGCGACGACGAGCAGGCCGGCGCCCGCCCCCAGGTAGGCACCGCGGGAGAAGGTGAGCAGCAGTCCCCCCGCACAGACCGCGGCCAGCGCCAGCCAGCGGGCATCCACGCGCGACCGGAAGGCGATGCCGAGCGCAGCGGCGAAGGGGACGACACGCTCCAGGTAGAGGCCGAGCGCGTTGGGATGCGGGAAGGTACCGCTGATGCGCACGACCCCCTCGACGGCCAGCCCGCTTCCGCTCAGTCCGTCCACGGCTGCGGAGACGGCGGCGAGTGCCGCCGCGCCGGCAAACAGCCAGGCGACGAGCCACCTGTCGGCGCGGTCCGTGAGGTACCAGCGAAGGAGGAAGGCAAACAGCACCGGTTCGAGGATGACCCAGCGATACTCCCGCAGGCTCTCGGCACGGTGGCTCGGATCAGCGACGGTGAACAGCGACAGAGTGCCGACCACCACGAGCGCGATCGCCACCGGACCGAAGCCGCTAAAGGCGAGGGTCCTAGCACGTCCCAGAGCCTCTTGCGCGACGGAGAAGCCGCCGCGGAGCAGGGTTTTGCCGGCACGCAGCGCGATACCCCCACAGGCCGTGGCAAGCAAGACCTCGGCGGGGTTGAACCGCAGCGACCCGAACGGAATGGGCATTTCGATCAGCGCCAGGGACGCCGCGATCGCGGCGAGCACGCCGGGAGGATCAAGCGCGGCGATGCCGATGGCAAGCAAGAGGAGCGCGGCCACGACCGGCAGCGGCGGCTCGATGTAGAGGGAGGCGACGGCCAGCATGACCGCAGCGCTCGCGCCCCAGGTAGGGATCGGGAGCCTTCTCTCGGCCGCTTGACCTACCTCCGACGCCCGGGTGACCTTCACCGGCGACCTCCGGGTTGAGATTCCGTCAGAGAGGTAGGTGCCCAACCGAGCCGGTAGACCGCCTCCCAGGCAAGCCCGCGAAGCGCCACCACGAGGAGCAACAGCACCCCACCGTAGAACAGCGCGAAGGCCCAGGGGAAGGGGGTCTGCGCTTCAACGATGATGGCGGAGATCGCAAGTTGTCCCTGTGACCCGTTCGTGATGATCAGGTCGTGCTCGCCGTGCGCCAACCCGCTGGCGATCACGATGTCGCGATCCGCCGCCTTGCTTGCTCGCAGCCGCACGAAGCTGCCGAGTTCGTCCTGTTCCAGATCCGGCACCGGCTCGCCGTCCACCGTGATGTAGGCGCGGCTCGACTCGGGGCCGACGCGCGCGGTCAGCAGCACCTGCGTGCCGTGGACGCGCAGGCGGGCGACGGCGCCGGGCTGATCGGTGACGACGCTGGTGACATCGCCGAGTGGCTGGGTGTACCAGTCGCCGACGAGCTCGACCGGGGCGTCGACGACATGGTGCTGCCCCGGCGCGAGAATTCCCTCGCGCGCCGCGCGTTCGGGCCCTGGTACCCGGATCGAGGGGAGTGTCGCTTCCAGGTGGATACCCCAGAGGAGCGCGAGGAGCAGCACGGGCACGGCCGCAGCCAGCCGTCTGGCGGTCAGGCCCGGTCGGGGACGCCGCGGTGGGAAGTCGCGCGTCGGTTGAGCGTCGTCAGCGTAGTCGATCATCGTGTGCGTCGTCTCATCAAAATGATGGCGGCGGCGACTCCCGCGAGCCCCGCGAGCGCGTACGCGCCGAACTGAGTATAGGTCCGGCGGTACGCGACGGCGATGCCGTCGATCGCCAGCTCCGAGGCAGAGCCGAGGGTGAGCCGCACCCGATGCTCGGCCTGCGGTCGGTCACTGTCGAGTCCGGAGACGATCGGGACCTCGCGCGCACCCACTGGGAGGGAGCTCAGGTCGATGTAGGCGCGGCCGGCGCTGTCACGCTGGATGCCGGTTCCGGACGCCGGACGGCCGTCGACCTCCACGTACAGGCGCCCGCGGGGTGCAACGGGCGGGAGCAGAAGCGTCACCTCCGAGCCGTAGAACCGTAGCTCGATCGCCGCGCCGGGTTGGTCCGACCGGATGTACTGACCCCCCATGGCGCGGGAATCGCTGACCCGCGGCCAGGTGCCAAAGGCGATGATCGGCGCCTCCATTTCTCCGTAGACCCCGGGCAGGGCGAGCTGCCGGGCGGTGGCGTCGCGTTGAACGGTCAAGTAGGCCAGGCGCGGGGTGAACTCGACGTCGACAAGTCGGAAGTAGTAGAGCGGATCGCTCGGCGGGATGTTCCCGATCTGGCGGAAGTACCAGATGCTGACCGTCCCGACCCACGGGAGATGCTCGCGCATCCAGGCGATGCCCTCGGGGGTCCAGGCGGCCTGCTGCTCCTCGGTCACCCGCCGCCAGACGAGCCGGTCCGCATCCATCGTTTCCGGTGCCGCATTCCACCCGTACTCGTTGAGCCAGACCGCCTTGTGCTCGTCACCGAACTCGACCATGACCTCCCGTAGGAGCTCGATCCGGCGGACGTTGATCTGGTCGGGATCCGGTTCCGCCGTTGGAGGCTGGTCGAGGCCGTAGGCCGAAGCGGACATGATGTCGAAGTAGGCGCCCGCGCCGAGGCGGTAGAGCTCCCGCCAATAGTCCAGCTCGGGCATGGCGCGTTCGGAATGCTCGGTCGTCATCGCCATCGGCGCGCTGAGGATCACCACGTTGGGGTCCACCGCCTTCGCACGGCGGTACGCCGCTTCGAGGAGCCGGGCGTAACCGGCCGGGTCAACCTTGCCGCCCCATTCGACCGCCAGGTTGGGCTCGTTCCAGATCTGGATGAACTGGACCCGGCCGCGGTAGCGCTCGACGAAGGCCGCGACGAAGTTGGCGAAGTCCTCGGGGTCCGAGGGCGGAGTATTCGGCGTCGTGCCGGGGGGACGGGCCCACTCGGGGGTGTGGTCGAGCCGGGCGATGATGCGGACGCCGTAGCGCTCGGCGAGCGCGACGATCTCGTCGTACTTCTTCCAGGCGTCTTGCTGCCACTTCTGGTCCCAGTGGCTGCCGCGGGCGGGCTCGATCTCACTCCAGAGGAACCCCTGCTTGATCCACCCGATGCCCGCCGCCGCGATCATCTCCATCGTCTTTTCGCGCTTCCACGGCTCGACATCGTCGGCGAGAAAGGTGTTGACGCCGTAGGGATTGACCTGAGCGAAGGTCATCGTCTGGATCGGCGTCGGTCGCTCCTGGGTCATCGCCCAGGGTGCTCGAACGGAGAGGTTCCAGGTCTCCAGACCGACACTGGCGATCAGGAGAACGAGCGCGGTGATCGTGCCGGCGCAGGACCGGCGTGTGGTTCGATCGTCGGCCCGGATGTCGTGCTGTGGGGCTGCCGTGTGGCTCATGTGCCTCGCGTCCCAGGTCGCCGAGCACGCGCGGGCTGACCACGCATTCCCTGGCACCGGGCCGCCCCGGCACGGCTCGGAGTGGCGGCAGACGCGCGCCCGATTATAGCAGTCGCTCCCGGCGCGGACGGCACGAGGCCTCCAAATGGCGGGTACAATGGCCGCGCGACCGGACCTGACTGAGGAGGAGGGCGCCATGGTGGATGAGCCGCGTGCGGTGATCGGGGTGATCGGCGGGAGCGGGCTCTATCAGATGCCCGATCTCACCGACGTGCAGGAGGTAGAGGTCGATACGCCCTTCGGTCCGCCGAGCGCTCCGCTGGCGATCGGAACGCTGGCGGGGGTGCGTGTCGCGTTCCTGCCGCGGCACGGGCGGCATCATCAGCTTCACCCGTCGCGAGTCCCGGCACGGGCCAACTTCTGGGCGCTGAAGGCAGTCGGCGTGCGCCGCGTCATCTCCGTGAGTGCCGTGGGCAGCCTGCGCGACGACATCCACCCGCTCGACCTCGTCGTGCCCGATCAGGTCGTGGATCGGACCGTCAATCGTCCTCGAACGTTCTTCGATACGGCTCCGGTGGTCCACGTGGAACTGGCCGACCCGTTCTGCCCGGAGGTGCGCGCGGCGCTGGTGACGGCTGCCAAGGCGGTTGCGAATCGGGTACACGATGGCGGTACCTACCTCTGCATCGAAGGGCCGCAGTTCTCGACCCGCGCGGAGTCGGAACTGCACCGGCGATGGGGCATGGATCTGGTCGGCATGACGGCGATGCCGGAGGTCCGCCTGGCGCGCGAGGCGGAATTGTGCTTCGGGATCCTGGCGTTGGTGACCGACTACGACGTCTGGCACGAGAGTGCCGAGGATGTCAGCGTGGCGCAGGTGATCCAGAACCTGCACCGGAACGTCGAGACGGCGCAGGAGGTCTTGCGCGCCGTCATCCCCTCGCTTGCAACGGAACCCGCGTGCACGTGCGGCACTGCGCTGCAGCACGCGATTGCGACGGCTCCGGAAGCGGTCCCTCGGGAGACGCGGCAACGCCTCTCGCTGCTCCTCGGCCGGTACCTCCCAGTTGAGCCGACCGGTTGACCGGATGCCGCAGCGTGTAAGATTCCCGGCTGCAGCCACCCGAGCCCGGTGGTGGGGGTGGCGTCGGTCAATCTGACGGGAAGGATTGTGCCGCGTGCTGGCGGCATTGCGCCGATTCCGCTTCACCGAGTTTCAGTTGCTCGTCGTGCCGTCCTTGATGGCCATCGTCGGGCTGCTGACCATCTTCTTGACTCGGACGGGCACCGTCGAGTGGACCTGGCGAGACATCTGGGTCAGCCTTGCCTACGTGGCGATGCTGATCGGTATCAGCGCCTGGCTCAGCATCTCCGGCTTCAAAGGGGATCAGGTCCTCTTCCCGATCGTGGCAATGCTCGCCGGGCTTGGGTTGCTCATGACCCAGCGCCTGCAACCGGTCCTGGAGGCCAGGGGAGCCGCCTGGGCTCGCCTCCCGGAGCGTCAGTTGATTTACCTGGCGATGGGGCTGGTGCTGTTCTGGGGCATGATGACCTTCGTCCGCCAGCTCGACTGGCTGCGGCGGTATAAGTACACCTGGGCCTTCGCCGGCGTGCTGTTGATGGTGATCACCTTCATGTTCGGCCAGGAGATCAACGGCGCGCGGCAATGGCTCGACTTGGGGATCGTCACGATCCAACCGGACGAGATCGTCAAGCTCATCCTCGTCGTCTTCCTGGCGGCCTATCTCGACGACCACCGGGCAGCGATCAACACCGTCTGGCGCGTCGGACCGCTGAACTTGCCGCCGATCCCGTACCTGCTGCCGATGGTGCTGATGTGGCTTATCGCCGTGGGGACCGTGGTGCTTCAGAACAACCTCGGCAGTGCCTTGCTCTTCTTCGGGATCTTCCTCGTCATGCTCTACGTCGCCACGGGGCGGACGCTCTACGTCGTCGTTGGGTCCGCGTCGTTTGCTGCGGCGGTCTACGTCGCCTACCAGCTCTTCGGCCGGATCGCCGACCGGGTGCAGAACTGGATCAATCCGTGGGTGGATCCCTGGGGCACGGGTCTGCAGCCGATCCAATCGGACTACGCGATGGCCGCCGGGGGCCTGTTCGGGACAGGTCTCGGGCACGGGTATCCCCAGTTCATCCCCGTCGTTGAAACCGACTACATCTTCGCCGTCATTGGGGAGGAGCTGGGCCTCCTCGGGACGATCGGCGTCCTCTGCCTGTACCTGCTGCTGATTGGGCGTGGCTACCTCATCGCGCTCCGGGCGGAGGACGGGTTTGCCCGGCTCCTGGCGACCGGACTGACGACAATCATTGCGCTCCAGACGCTCATCATCGTCGGCGGTGTGGTCCGCCTGATCCCGCTGACGGGTGTGACCTTGCCGTTCATCAGCGCGGGGGGTAGCTCGCTCCTCGCCAACTTCATCATCGTCGCTTTGCTGCTACGCACCAGCGACCCTGAGTGGAGGCGAGGATGAGGCTGTTCGTCCGTGCCGTGGCGCTGGTCGCCGCGGCGCTCGTGGTTGGCTACGGGTTCTTCGTGCTCGACCAGGAACAGCAGGTCGAGTGGCTCGGGGTGGTCGCGGTCGCCTTCTTCCTCCTGGTGCTTGCGCTCTGGCCATCGTTCCCGGCTGGTGGGGGAAACAGCTTCGAGCGGTCGTTGACGCGGACGGCGTCGGTGGTGTTCGCTGTCTTCGTTCTCGTCAGCGTCCAGTTGGTGCATCTCCAGGTGGTCGATGCCGACGAGATCGGTTCGCGGACCATGCCGACAGCAGAGGGCACGGTCATGGACCCGCGACAGGCGATCGTGTCGGCTCGGGTGGCGCGCGGTCGCATCCTTGCGGCCGGGGGAGAGCCGATCGCGGACACAGTGATCAATCCGGATGGGACGTGGCGGCGGGAATACGGGGATCCCGCGGCCACCTACCTGGCCGGGTTCTACTCGCCCCTCGCGTACGGCTTGAGCGGCCTGGAGCAGACCTACAACGCCTATCTCCGGGGTGAGGAGGGGGGCAACCCGTTCACCGAGTGGCTGGACGGTATCCTGCACCGCGAGCGCCGCGGCTACGACCTCGAGTTGTCGATCGATCTCGACCTCCAGCGCCGGGCCCACGAGCTGCTGGGCGATCAGTCAGGTGCCGTCGTGTTGATGGATGCCAAGACGGGCGCCGTGCTCGCGATGGCGGGCTCACCAACCTACGACCCGGCCCGCCTGTACACCAACGCCGGGCCGGATTCCGACGCCCAGATCCAAGCGGCTGAGGCGTACTGGGCGGAACTGACGCAGCCGGGCAGCTCCGCGCTCTTGACGCGCCCCACGCAGGGCCTCTACGCGCCCGGCTCGGTCTTTAAGACCGTGACCGCAGCAGCGGCGATCGAGACGGGCGTGGCGGCGCCAGATACCGTCTACCGCGACGAAGGTGCGCTGACCGTCGACGGACGGGTCATCCCTGAAGAGAACCGCCCCGACCCCAACCGGGTCAGCTACACCCTCGATGAAGCGTATGCCTGGTCGCTCAACGTCGTGTACGCGCAGGTCGGGCTTCAGCTCGGAGCGGAGCGGCTGAAGCAGTACGCGACGCGCTTCGGGTTCGAGCAGGAGATCCCGTTTGACCTCCCGGTGGCGGTGAGCCAGATCTCGCAGGACGAGGGGTTCCTCAACAACCGCGCGGCGCTGGCCGACACGGCATTCGGACAGGGGCAGCTTTTCGTCACGCCGCTGCAGATGGCGCTCGTCGCCGACGCGGTGGCCAACGGCGGCGAGATGATGCGGCCGTACCTCGTCCAGCGGGTCAGCACGTACGACGGCAAGACGCTCCAGACCCGTTCGCCGGAGGTCTGGAAGCGCGCGATCTCCGAGGACACCGCCGCCGTCCTGCGGGACATGATGGTGCATTCGGTACAGAACGGCTGGGCGAGTGATGCCGCGATCCCGGGCTACCTCGTGGGCGGCAAGACGGGGACGGCTGAAGCGGGCGGTGGCGAGCCGCATGGCTGGTTTATCGGCTTCGCGGGCAAGCAGGAGCCCGAGTACGTGGTCGCGGTCATCGTCGAGCACGGCGGCGTCGGCGGAACCTCGGCGCTTCCGATCGGCCGCGAGATGCTCCGGGCGGCCCTCGAGCGGTCGGGCGAGTAGTCGCCAATCGGTTCCTTCTGACCAACCGGGAACGGCCAAATCTGCGCTCCCTACGGGCCTATCGGGGCCTCCCCGACGGGCCCGATTTTGGTATGCAGACAATGATCCTGGTATAATTGGCAAGTGCGGCAGGCTTGGGAGGTCAGGGAGTGAATATCAGCCGATCGGTGTTTGAACGTCTCGTCGTTCAGGCGCTCGATGACCTTCCGGAAGAGTTCCTGGCCGCCCTGGACAACGTCGATGTCGTGATCGAGCGCGAGCCAACCCGAGAGCAGCGCCTGGCGGCGGGGGTCGGTGGAGGAACCCTGTTCGGGCTCTACGAAGGCGTACCGCAGACCGAGCGCGAGGGGTACGGGTTCGTTCTGCCGGACAAGATCACGATCTTCCAGGGACCCATCACCCGCTACGCCCGCACGCACGCCGAGGTTCGGGAGATCGTGCGGGATACCGTGATCCACGAGCTTGCCCACCACTTTGGCATCTCCGATGAGCGGCTCCGCGAACTGGGCCGCTACTGAGGAGGAGACGGAGCCCACGTGCAGAGTCAACGGCGACCGAGCGAGGCGGACAACCAGAAGCTGCCGGGCATCATCGACACGTTCGGCGAGGCATTCGCTCTGGTCGTCCAGCGCCCATACTTGGCGCTCGTGCCGGTGCTCCTCGATCTCTACCTCTGGCTCGGTGTGAGTCTCTCCGTAAAGCCCTTGGCCGACGAGGTGGAGCGGTGGCTTCGTTCACTTCCCGACGTCAACGCTGAGGCGGTCGATCAGGTCGTGCGATTCGGGGAGAGCTTCGACCTCGTCTCTCTGCTCGGTGTGAGCATTCCGACGCTGGTCGGCCAGCTCGGTCACAGTGCCGTCGCGGCGGTCGGTGACCACCTGTGGCTGACGGATCTGCCGTGGTGGTCGATTCCACCGCTGGCGGCTGCGCTGGTGGTCGCCGGGCTGATCGTCGGCACGCTCTACCTCACCGGCGTGGCGTACGTGGTACGGGCGCAGCCCTTCAATAGGCGGTTCTGGCGGGATGCGGGCCGTAACGCCATGCGGATGCTTGGGTTCGTGGTCATCACGATCCTCGGCGCAATGCTGCTGATCTTGCCGGTCATCTTCACCAGCGTGGTGCTGATGGTGATCGGGATCAATGCGGTGCCGCTCCTGGTTCTGCTGGCGTGGTCCGCGGGGATGTGGCTGTTCTTCCTGCTGTTCTTCGCGCAGTACGCCATCGTCGTCTCGGATGTTGGACCGCTGCGTGCCATCTACCTCAGCTACAACGTGGTTCGGCGGAATGTCTGGAGCGCGGCTGGATTCATCATCGTCTATTTCGTGATCAGTAACGGCGTGCCCGTGGCCCTCAACCTCCTCACCAGTTCGCCGGTGGGCGTGGTGCTGGCCATGGGCGGGAACGCCTTCATCGCAACCGGGGTCATCGCTGCGGCGATGCTCTTCTATCGGGACCGGGCGCGAGCGCTGGGCCAACCCGGTCCACTCTCTAATGCCCCGGCCGGCCCAGCGAGTTGAAAGGTCGTAGTTTCGTGGCAGAAGCACTTCTTTCCAAGTACGACGCGTCAAGCATCCAGGTGTTGGAAGGGCTGGAAGCCGTTCGACGTCGCCCCGGTATGTACATCGGGACGACCGACATCCGTGGCCTCCACCATCTCGTGTATGAGATCGTCGACAACAGCGTCGATGAGGCCCTGGCAGGGTACTGTGACCGGATCGACGTGACGATCCACGCCGACGGCGCGGTGACGGTCGTCGACAACGGCCGCGGCATTCCGGTGGATGTTCACCCGAAGCTGGGGAAGTCGGCGCTAGAGGTCATCATGACCGTGCTCCACGCCGGCGGGAAGTTCGGCGGCGGCGGATACAAGGTGTCCGGCGGCCTCCACGGCGTCGGCGCGTCGGTGGTCAATGCCCTGTCGGAGTGGGTCGTCGTCGAGGTGCGTAAGGACGGGAAACTGTACCGCCAGCGCTACGAGCGGGGGCGGCCGGTCACGCCGGTGGAGCAGGTCGGTGAGGTCGGGCCAGACGAGCACGGCACCAAGACGACGTTCAAGGCGGACGCCACGATCTTCGACTCGATCAACTACAACTTCGACACGCTGATGCAGCGCTTCCGGGAGATCGCCTACCTGACCAAGGGGCTCCAGATCACTTTCCGGGACGAGCGCACCGACCGCGAGATGTCCTTCTACTTCGACGGGGGGATCGTCTCGTTCGTGCGGCACCTCAATCGCCGAAGGCAGGTGCTCCAGCCGCGGCCGTTCGCCGTCTCGCGGGAAGTGAACGGCAACCTGATCGAGGTGGCGCTGCAGTACAACGACGGCGTGGCCGAGTCGACGTACACCTTTGCCAACAACATCAACACGATCGACGGTGGGACGCACCTCACCGGATTCAAGGCCGCGCTGACCCGGACGATCAACGACTACGCGCGGCGGGCCGGCTTCCTCAAGGAGACGGATGAAAACCTCAGCGGTGAGGACGTCCGCGAGGGGTTGACGGCCATCGTCAGCGTCAAGCTGCCCGAGCCACAGTTCGAAGGGCAGACCAAGGGGCGGCTCGGGAATGCCGAGGTGGCGGGCCAGGTCCAATCGGTGGTGAACGACGCGCTGGCAACCTACCTGAACGAGAACCCGCAAGCGGCCCGCCGCATCGTGGACAAGTGTGTGACCGCGGCGCGTGCCCGGGAGGCAGCCCGCAAGGCGCGCGAGCTGGTGCAGCGCAAGGGTGCACTCGACACGCTCAGCCTCCCGGGTAAGCTCGCCGACTGCCAGGAGCGTGATCCGGCGCGGGCCGAACTCTACATCGTCGAGGGTGATTCCGCAGGCGGTTCCGCCAAGCAGGGACGTGACCGGCGGTTCCAGGCGGTCCTGCCGCTGCGCGGGAAGATCCTGAACGTCGAGAAGGCACGCCTGGACCGGATGCTCCAGAATGAGGAGATCCGTGCGCTCATCACGGCGCTCGGCACGTCGATCGGCGACCAGTTCGACGCGTCGAAGCTGCGCTATCACCGGATTATCCTGATGACCGACGCCGACGTCGACGGGGCGCACATCCGGACGCTGCTGCTGACCTTCTTCTTCCGCCATCTTGAGAGCCTGATCGTCGACGGGCGGCTGTTCATCGCCCAACCGCCGCTCTATCGCCTCCAGTCGGACAAGGAGATCCACTACGTCTACTCCGATGCGCAGCGCGACGAGATCATCGCCGCGGGCGGCCCGAACAAGACGTGGGAGATCGTCCGATACAAGGGCCTGGGCGAGATGAACCCGGAGCAGCTCTGGGAAACGACGATGGACCCGGAGAACCGAACGCTGCTCCAGGTGACGCTGGAAGACGCCGTGCGGGCCGATGAGACCTTTGACATGCTGATGGGGAGCGCCGTGCCGCCGCGCCGCCGCTTCATCCAGATGCACGCGCGCGAAGTGCAGAACCTGGACGTTTGATCCGGAGCGGCTGGAGAGGGCCGGGACCATCTTGGAGAGAACCGCGACGTCGCGGGAGAACCTGCCGATCGCGTTGGACGCGTCGGGCGGTGATCGCGCTCCGGAGCAGCCGGTCGAGGGCGGCGTCCGGGCGGTGCGGGAATTGGGGATCCCGGTGGCGCTGGTCGGGCGCGCTGCGGAGGTCGAGCGTCTCGTCCGCGGGCTTGGCGGCCCGTTTCCCGGACTGACCATCATTGATGCCCCCGACGTCGTCACGATGGAAGACCAGGCGGTCGCAGCGGTGCGGCGCAAGAGCCGTGCGTCGATCGTGGTGGCCATCGAGGAAGTCAAAGAGGGGCGGGCATCGGCAGTCGTATCGGCCGGGCACTCGGGTGCGGTGGTCGCAGGGGCGCTCTTCGGTTTGGGTCGCCTGCCGGGGATCGACCGTCCGGCGATCGCGATACCATTCCCCAAGCTCACCGGTGGTTCCGTGCTGTTGCTGGACGCGGGAGCGGTGACGGACCCCCGACCCCAGCACCTGGTGCAGTATGCGCGCCTCGCCACGGCGTACCTGCGCTATGTTGACGGTGTGCCCGAGCCGCGGATCGGGCTGCTCAGCAACGGCGAGGAGGCGGGCAAGGGGAACACCCTGGTACGGGAGACTCACAGCCTGCTTGCGGCGGCTCCCGATATTCGTTTCGCTGGGAACATCGAAGCCAACGCGATCATCTCCGGGACAGTCGACGCCGTCGTCTGCGACGGCTTCACCGGGAATGTGCTGCTCAAGACCGCGGAGGGGACCGCGGCATTCGTACAATCCGCGCTGCGCGAGGCATTGACCGCCCGGTGGTATACCCGGATACCGGCGCTGCTGCTGCGCAGGAGGCTACGCCAGGTGGCCCGCAGCCTGGACTACCGGGCGTACGGCGGCGCGCCGCTCCTCGGGGTACGCGGCATCGTGATCATCGCGCACGGGAGGTCCGACAGCACCGCGATCAAGAATGCGGTGGCCGCGGCGCAGCGAGCCGCAGCCTCGGGCCTCGTCGATTCCCTCATGGGCGGAATGGTGGAACAAGACGCCCAGCGGGCGTAGCTCACACGCGCTTCTCGACTGCCGTACGTCGAGACGCGCGCACCAAGCCTGAGGGCCGTGGACGGCACTCTCACAGGTCAGTTTGGCGTTTAATCCAGGGATGCTGGGCGGAACTCCAGCGATCGAGCCCCGCCCAGATTCGTGATCGGGTGGGTTGAACTAGTCGGCAGCCGCGGCCTCGCCGCTCACCGCACGCTTCAACTGCGTCCCGGGCTTGAAGCTCGGGCTGCGGCGCGACGGGATGGTGATCCGCTCGCCGGTCTGCGGGTTGCGCCCCTCGCGCGCGCCCCGCTCGCTGATCCGGAAGGTGCCGAAGCCGGTGATGGCGACTTCATCACCCGACGCTAGCGCCTCGCGAATCGCCTCGAAGGTCGCGTTGACGACCGTGCTGACGTGGCTCTCCGGCTGCTGGACCTTCCGTGCCACCGCCTTGACGAGGTCGCTCTTCCTCATGAGTCGATCCCTCCCATCGTCGGCCGCGAGGGCCGTTGTGACGAAACGTCGCGTCCACTATAGCACATCTCGATGCTAGATCAAGGATTGTGGCGCGTATGTACGCTTATCGTCTCACCTTTACCGCGCAATTCACGTGCCCGGCGCTGTCTCGCGGCCTCGAAGAGGATCACGGTGCCCGCCATCGCCGCGTTGAGCGACTCCAGGCCACCCGCTAGTGGGATGCGCACGGTCGCGGTCGCAAACTCCCGCGCGGCCGGGGAAAGGCCGTCTGCTTCGCTGCCGATGATGACGCACGCCGGGGCGGTCCAGTCGATTGCGTCGTAGACGATATCGGCGTCGGCCGTCGCGGCAATGCGGGTGGCGATGCCGGCGATTCTTGGGTCCGGCGCCCGCCAGTCCAGGTGGGCGATCGGGAGGCGGAAGTGCGCGCCCATCCCGGCGCGGACGACTTTCGGCGCGAATGGGTCGGTTGTGCCCGCGGTCACGTACACGCCGTTCGCCCCGGCGCCCAGCGCCGCGCGCAGCAGCGTTCCCAGGTTCCCCGGGTCTCGAATTCCGTCGGCGATCAGGATCAGTGGCGCGGTGACTTTGTCGTGTGCGTTTTCACGCTCCCCGAGTTGCGGGAAGGGGAAGATGCCGACGACGCCCTGCGGTGTCTCGGTGTCGGCGATCGACCGGAGGAGGGCACTCGTCACCGGGACAACCCGTGCGCCGCGGGCACCAGCCTCCGCAGCAAGCTCCTGGAGAGCCGTGTGCTCCTTCTCCGCGTCGATGAAGAGAACCGACGGGGCTGCGCCCGCGTCGAGGGCGTCGGTGATGAGCCGTACCCCCTCAACAAGAAAAGCCCGCTCTGCGTAGCGGGCCTTCCGTCGCTGGAGCGATCGGGCGAGCTTCACCCATCGGTTCTGGCTGCTGGTGACCGTCGGTCCGAAGTCGGACATGGCCCAGGCGGCCCTTACAGCGCCTGCTTGGCCACCTCGACCAGCCGCCCGAAGGCAACGCTGTCGCGCACCGCCAGGTCGGCGAGCATCTTGCGGTCAACCTCGACGCCAGCCTTGTTGAGACCCTCGATGAAGCGGCCGTAGGGCAAACCGTGCTGGCGTGCACCGGCGTTGATGCGGACGATCCACAGCCGGCGCATGTCGCGCTTGCGGTTGCGGCGGTCGCGGTACTGGTTGGTCAGCGACCGCATGACCGCTTCATTGGCGGCCCTGAACCGGCGGCTCCGCGAGCCGCGGAAGCCCTTGGCCTGCTTGAGCACCTTCTTGTGGCTACGGCGCGCAACGGTGCCGCGCTTGACGCGAACCATTTCGTGTCCACTCCCTCGTCAGTCGGGCCGGGTTAGGAGCCGTACGGGAGCAGCCGGCGGAGCTGCTTGCGGCTGGCCGGAGCGACCTCGATCATCTTGTCGAACGCGCGCAGCCGGCGCTTCGCCTTCTTGCGGCGGAGATGGCTGCGCTCACCATGCATGCGCATGATCTTGCCGCCTGCGGTGATCTTGAAGCGGCGCTTGGTGCCGCTGTGGGTCTTCATCTTCGGCATTGCTGTGTCCTCGTGTCCTTCTCGCTCCCGTGGCGCAGCCTACTGCTCCGCGCCTGATCCTTCGTTCGCCTCGGGGCGCTCCGACTCGCCACGCTCCGGTGCGGGGGCCTTCGGGCTCAGCATCATCACCATGGTCCGGCCTTCCATATGCGGTGCCTGATCCACCACCGCGACCGGAGCCAGTTGCTCCGCCAGTCGATTGAGCAGACCCTCGCCGATGTCCTGGTGCGCGATCTCGCGCCCACGGAACAGCACGGAGATCTTCACCTTATCCCCGGACTGCAGGAACCGGTACGCTTGCCGGCCCTTGGTGGCGAGGTCATGGTCGTCGATCTTGGGCCGTAGCCGCACCTCTTTGACCACGACCGCCCGTTGCTTCTTGCGCGACTCCCGCTCGCGCCGGCTCTCTTCGTAGCGGAACTTGCCGTAGTCCATGAGCCGGCACACGGGCGGCGATGCGTTCGGCTGTACCTCGACCAAGTCGAGGCCCCGCTCACGCGCCATCTCGAGCGCGTCGCGCGTCCGCATGACACCGATATGCGTGCCGTCCTCGTCGATGAGGCGAACTTCCGGCACGCGGATCCGCTCGTTGGTTCGTACTGGTCTCGTCGTACTGATTGATGCCTCCCGTTGAACAATACAGAGCCGCAGCATCGACGACCGCGCGTGCTGCGGCAATCAGGCGAACCTCGCTCGAAATCTTAGCATAGCCGCGGCAAGGCGGTCAATTTGGCCGACTCGCCAGTTTCGGGTCGTCGGGGCGCTCGAAGATAACCACATCGCCCTGTTGGAAGACCCGCGACCAGCCAAGCTGCTCAAGCGCGGCCAAGCCGTCCTCCGGATAGGGCGGGCCGACCGTGCACCCAGGCTCATAGCCGTCGCGCTCGTGCGTACCCACGTAGATATAGCGCACACGGTATTGCTCCAGCAAGGCACGGGCCATCGGGCTGGTAGGGTCACGGTAGATGGTATTCACGTCTGCCTGCCGCTGCCCGATCTCGGCGAGCTCCTCCGGCCGTCCGCTGCGCCACTGGTACTCGTGGAAGTGCCAGCCGATCACCGTCGGGAGCCCCGTAGCCATCGATACTCGGTCATGCGGTAGCCCGGCCGCAACGCCGTAGGAGCAGCCCGGAGCCTCGAGTACCACGTCACCGGGCCGTGCATTCGCCGCCAGCCATGCGATCGCGGCTCCCTCAGCGGGCGACGTCGTGTCGATGTAGGCCAGACCGTCAATGCCTCGCCAGTCGCCGAAACCGTCGGTCCAGCGGTACGCGGACAGTGGCGGGTACAGTGCCGCGCCGAGCATGACGAGCGCCAGCAATGCGCCCGCAGCCCTGGTAGGCGCGCGGCCGAGGGCGTCGCGCAGGCGAGGCATGGCGAGGACGATCGCGGCGGCACCCGCAACCGCGAGGATCGCCCAGACCTGGAAGTACACCTTGAAGACGGTGTTCATCCGGTCGCCGAAGGCATCCTGCAGGAACGCGACTTCGGGTACGAGCACCAGTGCCCAACCAAACGCGAGGAGCGCCCCCGTCGCGCGCATCGTGGGCTCGGCCGGCGCCCGGCGCAGGAGCAGCAACAGGAGCGCCAGCGGAATCCCGATGAGCCAGAGCGCCGCGAAGCGTGCCAGGGTTCCGACCACCATGGCGACGGGCACGGCCGCCAGGAGCAGACCGCTCACAGGACGCCGCGACTGTGGGGTGAGGATCCAGAGGGCGGCGATCAGGAGCGCGGTAATCCCGAGGAAGAGGCCATAGATCGTTAGGAGCGCCGTCGCTGCGCTGCGTGGCCAGATGACGATTCCGACGGTTCGCACGAGCCGCCCGACGACGGGAAGGTCGGCGATCCAGGCAGGGATCGCATCCACGCTGGTCCCGATAGCGGGGGTGTAGCCGAGCGCGAACGGCAGCGCGGTGAGGAGCGCCGCGCCGACGAGGACGGCGAGCGCCACGAGTGCGGGGCGGAGCTGGCACCGGCCCGCCCCTAGGAGCAGCCCCCCGCACGTGAGCGCCAGGGCGGTTGGGAGATCCCAGGAGTTGATGGCGTAGAGTGCTCCGGCGACGATCCCGCTCGCCGCCAACGGGAAGAGGAGCGGTCGCAGTCCTCCACGAGCTCCTCCGCTCGCGCACAGGGAAAACAGCCCGACGGCGAGTCCGATCGTGGCGATGAAGAGTGGATAGGCCAGGACGTGCGGGTGGAGATCTCCCAGGACGAAGGAGAAAGCGGGAAACTCGTTGATCGTCGGTCGGGGCCCGCTGGACCCCGGCACGCCCTGGTCAACGATGACGCGCGATGCCTGCCATCCGACCCCGCTCCACCAGCCGGCGTCCAGCGTCGCTCGCGGGTTTCGAAGGAAGCGAAGCGGCGTCTCCAGGTTGCCGATGCCGACGAGCAGGAGCGCACCGAGGATCCCGCCCAGCCAGGCGGTGCCACGACCACCCGTGGCTTTGCCGAGGCGCGCAGCGCGAACGAGGTTGGCCGCGGTGCCGGCGGCGGCGACAGTGGCGTAGGCGAAGGTGGTCGCGAGGCTAAGAGTGAAGGCGACCCCAGGACCCGAGCCTGACAGCCGAGCGAGTGCCGCCATCAAGACATATCCCAGGTAGTAGTAGTTGATCGGCTGGCCGGCGAACCACGGGTCAGGCGGCGGCATGTCGGTCGCGCGGATGGCGCTGGCCAGCATCGCCATGTCCATTGGCTTTTCAGTGTAGGCCGCGTCGGGGTTGAAGCCGCGGAACACGACATAACCCAGGAATAGTACGAGTGTCGACGTGGGCCAGAGCAGCACGGTGCCGATGTTTCGCCTAAGGTAGGGGAGGATTTCTCCCCGGCGAATCTCCCATGCCCAGAGGGCAGCGCCGACCGCCAGCGGGATCGCGACCAGGAGGGTGTTGGTGAAGCGCGCGATCCCGGCAGCCGCCAGCCACCACGGTCCGGCCACGGCAAAGAGGAGGCCCAACGGTCCCGCGAGGCTCAACCCGCGGTCGGGCAACGCCGGGCTTGCCCGAAAGACGATCGGGTAGAGCAGCGCGCTCAACACGAACGCGACCCCGTACCAGGCGAGGCCCTGGGTCAGGGCGTCGATCACGCTCATGACGCCCCCCGGGAGGCCAGCGGCGGGAGGCTGGGGACGGGGAGCACCTCGTAGATCCGGGTGTTCCCCGATTCGAACACGAGCCTGAGATCAGTGCCGAGCATCTGGTCGAACGCTGCCAATCCCTCGGGCGAGGCGTACGGCTCAGCCGGCTGCGTCGCCCCGGCGAAGGGCGCCTGGATGATCGTGTGGCGCTCCACGTCTCCGACGATGATGTAGCGTACGCCGTAGCGGTGCAGGAGCGCGCGCTTCTCGTTCACATCCGTGCTGGTGTAGATGCGCCGGACGTCGAGCAGTCGCTCGTCGATCTCCGGCCAGGGCCGCTGCTGGCGCTGGTGGCGATCCCAGCCGAGCACGTCCGGCAGGCCGGTGGCGGCCGCGATGCGGCTCCCGTTGCCGCGGTATGGCCCGATACTGGCTTCCAGGATCACCGGAAGGCCTTGAGTGTGTTCGCGGAGCCAGCGGATCGCGTCGTAGTCCCCGCTGAAGTCGATGGGCTGTCCCGCCGCGTTGAAGATCCACGACCCCCGCATCCAGGCCAGCCCGTCAAGTGTGGGTGTGGTGGGACTGCCCGGCATGTGTTCGGCGAGCCGGGTGCGGGTGGCGAATATGGGATAGGCGAGGCCGGCAAGGACGAGCACTACCGCTCCCGCGAGCGCCGCGCGAGCCACCAGAACCTGCACGGTGTGTTCTACCCCTCGCTGCGGCCGACCGCGGGCCTTGGGGTGGGCGATCAGGCCGATCGGGCTGGACACCGTCCCCGAAAGCACGGCCCGGATCAACCAAGCCATTGCGACTGTGGCGGCTAGCGCGTAGAGGGGCCAGCTCTCGAAGTAGAACTTGAAGACGGTGTTCATCCTGGCCCAATCCGAGCCGCTCAGATCGTCGACGACGTAGACGAGATCCACCCCGAATCCGATGCCGACGGCGGCAGCTAAGGCGAGCGCTGCCATCCCCGCGCCCGGGCGATCGCGCAGCCGGACCCAGAGCGCCGCCGAGACCGCGAGCGCGGGAATCAACACCGCAGCGGTCGGCCGGACGGGGGCCAGACCTCCTGCCACGACAGCCAGGAGCGGCAGGACGGGCCGGATCGCCGTGAGGCTCCCGCAACTGACCAGAGGAACCCCGAACCCCATCACCGCCGCGCCGAAGAGTGAGATCGCGATCCCACCGATCGAGAGCCACCTGAGCGGTCCGAGCACGAGGACCACGATTGTGTACCCGGCCAGGGCAGCCACGACGGTCGTCAGTACGACGAACATGTCGACCGGGGCACTGTCATGCGCCGCCGCACGCACCGCGTAGTGCCGGACGGCGAAGGTCAGGCCCGCCAACGCCACGATCCCGAGGAACGGCCCGAAGTGGACCAGGTACTGGGGCAGCGCTGTCCCCTCCGTGGTACGGGCGACGCCGCTGACGAGGACGACAAAGCGGCTGAAGAATGGCTCGAACAACCAGCGAGCAACGATCACGAGAGCAGCGCACTGGAGTACGGCGAAGCCGACGGTCCGCCACGGACGCCGCTTGTTCCGGAGCGCGGCGGTCACGAGCACGGCGCCCGTGAACAGGACGGTCAGCGGGAGGTCCCAGGAGTTGATGACCGCGATCGATCCGCCGGTCAAGGCGGCCGCACCGCTCCAGAGCCACGGCCAGAATCCTCCGCGGGTATCTGGCGGACGCAGGAGCCAGGCATAGAGCAGCGCCAGCAGCAGGAGCATGACTGGTAGTGCCAGCAGGTGGGGGTGCACGTCGGCCCAGAGCAGGCTGAAGTACGGGAACTCGGTGATAGCGTAGTCGACGACCCGGCTGCTCTGCCAGTAGTCGACGCGCAGCGAACGGGTCGCCACGATCTGGCCCACCGCGTCGAGGTTGCCCATCGCGACCAGCAGCACGGTCCCCAATACGCCGCAGCTCACGATCGCGCGGGGGTGCTCCAGGCGCAGCGCGCGGCTGCAGAGCGCCGCGGAGAGGCTGAACGCAGCCGCGGTGACCAGACCCGCGAGCGTGGCGGCCGCCAACTGAAAGCCGATCTCAGGAGGTACGCCGGTCAGCTTCCACAGCAGGGCCATCAGGTAGAAGCCGTAGTAGTAGTAATTCATTACACCGCCGGCGAACCACGGGTCATACGGCGGGAAGGTGGCGCTCCGCCCGATGGCACTGATGTAGGCCATCTCCATCGGCTTTTCGCCGCCCCAGTAGGTGTGCCAGAGGTCTGGATTCAGGGAGCGGAGGAACAGAAAGAACCCGAACCCGACGAGGAAGGCCAATTCGCTGGCGATGATCACCGGCCGACGTCTGCGCACCTCGTACAGCAGGGGCGGCAGTTGCCCGCGGAGCCCACCCCAGGAGGCGAACGCGGTCAGGACGACCGCGACGATAATCCAGGGCAGCGTGAAGCGGCTCACGCCCAGGCTGGCGCCGATCCAGACGAGGTAGCCGACGGCGACGAGCCCGACGGTCCGCGCGAGACCCCAGCCCAGGTCGGGGAAGGCGCGGAGCAGGAGCAGCGTCGCCGGCAATGTCGCAAGGCCCAGAAGCGCGAGCGCGATGAGCCAGACGACGGTAGCGGCCACGCTGTTCCGCGTCAGTCTGGCGGACCACCCAAGGTCTTGCGCTGCCTGGCGCTGCCCGGGCGGCATGCCGTCCAGCAGGTAGGCATCCGGCCGCTCGCGAGTCGGCCACCAGGGCTGTGCCAGTGCCCAGGCGAAGCGATCGCGTAGCTCCTCGGTGGAGAGCCGCTCCACCTTCTTGTAGATGCGCACCTCGGGATGGTCATAGACGCGGAAGCTCTCGTCGGCAGCTTCGTCCACGATCGTCACGGGGCCGAGCCGCGGGTAATTGGTGCCATGGTAGACGAGCTGAAAACCGAGCTGACCGGTGTCGAGCAGGTGGTAGTACTGCTTGTAGACCGGGTAGCGCCAGGGCAGACGCGGGATCGAAGCGGAAAGCCGGTCGCTCGAGAGCACGATGTAGTCGGCCTGCGCCAGTTGATCGACAAGGTAGGCGAAGGCTGATTCGTTGTGCCGGTCAGCGTAGAGGTCGAGCGTCAGCGTGCGGTAGGTGTCCGGCGGTTGGCCCGTGACGGGGATGGGCAACGCGTCGTCCCAGTACTCGGCGGTGAGCGTCGCGCCGGGTGGGATGTTGCGGTAGATCCACTCCGATGCCGCGACGCGTGGGTGCGTCTGCGTGTAGATCGCCTCGAAGGCCAGTGCCCAGGCGGCGGTGCCGAGTACGACGAGACCGACCAGGCACCAGGTGACGGCCCGGCGCCATCGGTGGAGCTCGTGGCGCGAGGCGAGGTCCGTGAGCCAGGCAGCGGCGAGGATAACGAGTGCCGGGACGATCGGGGCCATATAGCGCAGGAACTTCGCCTCGGCGGTCGCCACGAGTGCGAAGTACGTCACGACCCAGGTGACCAGGAGGATGTCCCCCGGGGAACGGTGACGAAGCGTTCGACGAATCGCGGCGAGCGTGCCGGCGATGGCGGCGAGTCCGAGCAGCGGGCCAAGGCCCCAACGAACCAGATTGTCGATCTGGTACACGCCCCGCGTGGTGCCGACGAACTGGCGGGTGAAGGGCACGTCGAATCGGCCGCTAACGATCTCCCATTGGGTCAGCGCGTCCTCGATAAACGGGCCAGGGCGCCACAGCGCGTACGGCTCGAAGACCGCAAAGACCAGCAGCGCCGCCACCGCGGCAGCCCCGAGGCGGATCACACCCGAACGCTCGACAAACGGCCGGCGGGGGCGTCCTTCCGGTGCCAGGGCCGCGACGAGCACCGGGACCAGGAGCGTGACGACGCTGACCTTCGTCGCCAACCCCGCACCCACCGCGGCGCCGGCGACCATGGCCCAGCCAAGCCGGCGCGTCTCCCACAACCGTAACGCCGCGAACAGGGTCGCCACGGCGAAGAAGGTGATCCAGGTGTCGGTCGTGAAGAAGTGGGCCAGTTGGATCAGGATGACGCTGGTGGCGAGCAGGATGCCCGTGAGTGCGGCGACCGCTCGCCCGTAGACCCGGGCTGCGAACGCCATGGCGAGGAGCACCGTGGCGGTGTCGAGGAGTGCCGTTAGGGGACGACCTACGGCTGCGACGTTGCGATAGGCGTGGTAGTCAACGCCGGTCAGGTGCCCCGCAAACCACCCCACGATTGCCACGACGTAGAGGGGCAGGCTGCCGTACGCGAAGGACTGGGGCCTGCCGTCGGCGTCGTCGGCGCGAGGGTTCAGTGGGCTCCGGGCCGGGTCGAAGATGACTGAGAGGTCACCAGCCGAAGGGACGTGGATGCGGTCGCTCACCACGATCGCGATGAAGCGCTCGTCGGGGTGAAGGTACCAGCCATCATCCCAGTTGTGACCGAAAAGTCGCAGGCCCAGGGCGAGGGCGAGGATCGCGCCAACAGCGATATACCAACCGGCGCGGGGAGCGAGCACGTTCCTCATTGCTGCGAAATCATAACAGCGGGACCATACCAGGACAATCGGGCCGTTGACCCCCCATTGGCGGGAAGCCTATACTCGGGCGGCGGGTTGGGGTGGCATCACAACCCACATCCTCGACGATGGGAACTCGCTCATGCGCACACTCAAGGTGATCGTCGGCGGTGAAGGTAACGTCGGGAAGACCTCGCTGATCCGTAAGTATGCGCGGGGCAAGTTCAGCGAGGCCCGCAACATCACCCTGGGCATCGACATCACCACACAAGAGTTCACCATTGACGGCGAGACGGTCCGCCTGGCGATCTGGGACATTGAGGGCCAGGCCGGGAACCGGCCGAACTTCTACATTGGGGCCCAGGCCGGGATGCTGGTCTACGATGTGACCGAGCCCGCCTCGCTCCAGGCCTTGATCGAGTGGCATGCCCGCTGCGTCCGGTATGCGCCGGATGCGCCGCTGATCATCGTCGGCAACAAGATCGACCTCGGCCTCGTCTTCCCTCCGATGTGGGGCCGGGTGCTGGCGCGGCATCTCGGAACACCGCACGGGTTCCTCTCTGCCAAGACCGGCGAGAATGTGACGCAAGCGTTCACCCTCTTGGCGGAAGCGGCGTACCGCCACGCGCGCGCCGCACAGCGATAGGCTGCCATGGCCATCTCCGTCGTCTTCCTCGGCTCACCGGCATTCGCTGTCCCCTCGCTTCGAGCGCTGGCTTCGGATGCCCGGTTCACCATCCCGCTCGTCGTGACCCAGCCGGATCGTCCGGCGGGACGCGGCCGGCAGCCGCGCCCCCCGGCGGTTAAGGAGGCCGCCCTGGAGCTGGGTCTACCTGTCTTCCAGCCGGAGACGCTGCGCGACCCGGATGCGGTCGAGCAACTTGCGACCGTCGCGCCGGACGTGATGGTGGTCGTCGCGTATGGAGAAATCCTGCGCCAGGTGGTCCTCGACCTGGCACCCCACGGGTGCCTCAACGTGCACCCTTCGTTGCTTCCGCGGTATCGCGGTTCGTCGCCGGTGCAGGCGGCCATCCTGAACGGCGACGCGGAGACCGGGGTCTCGATCATCAAGCTCATCAGACACATGGATGCCGGCCCGATCGTTGCCCAGCGCCGCATCCCGCTCGACGGGACGGAGACCGCCGGAACCTTGTCAGAGCGCCTCGCCAACCTGGCGGCGGAGATGCTGCCGGACGTGGTAGCCGGCTGGGTCGCAGGGAAGCTGAACGCTGTGCCGCAGGACGACGAGGCCGCGACGTATACCCGTGAGCTCACGACGGCGGGCGCTCGGATCGACTGGCGCCAGGACGCTGCGGCGATCGAGCGTCTGGTGCGGGCGATGCAACCGTGGCCCAAAGCCTGGAGCTTTCTCGAGGGCCGCCGGCTGGCCATCCTCGCTTGCGACATATCCCAGGCGGTAAGCACCGAACCCCCCGGCACCATCAATCTCACAGCGCAGCCGCCTCGAGTTTCCACCGGTTCTACCGACCTCTTGCTCCTTCGGGTGCAGCCCGAAGGAAAGCGCGAGATGTCGGCGGAGGACTGGGCCCGTGGCGTACGGCTCCCTCGCGGTGCGCGGTTTGCGCCGGTGGAGGAGATGGGGGAGGGGAGCGGCCCTCAGGCGGGAGCGTGAGCGCGCATGGCGGATTCGGTCCGTGCCGCGTTGATCAACGAATATCGCCAGCGGCAGCGGGAACTCGCCCGCTCCGTCGTGGAGCGACCGCTCGCCACGCCCCCGCGCCTCATCGCCGCGGTCGACGTCCACCTGCGCGGAACACAGGGCGTCGCCGCAGCCGTCCTGTGCGCGTATCCCACGCTGGAAGAGCTGGCCCACTACGTCGCCTTGGGACAGGTCCCCTTTCCGTACATTCCAGGTCTGCTGTCCTACCGCGAGGCGCCGCTGTGCCTTGAGGCCATTAGGGGACTGCCTGAGTCACCCGATCTGATCCTGGTCGATGGGCAGGGACGTGCACATCCACGCCGGGCCGGGATTGCCTGCCACCTCGGTGTTGAGCTGGGTCTGCCCACCATCGGCGTGGCGAAGTCGATCCTGGTCGGCCGCCATGAGCCGCTTGGGGATGAACGGGGGAGTGTGGCGCCACTCGTCGCGGACGACGAGGTGATCGGCATGGCCGTCCGCACGCGCGCCGGCGTCACACCGGTCTACGTCTCGGTCGGCCACCTCGTCACGCTGGAGGACGCGGTCGAATGGACGCTGCGCACGACGACCCGCTACCGCCTCCCTGAGCCGTCGCGCCGGGCGCACCGCCTGGCGCAGGATGCCGCTCGCGCGCTTCCATCCAACGATTCCCGAGACTGACGGCGCCACCGACCTTCGTGGTCTATCCCGGTGTAAGCGACATCCTCACCCTCCGGCTCTGCGCCAGGTCAGAATACCGACGATTCTCAGCGTGCGAGTTGCATGTCATCGGATGACGGGGATACGTCGCCCGCCAATACCCGCAACAAGTTCGACTTACCCGCGCCGGTCGGACCGATCACACCCAGAGCCTCACCTGCGGTGGACATAATCAGCTCCATCGGTGTTGTGTGATCACATCGCTGGCCGCCAGGGTCGAGTCCCGCGGGAAATCAGGCATGCCGTCGATCCTCATGCGCTGGGATCATCAAGCGAGGTGGAGGGACGCGCTCAGGCACTGGCACCGGGGACCTAGGAATTCAGGATGGGTCTAGCGTGGAACTCTGGATATCTCGACCGTCGTCCGTTGCGCCGCGTGTCCCTGGCGAACGACGCGCTCTGCGGGCAACCTATACCAACGGTGGCTCACGGGTTCCGGCCGACAACGGACAGGGATCCGCGGACGGCACAAGGGATGGTCGCTCAGTGCTCGCGGACACCTGAACGCGCTCCTGGCACCTGCACGAAGCCACGATCCCACTTACACCCGGCGCGAAGCCGGCGGGATGGGCGGAGATGTCGGCGCCGAGGCGGAGCAATCATCGTTGCGGATAAGCGCACTTATCCGCATGTGCTCGTGGGCGCAGGTTCAGTGTGATTGTGTCGAACTCCCCGGCCCCGACGGCACGGACGTCAGTGATCGGCAGGCGATTGACACCGCACGTCCCCAGCACACGGATCGAGGCGATGATGTCAGGAGCGACCGTGGCGAACAAATGCCGGGCTGGGTTTCCACCTGCCGCAGGAAAACCGCGGGTGCACGAGTCGCGTCGCCGAGTCCCGAGTACGTTTGACCGGTCCAGTACGCGAGCATCCGCCGGCTCGCGTCGTCCCAGCACAAGACGTTTCCCGCCACCTGGCCGTCGACCAAGATCCTTCGAGCACGTGCCGTGTCGCCCTGCGGGACCTTTGACCAGTCCACGCAGTCGTCCTACCAGTCCCGCGCGCGGAAGCCTGCCATCGTCGACCGGATGAATTCGTGCAGTTGTTGGACTTCGCGCCGCTGCGGTTCGTCCAGCCGCTACCTGTCAGTGTACAGTGCGCACAACGGCAGAGCGCTGGGTCGCGCTGCGGCGCGCTTGGGGGAAGGACGGGCGGTGGAGCGCTTTCTGAAGTGGCTGTTGCCCGCCCTGATCGTCGTCGAGATCGTCCTGGTCCGGGGCGGTGTGCTTTCACTCGGGCAGGCGGTGGCGATCGTGGTCGCCATCGAGGGCGGGATCGCGCTGATCGCCGCGCGGCAGGCGATCGTCGCCGTGCGACGCTTCCGCGCCGGGCGGCGCGACGGAGTCGATCCGTGGACCGCCGCTGAGGACGCGCTGACCGTCGTTTTCCCGCGGGTGATGGCGCGATTCATCGTCATGGAGCCACGCGTCTGGATCTGCCTCATCCGCTGGGTCACGCGGCGCTACCATTACGGTCCGGACGACTTCCCGTATCACGCCGGCTCCATCCTCGGCATCTTTCTCGTGGTCATTCTGTTCACCACGCCGGTCGAGATCATCCTCTTCGAGTTGTTGATCCCCTGGGCCTGGCTCCGCTGGATATTGCTGATCCTGGCCATCTACGCGGTGGTCTGGGCATTCGGCCTGTACGCCTCGCTGGTGGTCCTCCCCCACCGCCTGGAACCTGAGGGGTTGCGTGTCCGCTATGGCGTCCTGAACGAAGCGGTGATTCCATACGACCGGATCGTCGGTCTCGAGGAGGAGCAGCGCAAGACACCTGACGGTCGCGAGGGTCTGATTTTCCCCGAAGGCGAAACGGGGGTGGCCTTTCTCAGCATCGGCGGCCGCACGCATCTGAGGATCGAGGTAGACGAGCCCGTGCGTTTCCGAACGTTCACAGGTCCCTCGCGGCCGATCAACGTCTTGTCTGTCGCGGCGAACCACCCGGATCGGCTCGGTGCCGCGCTGCGCGAACGCCTCCCGTCCCGCCGCCGCGACGACCCCGACCCCAGCGAGCGCCGGGCAGCGTGAAAGGACGCTATACTAGGCAAGCATGTGCCGATTGGTCGGTATCGGTGGAGAGCGGGCAGGACGCCGCTCGGTGCGCCCTTGCCCCCACCGGGCACGGGTGATGCGCGGCGGCCAGTGGTAAGGAGAGTACGCGGCGATGGCGATGTCAGTGAAACGGAAAGTTCGCGGTGGTGTGGCGCTGATCAAAGCCCTCGAGGCGCACGGCGTCCGCACCACCTTCGGTATCCCCGGCGTGCACACCCTCGACGCATACGACGCCCTCTACGACAGCGATCATATCGCCACGATTCTCCCGCGCCACGAGCAGGGTGCTGGGTACATGGCCGACGGGGCCTATCGTGCCACCGGCAAGCCGGGAGTGGCCCTCATCGTCACCGGTCCCGGTGTCACCAACGTGGTGACCGCCGCGGGTGAGGCGTTCGCCGACAGCTCGCGGGTCGTCGTCATCGCCACCAATCTGGAGCGCAAGTACCTCGACTCGCTGGAGGGCAACCTCCACGAGATGAAGGACCAAATGGGCGTGATGCGCCCGGTGACGAAGTGGGCGCACCGGGTCATGTCGGCGAAGGAAATCCCGAGCGCCGTCGCTGAGGCATTCCGGCAGGTGCAGTCCGGGCGCGGCCGACCGGTGTACCTCGAAATCCCGATCGACGTCATGGCTGAGGAGGTCGAGATCGACGAGCTGCCGGTTGGCGAGGGTGAGCGCACCGCTCCCGACCCGGCGCAGGTCGCCGAGGCAGCCGACCTGATCGCCGCCGCGAATCGGGTCTTCATCTTCGCCGGAGGTGGCTGCGACGACGAGGAGGTCTCTCCCCTCCTCCGCGAGCTGGCGCACGAGCTGGGCGCGCCGGTGTGCACCTCGCTCATGGGCAAGGGTGCGATCCCGGAGGACGACGACTACGCCGTCGGCGCCTTCGGCTACCGCTGGTCACCGAACAGCCCAATCGTGCCGCTCATGAAAGGCTCCGACCTTACCATCGCCATCGGCACCGGCCTTGGAGTCCGCACGACGGCGCAGGGCACGATGCCGCTCCCGACGCCGCTGATCCACATCGACATCGACCCGCATGAGATCGGACGGCGCTACCCAACCGCCGTGGGCATCGTGGCCGATGCGGCGCTCACACTGAAGGCGCTGCTCGAAGCGGTGCGCGCCGGGAAACGGCCGAAGGGGCGCTGGTCGACCGAGGAGGTCCGGGCCGCACGGGAGGCCAACTTCCAGCCGGCGGACGAGCGCGCCGAGCGTTATGTCGCTTACCTGCGGGCGCTGCGCGAGGCGACACCGCGCGATGCCATCGTCACCTGCGACATGACGATGATGTGCTACGAGGCGGTGCGCTACTTCCCCGTCTACGAGCCGCGGACCTTCACCTTCCCGCGCGGGTTTGGGACGCTGGGGTCGTCGCTGCCGACGGCGTTGGGTGCGAAGATCGCCCGGCCCGACCGCAAGGTGGTGTCGCTGAACGGCGACGGCGGCTTCCAGTTCACGATGCAGGAGCTGGGTGCGGCCGCGCACCACCGAATTCCGGTCACGATCGTGATCTTCAACGACAGCACCCATACGGCGGTCAAGGTGGCCCAGCGTGAGTCCTACCCTGGCCGCTACATCGACGTCGATCTCGTGAACCCTGACTATGTCAAGCTCGCAGGGGCCTACGGGATCGCGGCGATGCGCGCCGAGTCCCCGGCCGCGCTGAGTGAGGCGCTGGCGTCCGCGCTCCAGCGAGACGAACCGGTGTTGATCGACGTGCCGATCAAGCTGGAGCAGTACTAGGCCGCCTCACGCGGCGCCGATCCCGTTTCGATCGAGGCTCCGCGCGCGAGACCTAGCGACGTCTGCCCCCGCCGACCCGCTCAGGATCGGCGGGGGCTCCGGTATAATCCTGGCGTGTTCAGCCGCGTGGGCCCGTTCCGGGCCGCATTGCCCAGATAGGGGTACTCGTGACAACCAGTCCCCAGACGACGGAGGTAGTGGAGACCACACCGGCGCCGGGTGCGCGACGACCGCAGGTCTTCAACTGGCTACTCCTGTTGATCGTCTTCGTCGGCGGCATCTGCAGCATCGGCATCGAGCTGACCGCCTCACGGCTTCTCGGCCCCTACTTCGGCGACTCGACGATCATCTGGGCCAACCTCATCGGGCTGACGATGCTGTATCTCTCGATCGGGTACTACTTCGGGGGCCGGGTCGCCGACCGGTGGCCGAGCGCGACCCTGCTCTTCGCCATCACCGCCGTGGCCGGCTTCGCGACGGGATTGATCCCCTTAATGTCGCGCCCGATCCTCGAGCGCTCGCTCGTCGCCTTTCAGGATCTCGCGGTCGGCGCATTCTACGGCTCTTTGCTCGGGGTCATCCTCTTGTTCGCGGTGCCGGTTACCCTGCTCGGCTTCGTATCGCCCTTTGCTATTCGCCTGCGCCTCTTGAGCGTCACCTCCGCAGGGAACACCGCCGGGTCACTCTACGCGCTCTCGACGGTCGGAAGCATCATCGGGAGCTTCCTGCCGGTGCTCCTCCTGATCCCGTGGGTCGGAACCTACAAGACCTTCTACACCTTCTCCCTGATCCTGATCGGCACATCGGTCATCGGGCTGTTACTCCTGCGGGCGCGCGTCATAGCGCTCGGAGCCATCCTGTTGGCCGGAATCGTCCTGGCTGTCGCCGCGCTCTGGGAGACGAGCGCGATTCGTCCGCCGGAGTACGGCGAGATCGTGCATGAGGAGGAGTCCCAGTACAACTACATCCAGGTCGTCCGGGACGGCAGCGCACATTACCTGTCACTGAACGAGGGCCACGCGATCCATTCGATCTACGACCCGGAGCGCCCCCTGACCGGTGGACCATGGGACTACTTCATGGTCGCCCCCTACTTCAACCCAGACACCAGTCCCAGCGATGTGCGCAGCATGGCCTTGATCGGCCTGGCGGCCGGCACCGTGCCGAAGCAGTTTACGGCCGCCTATGGGCCGATTCCGATCGACGGGGTGGAGCTCGACCCGGAGATCGTCAAGGTCGGCCGCGAGTACTTCGACATGAACGAGCCGAACCTGAACGTGATCGTCCAGGATGGACGCTATTTCCTGGCTACCACCGATCGCCAGTACGACGTGATCGGCATCGACGCCTACCACCAGCCCTACATCCCATTCCACCTGACCACCCGGGAGTTCTTCCAGGAAGTGCGTGACCATCTCACGCCCAATGGCGTCGCGGTCGTCAATGCCGGCCGCACGGCTACCGACTTCCGGCTGGTCGACGTGATCGCCTCGACCATGAAGTCGGTCTACCCGAACGTCTACATCATCGACGTGGGGCGCTTCGCGAACAGCATGGTGATCGGCACCAACCAGCCCACCGACATCGCCAACTTCGCCGAGAACATCGAGCGCCTGCCGCCAGGCTTGATCCGGGACGTGGGCGAGATGAGCTTGAAAACGGGGAATATCCGCGAGTGGACCTCGACGGACCCGAAGCTTGTCTTCACCGACGACTGGGCACCGGTGGAGCGGGTGGTAGATCTGATGATCATTGACACGGCGACGGGGCGCTAACGGTGGGGGTTGAAACGCAGACATTGCCGGTCTTCCGGTTCAAGTGCTTCGACCCGGCTATGGTACGGCACGGCATCACCGGGCGAACGTCCAACCTTCCAGCCGAGGGGACGGTGACGAACCGGCCCGGACTCGACCCAGCGATCGTCACGGCGAACCGTGCCGCCTGGTCCGCCGCCATCGGCGTGGACGCCGCATGTTGGACCTATGGGCGGCAGGTGCACGGCGCCGAGGTCGCGCTCGTCTCGCGCAACGGCCTCGGGCCTGATGCGGGAGACGAAACTTTTCTGCCGGGCACGTGGATTCAGGGGCGGGACGCGTTCGTTACCGCCGAACCTGGAGTCCCGGTGGTCGCCTTCTGCGCCGACTGCGTGCCGATCTTGCTGCACGATCCGAAGCGGGGTGCCGTGGCGGCCATCCACGCCGGGTGGCGCGGCACGGTGGCCGACGTAGTCGGCGCGACGATCCGGACGATGCAGGAACGACTCGGCTGCGACCCTCGCGACCTGATTGCGGGGCTGGGACCGTCGATCGGACCCTGCTGCTACGAGGTGGGCGACGAAGTCATCGAGGCGTGGCGCGCGACCGAGCTCGATCCCGATGGCCTGGCGGTCCGACGCGACGGATGTCGCACCATCTTCGACCTGTGGCGCGCCAACTGGACCGCGCTCGTCGCGGCAGGAGTTCCGGCCGATCAGATCGAGGTGGCCGGGGTTTGCACTCGCTGCAACGCGGACCGGTTCTTCTCCCACCGTTCCCGCCGCGTGACGGGCGCGCCGCCTGCGAGCTTCGCCGCAGTGATCGCGCTCGTGCCGCAGTGAACTAAGCAAGGAGCAGGGAGCCAATGGTGATTGGAGGAACCGACGCGGCGGTTGTCTCCGAGAAGTTGGCGAGGGTGCAGGAACGCGTGCGCGCCGCCGCTGAGCGTGCGGGACGCGACCCGGCCGGCATCCGCATCGTCGGCGTGACCAAGACGCTTCCGCCCGACGCGAGCGCCGCCGTCGAGGCAGCCTGGGCCGCGGGGCTGCGCGACTTCGGTGAGAACCGAGTCCAGGACGCGGCCAAGAAAGTGACCAGCCTCTTCGCGTCGGTCCTGGACTCGGGCGCGACACTGCATCTGATCGGCCACTTGCAGACGAACAAGGCGCGAGACGCCGTTCGCCTCTTCTCACTGATCCACTCGGTCGATCGCCCCGGACTGGTCGACGCCCTGCAGCGCCGCGCCGAGCGGGAGGGGAAGCGCCAGGATATCCTGCTCCAGGTCAACGTCGCACGAGAGGAGCAGAAGCACGGCTGCGCGCCGGAGGATGCGGAGGCGCTGCTCCGTCACGCCGCGGCGCAACCCAACCTTCACGTGCTCGGGCTGATGACCATCGCCCCGCTCGTGGACGACCCTGAGGAGACGCGCCCTGTCTTCGCGGCGTTGCGCACGCTCCGCGACCAGCTCCAGGAGGCAACCGGCATCGTGCTGCCGGAGCTCTCCATGGGCATGACCAACGACTACGAGGTGGCCATCGAGGAGGGCGCGACCATCATCCGGGTCGGCCGAGCGATCTTTGGTTAGTG
>NZ_JADGHZ010000215.1 GCF_019683595.1 Sphaerobacter sp. | reverse complement strand
GGGTGATACGTTATGCGTCATGCGTCATACGTCACTGGTAGTGCGTATCGCGTAGTGCGTAATGCCCCCCTCTCCCCTGGTGGGAGAGGGGCCGGGGGTGAGGGGGACGTGTGACGTATGACCCACACCGGTATTATGACCCCCAACAACCGCAACACCGAGGGAGGCAGGGATGAGCGACTGGCGGATGGTGTGTGAGGCGTGTAGGCACGAGGAGCCGCTGGATACCGCAGCGTGGCGCTGCCCGAATTGCGGCGGAGCCTTCGGGATCACCGGGCCGGACCGGCTCGACCCAGCGGCCATCGACCGGGCCGCACCCGGACTCTGGCGCTACCGGGCGGTTCTGCCGGTGCCGCTCGATGCGGCTCACCCGCTCGGTGAGGGAATGACCCCGCTGGTCCCCGGCACCCTCCTCGGCCGCCGGGTCTTGTTCAAACTCGACGGGCTGCTGCCGACGGGCTCGTTCAAGGATCGCGGCGCAGTCGTGCTAGTCGCTCACCTGCGTCGGCTCGGGCGCCGGCGGATCATCGTCGATTCCTCGGGCAACGCCGCCGCGGCGATGGCCGGCTACAGCGCCGCGGCCGGGCTCGCCTGCACCGTCTACGCCCCCGCCAGCGCCTCTCCCGGCAAACTGGTCCAGTCGCGCGCCTACGGGGCCACCGTCGTCCCGGTCGAGGGCAACCGGGAGGCGGTCGCGGCCGCCGCGCAGCAGGCAGCGGCGGCAGATCCAACCGCCTTCTACGCCAGCCACAACTGGCACCCCGTGTTCGTCGAGGGGGTCAAGACCTGGCTGCTGGAGGTCTGGGAGCAGTTGGGGCAGCGTCTCCCAGCCGCCTGTTTCATCCCGACCGGTGGCGGAAGCGCCCTGATCGGCGCCTGGCGCGCCGCAGCGGCACTCCCTGGCCCAGCCCCGGCGCTCGTCGCCGCCCAACCCGCTGCCTGCGCCCCGCTCGTTGCTGCCATCGAGGCCGGCACGGATGTCACGCCGGTCACTCCGGGCAACACCATCGCTGAGGGGACCCGCATCGGCGCCCCGGCCCGGCCCCGGCAGATGCTCGCCGCCGTCCGCGAGACCGGCGGCTGGGCCGAGGCTGTACCGGAAGAGGAGATCGTCGCGACGCTCCGCGAACTTTGGGGTCAGGGCCTCTACGTCGAGCCGACCGCCGCCGTCGGCGCCGCCGCCGTCCGCCAGGCCGTCCGGCGCGGGCACCCGATCCCGGATGGGGAGATCGTCGTCCTCCTGACCGGCTCCGGCCTGAAGGCCGCGCCAGACATGGTCTCAGCGCTCCTCGACTGAGCTGTCGGGGGGATGACCCACTCGTCCGGTAACCGCGACCGGTGGTGTGAAGATCCCGCCGCTCGGCGCGTGCCCGGGGGTGAACCCCCGGGCTGACAAAGAAAAGCCCGCTGAAGCGGGCTGAGGCCAAAGGTGCTCAAACTCAGGTGTCATGCTGTCCATAGGCCGGCCCGTGCCCGGGGCTCAAGCCGCCGGGCTGAAGAGGGGTAAGCCCACTGAAGGGGCTGTGATGGCGACCCCTAGGCGTATCCAATCCGGCCACCCACCGGACAACACGTCCCCAGCCGGCTTCAGCCGGCTTTCCATGTCAGCCCGGGGCTTGAGCCCCGGGAACGTGCCGACCACGTACACCCATTATGTAATTCGTCACACTCCATCAACCCCTTGCATGGGCTGCTGCCGGGGCTCCTCAGTACACCATCTCCCCACTCACGAAGGCGCGCGTGCGGGGGTCAGTGCCGCGGCCGGTGAGCAGGACGTCGGTCGGGCCGTCCTCCACGAGGTGGCCGTCGAGCAGCACGGCCGTGCGAGGGGCGAGGCGTCGGGCCTGGTGGAGGTTGTGGGTGACGATCACGACGGTCGTGCCGTGCTCGCGGTGCAAGGCCACAATCGCTTGCTCGATCAGCGCGACGTTGTGCGGATCGAGGTTGGCGGTCGGCTCGTCCAGCAGGAGCACCCGCGGCCGTAGGACGAGCGCCCGGCCGAGCGCCACCCGCTGCAGCTCGCCGCCGGAGAGGGTGCGAGCCCGCGCCCGTGCCAGGTGGGACAGGCCGAGCCGTTCCAGCGTCGCCGCGACGCGCTCATCGGCCGGTGCGCCGCGAAGGCGCAACCCGTAGGCGACGTTCTGCTCCACCGTGCCGTCGAGCAGCAGGGGCCGCTGAAACACCAGCGTCACTTCGCGCCGGACATCGAGCGGCGCGCCGTCGGGCCACACCCGGCCGTCGTAGCGCACGGTGCCGGTCGTCGGTCGCTCGAGGAAGCAGAGGAGCCGGAGCAGGGTCGACTTCCCCGCACCGCTCGGGCCGACAACCGCCAGGAATTCGCCGGCCTGGATCTCCAGATGGTCGATCGCCAGCACGGTCCGCGCGCCGTAGCGCACGGTGACGTGTTCCAGTGTGTACAGCGTGCTCATCCTCGCGCGTGTGCCAGGTACCCGCGCAGGCGCAGTGCCAGCGCGTTCAGTACGAACGTCAGGGCCACCAGGATGACACCGAGCGCCAGCGCCTGGTCGAAGGCGCCCTTACGCGTCTCGAGCACGACCGCGGTCGTCAGCACGCGCGTCGAGCGCTCGATGTTCCCGCCGACCAGCATGACCGCACCCACCTCCGAGATGATGCTGCCGAACCCGGCGACGAGCGCGACGAGCATCCCGGCCCGCGCTTCCCAGAGGATCGCCTGCACGATCTGTCGCTCGGTCGCCCCCAGGGCCTTGAGCTGCAACCGCAACTCGGGCACGACCCCCTCGACCGCCGACGTCGTGAGCCCGATGACGAGCGGCAGGCTGATGAGCACCTGCGCCGTCACCATCGCCCGCGGGGTGAACAGCCAGCCGAGCATCCCCAGCGGGCCGGAGCGGGAGAGCAGGATGTACACCGCCAGCCCGGCCACGACCGGCGGCATCCCCATTCCGGTGTAGATCAGCGTCGTCAGGAAGCGGTGGCCGGGGAACGAGCGGAACGCCAGCCACGCGCCGAGCGGCACGCCGATCACCGCGCTGATCAGCAGCGCGATCCCAGAGACCCGCAGCGTGAGCAGTACGATGCTCCAGATCTCCGGGTCGCCGCTGAGGAGGAGACGGAGTGCCCCAACGAGCCCGCCGAGGAGGTCGTTCATGCTACGACTGCGCTCCGGGCGTCGCGAGCGGGTAGAAGAGTGGCTGTCCGAACTCGTCCTGGCCGAAGTTCGCGATCATCTCCTGCACCCTCAGTGACGTGATCCACTCGACGAACGCCTCCGCCAGATCGACGCGGATACCGTCGTGTCGTTCCGGATTCACCGGGATCACGCCGTACGGGTTGATCAGCGAGGGGTCGGGGTTCTCGGCGATCGTCTCACCGCCGAAGAGGATGGTGAGGTCGCGCAGCCGGTCGCGCATGGACAGGTAGGTGCCGCGGTCGGCCAGGGTGTAGGCCTGCTGCTCATTGGCGGTGATCAGCGTCTCGCCCATCCCCTGCCCGAGCGATTGATACCAACCACTGGCCGGATCGGGCGTGATCCCGGCCTTTTCCCAGATTGAGCGCTCCCGCGTGTGCGTCCCCGACTCGTCACCGCGGGAGACGAAGATCGCTTCGGCATTGGCGATGCGGGTGAAGGCGTCCGCGGCGTCGGCGGCCTCACGGACGCCGGCCGGATCATCCGGCGGCCCGACGATGATGAAGTCGTTCTGCATCACGTCGCGTCGGTAGAGACCGTAGCCCGCCTCGACGAAGGCGTTTTCCTGGGCGCGGGCGTGGACGAGCACCACATCGGCATCGCCGTTCTCACCGAGCTTGAGCGCCTGCCCGGTCCCGACCGCGATGACCTCGACGGTCGCGCCGTACCGCTGCTCGAAGTCGGGCAGGATCGCGTCCAGCAGCCCCGAGTCGTCGGTCGAGGTGGTCGTCGCCAGCCGCAACCGTCCCCCGAGCTGTTGTGGGGTCGCCTCCGTCTGGCCTGGAGTCGCCGCGGCGGGTGCCTCCGTCTGGGCGGTCGTCGGCTCAGCCGTTGTCTGAGACTGACCTGTCGTCGGCGCGGCGCCGCTCGTAGATCCACAGGCGGCCAGCAGGATCACCAGGAAGACGACCAACCAGCGCCGCAGCATCCCGCTCACTCTCCCTGACTGCCAACCGTTCGGCTATTTACATCATAACGCTCACTCAAAAACGAGAGGTCGCCCAGCACCTCGGCAAACCGCCGCGCGACCAGCTCGTCGAGCCCGGCGCGGAAGCGCTGGTAGCGCTCCACCAGGGCCTGGCCGGCCGGGGTCAGGGCGCTGCCGCCGCCACCGGAACCGCCGCTCCGACCGTGGAGCAGCTTCACGCCCAGGCCGTCCTCCATCTCCCGGATCTTTCCCCAGGCCACGCGGTATGCTACCGCAAATTCCTCCGCCGCGGCACTGAGCGAGCCGTGCTTTTCGACCGCGGCCAGCAGCTCGATCCGCCAGTCGCTGAGCACCAGCGCGCCATCCCGCTCGGCCCAACACTTGACCCGGATCTCCACCGGTGCCTGTTCTGTCACGCCGTCGTTCCCCTCATGCTTCCGGCATCTTCCATCACGGGTCACGTCCCCAGGCTCGTTGCTGCGCAGCGTCTGCCGACGCGCCGCGTTCGAGCCAGTCCCAGAGGTTCTCGGCCGCGAGCGCAAGGCGGTACTCAACGCGGACGCCGAGCACCTTGCTCGTCCAAGTGTTCGGCGCCATACTACACCGCTCGCGAGGATCGCAACAGTGCGATCGGGAGCGAGAATCCGCGACGCGACGGCCCAGCACCTACCCTCATTGACGATCCATCGACGCGCTCGGCGACACCCGGCGCGTCGACCAGCGATGGTCGCGTTGGCCATCCTTGTGCGCTCCAGCAGTGTCGCGGCCATCGAGCGAATCGGCTCCGGCGGTAATGGAGGCGATCTGCTACAGTTGAGTGAGAAGTCCCGCGCGCCCCTGACTGGAGCGTGGTCCGAGAGATCCGATGAGCCAGGCAGCAACCGTGGTTCACGTTGAACTCTTCGGCGTTCCCCGCCTGCTGGCGGGGAGCAAGGCGATCGCCGTCGCCGGCGAGACGCTGGGGGCGTTGAGCCGTGCCCTGTTGGACGCCTGCCCGGCCCTGGCCGAGCGGGTGATCGACCCGCGTACCGGCTGGCTCACCGAGGGGTACATCTTCGTGGTCAACGACCGCTTCAGCCGCGACCCGGCCTTCACGGTCACGCCCGGGGCGGCGGTTCTCCTCGTCTCCAGCGTCGCGGGAGGGTGATGCCATGCACGGCGTCCACGGCCGGTACCTGCACATCGACCTTGACACCGGGTCGGCCGCCGAGCACCCGATCCCGGCGGAGGTGGCGACCCGCGT
>NZ_JADGHZ010000214.1 GCF_019683595.1 Sphaerobacter sp. | reverse complement strand
CACTGAAGGGGCTCTTCCCCGCACCTCGGCTGACTCCATCCGCAACCAACTGGGCGCTACGTGCCCAGCCCCTTCAGTGGGCTTCGCCGTGTCAGCCCGGTGGCTTTAGCCCCGGGCACAGGCCGACCGGCGGACACCCAAATAATTCATCAAACCCCATCACCCCCGGGCACGGGCCGGGCGGCAAGACCCAACGCCGCGGTGTGAGTCCTGTCCCCCAGCCGGCTTATGATCTTTCACAACTGAATCGGACTATCGCTCCGTCGACCGCTGCGAGGTGCGACAGGACACAACCCACGCACGATTCTGAGCGCTCCGCAGGCATCGATGTGCCTAGGCGAGTATGGTCCGAGTTAGTTTGGAAACATCATCAGCCGGCTTTCCTGGTGAGCCCGGCGGCTTTAGCCCCGGGCACAGGCCGACCGCGCGCGTACGACCAACGAATTCATCAAGACTCCATCACCCCCGGCCACGCGCCGACCGCGTACACCCGTCTGATTCATCAACCTCATCGCGACGGCATCGTCAGGTGGCCGACGATGTGCGGGGCGCTAGGTCGGTCGCCCCGCCTCGGCGCCGGGCTGGGGACGGTGAGGCCGGCCGCGAAGGGAGATCCGACATGAAGCTTGGCCTCCACATCAACCGCTTCCAGTGGGAAGCCGGCCCGGAGCGTTTCGGACCGACGCTCGCCGCTATGGCGCAAGCCGCCGAGGACGCGGGGTTTGACACGATCGCCGTCGCGGACCATGTCTGGCAGCACCCGATCCTCGGCGGCACCGAGGGGCCGTCGCTCGAGTGCTACTCGACGCTGGCGTTCCTGGCCGCGCATACCCAGCGGGTCAACCTCGTGGCGCTGGCGACGCCGGTCTCCTACCGCTACCCGGGCATGCTGGTCAAGACGGTGACAACCCTGGATGTCCTCTCAGGGGGCCGGGCCTGGCTGGGGATCGGGACCGGCGACTACGAAGAGGAGGCACACGGCCTAGGCCTGCCATACCCGCCACAGCGCCAGCGCTTTGACATGCTGGAGGAGACGCTCCAGATCTGCCTGCGCATGTGGAGTGGGGAGTCCGGGGATCAGGAGCCCTACCAGGGAGAGCACTACCAGCTCGCGCGCCCCCTCAACCTGCCGCAGAGCCTCTCCCGGCCGCACCCGCCGATCCTGATCGCGGGTGACGGCGAGCGGCGGACGCTGCCCCTGGTCGCGCGCTACGGCGATGCGTGCAGCCTGCGCCCCACGCCGGACGTGCCGCGCAAGCTCGACGTGCTGCGCCACCACTGCGAGGAAGCGGGGCGGGACTACGACGCCATCGAGAAGACAAGCGTCTGGCTGTTCGATCCCGGCGAGAACGGCGAAAAGGCCGGCGAACTGATCGAGCGGATGCGCTGGCTCGCCGAGATGGGGATCGAAAAGGTTCTGGCCTGGGTCGAGGGTGCCGATCGCATCACGCCGATCGAGGTGATGGGTCGCACGGTGATCCCGGCGGTCGCGGACCTCTGACGGTCACGGGCCTCGCAAGCGCTGCCCCGGTCCTCCGGGCCGGTGCCATCCGAGCGGTGGACGGGGAGCATCGCCCAGCCCTGCGGCACATCGACACACTGTCTCCAAGGTGGAGCCGGTGGGGATGCCGTCGCGTATGATTGACGCGCGAGCACCTGGGTGAAGGGAGCGGCGGTGTCCCGCGACGTGGAGGCCGGGGTGGTGATCGAGCCGGTGCCATCCTCGCCGGATGCCGTACCCCGTGGGGTACGGGTTCCGACGGGCCTGCTGGCGCTGGGCCTCGCCCTGTGGGCGCTGCTGATGGCCGCCTGGGTCTCGACCGCCGTATTCGACCGCCTGCCGCACGTCGAGGACGAGGTCGCCTTCCTCTTCCAGGCGCGCACGTTCGCCGTGGGGCACGTGGTAGCGCCCGCGCCGCCCGAGCCGTCCTCCTTCAGCATCCCCTTCGTCATCGTGCGCGACGGTATGTGGTTCGGGAAATACCCGCCCGGTTACCCGCTGGTGCTGGCGCTGGGCGTGCTGATCGGTCGGCCCTGGCTGTTCAACCCGATTGCCGGGGCGCTCGCGATCGTGCTGCTCTACCGGGCCGGGCGCACGCTCTACGGCCCGGGTACCGGGCTGCTCGCGGCGGCGCTGCTGGCGCTCTCCCCCTTCTTCCTGCTCCAGGCCGGGTCGTTCATGTCTCACGTCGCCGGGCTGATCTGGGCGCTGACCCTGCTGCTCCTCTTCGTCCGGGCGCGATCCACCGGGGCGCTCCTCCCCGCTGTGGCGGCTGGCGCGGCCGTTGGGATGCTCTTCCTCTCCCGGCCGCTGACCGCCGTCGGGATCGGCCTGCCGTTCGCGCTGCTGGCCGTGGTGGACTTCATCACCAGCACCGCCGGGCGGCGCCGGGCGCTGGCGCTGGCAGTCGGGTTCCTCCCGTTCGTCGCGCTGCTGCTGGCCTACAACGCCTACACGACCGGGTCGCCCGTCCGCTTCGGTTACGAGTTGTGGTGGGAGTACGACCGGATCGGCTTCGGGCCCGATATCGGTCCGCGTGGCCACGACCTCGCGCGCGGCATCCTGAACACGCGCTACAACCTCGATGCTCTGCGGCACCTGCTCTACGGCTGGCCCGAGCGCCTGACGTTGCTCCCCGCCGGCATCGCGGTGGCGGTCGCCGCGCTGGCGCTGCTCGGGCGCGCCGCGCCGCTGCGCCGTCACGTCCGGCTCGCGCGACGACGGTACCCGGCGGGCGGCACTGCACCCTGGGGCTGGGATCTGTTGCTCGCCGCGAGCGTGGTCTCGCTGGTCGTCGTGCACATCGCCTACTGGACGCCGGGGCAGATGTACGGCCCGCGCTACTACTTCGAGGCGACCGGCTCGCTGGCGCTGCTGACCGCTCGCGGCCTGCTGCACCTCGCTGGCGCGCTCGGCTGGGTGCTCCGGCAGGCGCGGCTCCCGGTGCCCTGGTCCCGCCCGCTTGCCGCCGGTGCCGTGCTCGTGCCGGTCGCGGTCCTTTCCGTCACCGGGCTGGTCACGGACGGCGTCCGCGAGTTCCGCGCCTACCACGATTGGTACGACATCAACGGTGATGGATTGCGGCGGGTGGAGGCGGCGCGGCTCGAACACGCCCTCGTCTTCGTGGACGCGAACTACTGGACCGCCTATGCCCCCTTCTTCGCCCAGAACAGCCCCGTGCTCGACGGGAACATCATCTACGCGCTCGACCGCGGTCCCGCCAGGAACCAGGCCCTGATCGCCCACTTCCCGGATCGTGCCGTCTACCGCTATGCTGACGGCCAGGTGACAGCCATGGGGCCGTGAGGGTTAGGGCGTCATGCGTCATACGTCATGCGTCACCCGTCATGCGTGCTGCGTGTTCCGTGATTGCGTACTTCCCCCCTCTCCCCTGGTGGGAGAGGGGTCGGGGGTGAGGGGGACGCATGACGCGTGACGTATGGCGCACCACGCACCACACACCAGCCCGTACCCACAGGGAGGGGTTCGCATGAGCGAGATCTGCTTCATGACGGCGACCGAGATGGCCGAGCGCATCCGGCGCCGCGACCTGTCCGCGCGCGAGGTGATGGAAGCGCACCTGGCGCAGATCGAGCGGGTCAACCCGGTCGTCAACGCGATCGTCACGCGGGTGCCGGATGACGAAGCGCTGGCCCTCGCCGACGCCGCCGATGCCGCGCTGGCGCGGGGTGAGGACGTCGGCCCCCTCCACGGGCTGCCGATTGCCCACAAGGATCTGGAGGAAACCAAGGGCCTGCGCACCACCTTCGGCTCCCCCATCTACCGCGACTACGTTCCGGACCACGACACGCTGCTGGTCGAACGGCTGAAGCGGGCCGGGGCGCTGACCATCGGCAAGACCAACGT
Source organism: Sphaerobacter sp. (assembly GCF_019683595.1). GTDB lineage: Bacteria > Chloroflexota > Chloroflexia > Thermomicrobiales > Thermomicrobiaceae > Sphaerobacter. The sequence continues at coordinate 1,535 of NZ_JADGHZ010000214.1, read as the reverse complement.
GCCCGAGTTCGGCGCCGGGTCGCAGACCTTCAACCCGATCTTCGGTCCGACCCGCAACCCCTACGACACCACCAAGACCTGCGGTGGGAGCAGCGGCGGCGCGGCCGTGGCGCTCGCTTGCGGCATGATCCCGATCGCCGACGGGAGCGACACCGGCGGCTCGCTGCGCAACCCGGGCAACTTCAACAACGTGGTCGGCTTCCGGCCGTCGGCGGGGCGGGTACCGACCTGGCCGGCGGCGATGGGGTGGTCCATGCTCGGCGTCAAGGGGCCGATGGCCCGCACCGTGGCCGACGTGGCGCTGATGCTCTCCGCCATCGCCGGTCCGGACCCGCGCAGCCCCATCTCCTTGCCCGAGCCGGGGAGCTTCTTTGCTCGGCCACTGGAGCGCGACTTCCGCGGCGTGCGCATCGCCTGGTGCCCCGACCTTGGCGGCTTGCCGGTGGATCCGCGAGTGACCGCGGTGCTGGAGAGCCAGCGGCAGACCTTCAGCGACCTGGGCTGCGTGGTCGAGGAGGCGACACCCGACCTGTCGGATGCCGACGAGATCTTCCACGTGCTGCGGGCGCTGAACTTCGCCGTCCGGCATGCCGACCATCTGAAGCAGCACCGTGACCTGATCAAGGACACGGTGATCTGGAACACCGAGGAGGGGCTGAAGCTGAGCGCGCTCGACGTGGGCCGGGCCGAGGTGAAGCGGACGGCGCTGTACCACCGGATGCGCGCCTTCTTCGAGAAGTACGAGTTCCTGATCTGCGTCGTGAACCAGGTGCCGCCGTTCGACGTCAACCAGCCCTACCCCACCGAGATCAACGGCGTGCCGATGGAGAACTACATCGCCTGGATGAAGTCCGCCTACTACATCACCGTGACCGGCCATCCGGCCATCTCGGTGCCGTGCGGCTTCACGCCTGAAGGGCTCCCGGTCGGAGTCCAGATCGTGGGGCGCTACCACGACGACTTCGGCGTGCTCCAGTTGGCCCACGCCTTCGAGCAGGCCACCCAGGTCTGGCGCCGCCGCCCACCGGTATTGGACGAAGTCGCCTGAGGCTTTACTGGGCTTGCGCCGCTCCGCACCAGAGGGCCTGGGGCGGGCCGTGCGCGGGTCTGCGTGCCGGGGTTCGTGCCCAAGGATGGGTGGTGTGAACGGTCCTGCGCCGCGGCCCGTGCCCGGGGCTCAAGCCCCGGGCTGACAAGGAAAAGCCGGCTCAAGCCGGCTGGGGACATCGGGCCCATACCCAGGCGGCACGGTGTCCGCCAGCCAGCCCGTGCCCCGGGGGCTAATGGGGTTTGACACATTTACCCACTCTACTCGCCACCCGTGTCCGCACTGTTGTCATCCTTCGCTGCGCGAAGGATCTCGCGTCGGACCGGCCACGCAGCGGAGAGATCCTTCGCTGCGCCGGGGGCGGCGACCAGCCGCCCCCGGCTCCACTTAGGATGACACGCGGGGGGCGCGGACCGCTGTCGCGTTTACCGGACTAATTCGTCAAACCCCAAAAACCCCCCGGCTGGCAAAAAAAACCCCCAAGAAA
>NZ_JADGHZ010000213.1 GCF_019683595.1 Sphaerobacter sp. | reverse complement strand
CCCCCGGCCCCTCTCCCCTGGTGGGAGAGGGGGAAAGACGGAACACGCAACACGCAATACGTAATACGGATGACGCATGACGCTCACGTCGCCTGCATCGCTTTCCACCCACCGTATAATGGGGGGCGGATGGAGGTTGTTCCGTCGGTGGACGCGGCACACGTTCTTGAGAGCCTGCGCGACGTAGGCTTGCGCATTACCGGTCCGCGGCGCGAGGTGGTGGAGGCGATCTGCGCCCGCGAGATGCCCTTCTCCGCGGACGAGGTCTACGATGAACTGCGCGCCGCCGGGTCGAGCACCGGGCGGGCCACGGTCTTCCGCACGCTCGACCTGCTGGTCGGTCTGCGCCTGCTCGGTCGCGTCCACCGCCCCGACGGTAGCCACGGGTACGTTCTCCGCGAGCCGGGACACCGGCACCACCTCGTCTGTTCCACCTGCGGCACGGTCGTTGAGTTCCAGGGCTGCAACGTCGCTGCCCTCGCCGACGAGCTCGCCGATCGCACCCAGTTCCGCATCGAGGGGCACTGGCTGGAGTTCTTCGGCGTCTGTGCCGACTGCCAGAGCCGAGACGCCGCCGACTAAGGCGCGGGCTGGTCGAGTTGGCCCGCTGCGTCCTTGACATCCCTTGTACTATTGAGACCGAGTATCAATAGCGGCGCGGCGACCGGGTCGCATGGTGGGCAGGAAGAGCGGAAATCGGGATGGAGTGGATGCGGTGGATTGACCGCCGGGGTAGGTGGCCCGTGGTTGTGGCGCTGATCGCCGCGCTCCTCCTCGTTGCCTGCGGCCCCGGGCGGACCGGGACGCGGTCGCCCGCTGCCGGCGAGGACGACGCGCTCCGCGTCGTCGTCAGCCTGCCGGTCTTCATCTCGATGGTGGAGGCCGTTGGAGGTGAGCGAGTCGACGTAACAGCGCTCGTGCCTCCGGGCGCCGATCCACACACCTACCAGCCGACCCCGGCCGACGCGAAGACTGTGGCCGATGCCGATCTGGTCTTCGTCAACGGCGCCGGGCTGGAGGAGTGGTTGCGCGGACTGATCGAGTCGGCCGGTGGCAAGCAGGTTCCCGTCTACGAGCTGGCACAGGGTTTGACGACGATCCAGGAGGACGACCCCGACCACGAGCACCCGGAGGGGAACCCGCACCTATGGCTCGATCCGACGAATGCCATCGCCTACGTGCGTCAGATCGAGCAGCGCCTGAGCGAGCACGACCCGGACGGAGCTGGTGTGTACCGGGCGAACGCCGACGGCTACATCGCGGAGATCGAGGCGTTCGACCAGTGGGCGCGGGAGCAGATCGCGACCATCCCGCCCGAGCGGCGGACGCTGGTGACCTACCATGACGCGTTCCCGTACTTCGCGGCGCACTACGGGCTGAAGCTGGTCGGAGTGGTCGTGCCGAGCCCGGGCCGGGAGCCGGCGCCCCGCGATCTGGCGCGGCTCGTGGATGAGATCCGGGCACAACAGGTGCCGGTGCTCTTCGTCGAGCCGCAGTTCAACCCGAAGCTGGCCGATCGCCTGGCGCAGGAGGCGGGGATAACCACCCAGGTGCTCTACAGCGAGACGCCACCCGAGAGTGGGGGTTACCTGGAGATGATGCGCACCAACGTGGAGCACGTCGTGGAGGGACTCGGTTGATGGGGCAGCCGGTGCAATCGACCATCGCCGACGGCGTGGCGGAGCCGGCCACGTCCGCCCCGATCGTCGTCCGGAACCTGACGACGGGCTACCGTGAGAACCCCGTGCTGCAGGATGTCACGCTCACGGTCGAGCGCGGCTCGCTGGTGGGTGTCATCGGCCCGAACGGCGGCGGCAAGTCGACCCTGTTCAAGGCGATCCTGGGGCTGCTCCGACCGTGGTCCGGCACCGTCCTGATCGAGGGGTCGCCGCGCCGGCCCGGCCCGCGGATCGCCTACGTGCCGCAGGCCGAGACGGTCGACTGGTCCTTCCCGGTCACGGTCCACGATGTCGTCCTGATGGGCCGCACGCCGCGCCTCGGGTTCCTCCGGCGTCCGGGCCCGCGCGACCACGAGATCGCGACGGAGGCCCTTGAAGCGGTCGGGATGCAGGAGTACCGCGACCGGCAGATCGGCGAGCTGTCGGGCGGGCAGCGCCAGCGCGTCTTCCTCGCCCGCGCCCTGGCACAGGAGCCGAGCATCCTCCTGCTCGACGAGCCGGTCAGCGGCGTGGACGCCGTCACCCAGCACCAGATCTTCGAGCTGCTGGAGCGGCTGTGCCAGCGTGGGATCACCGCCATGGTCGCCTCGCACGACCTGAGCTGCGTGGCCCAGCGCTTCGATCAGGTGCTCCTCCTCAACCGGCGCGTTGTCGCCTACGGCCCGCCGGAGGAGGTCCTGACCCAGGAGCTGTTGAACGAGACGTTCCGCTCGCACCTGCTTCTCCTGCGGGTGGGCGAGCGGACCTTCGTGGTGGAGGACCCCGACCATCATGGGACTGCTTGACCTGCTGCTCGAGCCGCTGAGCTACGGCTTCCTCCAGCGCGGGCTCGTCGCGGGCATCCTGATCGGCGTGATCTGCGCCGTGATCGGCACCTTCGTGGTACTCAAAGGCTTCGCCTTCATCGGCGACGCGTTGGCCCACATCGCCTTCACCGGCATCGTCGTGGCCTTCATCGGCGGCTTCGCCTTCTACCTGGGTGCGCTGGTCGCCGCGGTGCTGGCCGCGCTCGGCATCGGCACCGTCAGCCGCCGGGCCGGGATCAGCACGGACACGTCGATCGGCATCCTCTTCAGCGGGGTCTTCGCCCTGGGCATCGTCCTCGCCAGCGTCGGGATCCAGACGTATACCGTGGATCTCTTTAGCTACCTGTTCGGCGACATCCTCGGCGTGCAGGCGGCCGACCTCGTGGCGATCGCGCTGCTCGGCGCGCTGGTGCTGCTGGTCGTGCTCGCCCTCTACAAGGAGTTGGTCTTCGTCAGCTTCGACCCGGTCGTCGCCGAGGCCGCGGGATTGCCCGGCGGGGTGCTGCAGATGTTGCTGCTCGTGCTCCTGGCGGTGACGGTCGTCGTCTCGGTGCAGGCGGTCGGGGTCGTCCTGGTGGTGGCCATGCTCGTCACCCCGAGCGCGACCGCCTACCTCCTGACCAACCGCTTCGGCCGGATGATGGCGCTGGGTGCCGGGTTCGGTGCTCTGTCGGCGCTGATCGGGTTCTACCTGTCGTACTACCTGAATGTGCCCTCGGGTGGGACGATCGTGCTGGTCGCCAGCGCGTTCTTCCTGCTGGCGCTGATCTTCTCGCCGAAGCGCGGCGGCTGGCGCCGTCTATTCGCAACGCCTGCGGTACGATAGCGGCGCGGGGCTGTCTGTTCCCCGCGCCGGACCGGCGGCACGGATTCCGCCAGGGATGGTCCCGCGCGCTGGTGGAGCGCGTTAGACCCAGTCATGGGAGGGATGGTCCATGAAGGTTGCCTATGTCTTCAGCACCTCCGGCCACACCGCTAGCTACAAGCTGGGCAAGATGATCCTGCCCCAGTTGGAGGAGGGGCGGCACGGCGCCGAAGTCGTCGGCATGTTCTTCTTCGACGACAACACGTATCTCCTGCGCAAGGGTGATCCGCTCGGCGAGCGCCTGGCCAAGGTCGCGAAGGAGCAGAACATCCTGCTCATGCTCTGCGACCAGTGCGCGCTGGAGCGGGGCCTGGCTGAGGGCGTGCCGGGCGACTGCCAGCCGAGCGGCACCGTCGAAGGAGTCCAGGTCGGCTGCTTCCCCGACCTGTACGCCGCGCTCTCCGGCAACCCGCCGGACCAGGTGATCACGCTCTAGCCCGTTGCCCGTCCCCGGAGGAGGCGGCCATGCCGGTCCTGACCGTCGCGCTGCTCCAGATGGTCGCCTCCGGCACCGACCAAGACGCGAACCTGCGCAAGGGCGACGCCTTCTGCCGCCGCGCCCGCGCCATGGGCGCCGACATCGCGCTCTTCCCCGAGATGTGGAACATCGGCTACACGCCCTACCCGGGCTGCGCCGCGAACTACCACCAGGTCGGGGCCGAGACGCCGGAGCAGGCGCGGGCACGCGCGGCGTGGCAAGAGCAGGCGATCGGCCCCGACGACGCGTTCGTCGTCCACTTCCGGAAGCTCGCCCGCGAGCTTGACATGGCCATCGCACTGACCTACCTGGAACGCTGGCCCGGCGCGCCGCGCAACACCGTGTCACTCATCGACCGCCACGGCGAGATCGTGCTGACCTACGCCAAGGTCCACACCTGCGACTTCGGGCTGGAGGCCGCCCTGACTCCCGGCGATGACTTCCCGGTCTGCACGCTCGACACTGCCGCCGGGCCGGTGCGGGTCGGTGCCATGATCTGCTTCGATCGGGAGTTCCCCGAGAGCGCGCGGCTGCTCATGCTCAACGGGGCGGAGATCATCCTGACGCCCAACGCCTGCCCGCTGGAGCCGAACCGGATCGGGCAGTTCCGCTCCCGCGCGTTCGAGAACATGGTCGGGGTGGCGATGGCCAACTACGCTGCGCCCCAGCAGAACGGCCACTCGGTGGCGTTCGACCCGATCGCCTTCGACGAGGAGGAGCGCTCCCGCGACACGCTCATCGTCGAGGCCGGGGAGGCCGAGGGGATCTACCTGGCACCGTTCGACCTGGACCGCCTGCGCGCCTGGCGCCGGCACGAGGTCTGGGGCAATGCCTTCCGGCGCCCCCACCGCTACGGTCCGCTCGTCGCCCCCGAGATTCAGAACCCCTTCGTCCGCCGCAATGCCCATGGCGCCCCGTACGACCCGACGGCGCGCTAGCGGTCGCAGCCGATGCGTGGGATGGCGTTTGACGAATTCGTCCTGCATGCCAGCCGCGCCGTCTCCCGCCTGCCTCCGCCGACGCGGGCGGCTGCCGACCGGCGTCGGGGTGGGTTGCGGGAAGGTCACGGAGTCGTGGCGCGTGCCCGGGGTAGGTTAGGTGGCGAAAAGCATCCCACGCCGTGGCGCGTGCCCGGGGCTCAAGCCCCGGGCTGACAAGGAAAGCCGGCTGAAGCCGGCTGGGCTGAGCAGGGCTATACCCAGGCGATACGGTTCTTACCATTCCGGCATGTGCCCGGGGCTAAAGCCGCCGGGCTGAATAGTGGAAAAGCCCACTGAAGGGGCTTCCTTGTCCCTCACCCGAGCTGATGCTATCCGGCCACCCATCGGACACCACGTCCCTAGCCCCTTCAGTGGGCTTTGTCTTGTCAGCCCGGTGGCTTTAGCCCCGGGCACGCGCCAGGATGCGGGATCCTTCGCACCACCCACCATACGCACGGGCCGCGGTGCGGGAACCATCTCGCCACCCGTCGAGGACCCGGTCGGCAGCGGCCCGAGCCAGCGGAGGCGGGCGGGAGGCGGAGCGGTCGGTATGCAGGAGGAGTTCGTCACGGTCCATCTGCGTGCGCCGCGATCTCC
>NZ_JADGHZ010000212.1 GCF_019683595.1 Sphaerobacter sp. | reverse complement strand
TTCCGGCCTCCACCCCCCCCGTCGCGGGCGGCGGCCCCCCGCGGGGGCCGCCGCCCGCCCCCGCCGGCGCGCCACGGGGCAATCCCCGGCAGCCCACCAACTCTGACCCGCCGGGGTCAGTCGCGGGCGCTTCCCGCGACCACGACGACGAGGAGCGCGAGGGCCACGACTACGGTAAGCGCCGCGCGTAACCCGGCCACGTCAGCCAGGAGTCCGATCAGGGGCGGACCGGCGAGGAACCCGAAGTAGCCGAGCGCGGTGATGGTGGCGATCACCGTCCCGGTCGGCGCGTCGCGCGTTCGTCCCGCGGCCCCGATCACCGTCGGGAAGAGGGTCGACAGCCCGGCCCCGACCAGCCCGAAACCGAGGACCGGCAGCCCTGTGCCGTCCGGTAGCAGGGCCAGCGCCATCCCGGCGCCCGCGACGACGCCACCGAGGCGCAAGAGGACCACCGCGCCAAGCCGGGCGTTGAGGACGTCGCCCACCAGCCTGCCGCCAGCCATGGCTAGCGAGAAGGCCGCGAAACCGGCCCCGGCCAGTGCCGCCCCCGCACCCACGTTCTGGCGCAGGAAGACGGCGCTCCAATCCGCCACTGCCCCTTCGCTCATGAGCACGCAGAAGGCGATCGTGCCCAGGGCGAGCATTCGCACGGACGGCCGCAGCGATCCGCGAGACGCCCGTTCCCGAGACTCAACCGTGGCCGGGAGGAGGCGCCCCGCGGCCACCGCCACCATGGCGCCGAGCACCACGCCCGCGCCTACGAGGTGGAGAACCGGTCCGACGCCGAGCGCGGCGACCGCGCCGCCGACGGCCGATCCCGCCAGCCCGCCTCCGCTGAAGACGGCGTGGAACGAGGACATGATCGGCCGCTCGTAGCGCGCCTCGACGGCGACCGCCTGCGTGTTCATCGCCACGTCCAGCGAGCCACTCGCGATCCCGAAGAGGACGAGCGCGGCGAGCAGGGTGGCGCCACTGCCGGCCAGCGGCGGCAGCGTGAGCGTGGCGCAGGTGCCGAGTGCCGCCACGATGGTGACGGACCTGCTGCCCCAACGGACACTCGCCCATCCCGAAAGCGGGACGCCGACCAGTAAGCCGAGCGGCAGGCCAAACAATGCCACCCCGAGCGCGCCCGCGCTGAGACCAAGCGCCTGCTGCACGTCGGGGATGCGCACAACCCAGTTGCCCTGGACCGCACCAGCGACGAAGAACATCGTCGCCACGGCGAGCCGGGCCGCGCGGGGCGGGCTGAGCTTGGACGCGACCGACTGGCTCACGTGCACCCCCTGCTACGTACGCGGGCATCTTTCCACCCCTGTCGCACCGGGCGGGCATCGATCCTGCTCAGCGGCTGCAGCGACCCGTTTCCCGCAAGTGGGCCGAGCCGCGGGTCGCGCGCGACGAGGAGGAATCCGTGACGGCAACCGTGCGAAAAGTCCGGCCGGGGAAGCCGTTCCCGCTGGGCGCAACCTGGGACGGTGAGGGGGTCAATTTCGCGCTCTACTCCGAACACGCCACCGGGGTGGAGCTTTGTCTGTTCGACGAGTCGGGAGAGACTGAGGTCGAGCGCATTCCTTTGTGTGAGGTCACGGCCCACATCTGGCATGCCTACATCCTCGGGCTCGGCCCCGGCCAGCGATACGGCTTTCGGGTGTCCGGACCGTTCGCGCCGGAGGAAGGGCACCGCTTCAACCCCAACAAGCTGCTGCTCGATCCGTATGCCCGCGCCATCAGCGGCAGCGTCAGCTGGGAGGCTCCAGTCTTTGCCTACCCGCTCGGCCACCCGGACGAGGATCTGGCGTTCGACGAGCGGGATGACGCCTGGGGCATGCCGAAGTCGGTCGTGGCTCACTCGTACTTCGACTGGGGCGACGACCACCCGCCGCGCATCCCGTGGCACCAGTCGATCATCTACGAGGTGCACGTCAAGGGGTTCAGCGCCCGCAACCCCGACGTGCCGCCCGAGGAGCGCGGGACGTACGCCGGGCTGGCCTCGCCGGCAAGCATCGAGTACCTGAAGCAACTCGGCGTCACAGCGGTGGAGCTGCTGCCGGTGCACGCCTTCCTCGACGACATGCACCTGGTCGGGCGCGGGCTGCGCAACTACTGGGGCTACAACACGATCGGCTACTTCGCACCGGAGGCCCGCTACTCCAGCAGCGGCGACAGCGGCGGGCAGGTGGCGGAGTTCAAGCGCATGGTGCGTGAGCTCCACCGGGCGAACATCGAGGTCATCCTGGATGTGGTCTACAACCACAGTGCCGAGGGCAATCACCTGGGCCCAACCCTGAACTTCCGCGGTATTGACAACCGCAGTTACTACAAGCTCGTGCCGGACAACCTGCGCTACTACCAGGACTACACCGGCACCGGCAACAGCCTGAACGTCGGTCATCCACAGGTCCTGCGCCTGATCATGGACAGCCTGCGCTACTGGATCCTCGAGATGCACGTCGACGGCTTCCGCTTCGACCTCGCATCCACGCTGGCGCGCGAACTGCACGATGTGGACCGCCTCTCCGCCTTCTTCGACATCATCCACCAGGATCCGGTGATCTCCCAGGTGAAGCTCATCGCCGAGCCGTGGGACGTCGGCGAAGGCGGATACCAGGTCGGCAACTTCCCGATCCTCTGGGCGGAGTGGAACGGGAAGTACCGCGACGCAGTGCGCCGCTACTGGCGCGGCGATGAGTCACAGGTCGCCGAGCTCGGCTACCGGCTGACGGGCAGCAGCGACCTCTACGCCAGCGACGGCCGTCGCCCCTACGCCAGCATCAACTTCGTCACGGCGCACGACGGCTTCACCCTACGCGACCTCGTCAGCTACAATGAGAAGCACAACGAGGCGAACGGGGAAGAGAACCGGGACGGCACGGACGACAACCTCTCCTGGAACTGCGGCGTCGAGGGGCCAACCGACGACCCGGAGATTAACGCGCTGCGTGCCCGGCAGCAGCGGAACTTCCTCGCCACATTGCTCTTCTCCCAGGGCGTGCCGATGATCTGCGGTGGCGACGAGATCGGTCGCACCCAGCAGGGCAACAACAACGCCTACTGCCAGGACAACGAGATCAGTTGGTACGACTGGGAACTCGACGACGAGCGGCGCGCGCTCCTCGACTTCACCCGGCGCCTGATCGAGACCCGGCTCCGGCATCCCGCGCTGCGCCGCCGCAAGTTCTTCCAGGGGCGGCGGATCCGCGGCTCGGACGTGCGGGACATTACCTGGCTGCGCCCCGACGGGGGTGAGATGACCGAGACCGAGTGGGAGGCGAGCTGGGTACGCACGCTCGGGGTTCGCCTCGACGGCCGCGCCCTGGACGAGCTGGACGAGCGCGGCGATCCGATCGTCGACGACACGCTCCTCCTCCTGCTCAACGCCCACGCGGACACCGTCCCAATGACGTTGCCTCAGCCCCTGCCGGGTACGGTCTGGGAGGTCGTGATCGACACGGCCGAGCCGGATCTGGAGCCAGGGGTACGCCGGCTGGAGGCAAGCGAGCCGTACCAGCTCCGCGGGCGGTCGATCGCGCTCCTACGCGAGGTCGAGCCGGGCGACCGCGCGTGATCGCCGCAGGGACCATGGTGGAACGGATCTCGCAATCGGCGTCGGTGAGACGACCCCGGCGTCCGGCCGGTGGTGAACACCTGTGGGGAACAGGGAGAGGATGCGATGATCAAAAAGGAGTACACGAAGACTGGCCGCTCCTGCCGCGTGACCTTCGAGCTGCCACCGGGCAGCGCCGAGCGGTCGGTCTCCGTCGTGGGGGACTTCAACGATTGGAACGAGGAGGCCACCCCATTGAAGCGGCGGCGCGACGGTAGCTTCAGCATCACGATTTCGGCGAAGCCCGGACGCCGCTACCACTTCCGCTACCTGATCGACGGCCATCGCTGGGAGAACGACCCGGCGGCCGACGGGTACGCCCCCAACCCCTTCGGCACCGAGGACTCGGTCATCGAGATCTAGCCCCGCCGGGTCCGTGCCGGGCCGAGTGGTTGTATCCTAGCCACCACAGCCGAGCCGGTTGGCATACCGGGGTGACTCCCGGTGCCCGAGCGGGAGGGAGTGGCACGATGGCGTACGAAACCGCCTTCACCATGGATACGTCGAGCATCAAGTACGGCCCCGGCGTCACCCGCGAGGTGGGGCACGACATGGCCGCGCTCGGCGCGCGCCGCGTCATGGTGGTGACCGACCCACGTGTGGCCCAGACCGAAGCGGTGGCGGTGACCATGGAGTCGCTGCGGAGCGCCGGGATCGACGCCGTGCTCTACGACCAGGTGCGCGTGGAGCCGACCGACGTCTCGTTCAAGGATGCGATCCGCTTCGCCGAGGAGGGCCGGTTCGACGGGTACGTGGCCGTCGGCGGCGGGTCATCCATGGACACCGCCAAGGCGGCCAACCTCTACGCCACCTACCCGGCCGACTTTCTCGCCTACGTCAACCAGCCGATCGGCGAGGGGCGTCCGGTGCCCGGCCCGCTCAAGCCGTTGATCGCCATTCCGACCACCGCTGGGACCGGCAGCGAGACGACCGGCGTCGCCATCTTCGACCTGACCGAGATGCACGCCAAGACCGGCATCGCCCACCGCGCGCTGCGGCCGGTCATGGGCATCATCGACCCGAACAACACACGTTCCCTCCCGCCGATGGTGGCCGCCTGCTCCGGGCTCGACGTGTTGAGCCACGCCATCGAGTCGTACACGGCGCTGCCGTACAACCGGCGGGAAGCGCCGCCGTCGCTGGAAATGCGCCCGGCCTACCAGGGGGCCAACCCGATCAGCGACATCTGGGCGCGCGAGGCGATCGCGCGCGTCTCGCGCTACATCGTGCGCGCGGTGGAGGATCCGGACGATGAGGAAGCGCGGGGGCAGATGCTCCTGGCCGCCGCCTTTGCGGGCATCGGCTTTGGCAACGCCGGGGTCCACCTGCCCCACGGGATGTCGTACCCGGTCTCGGGCATGGTGCGCGACTACATCCCCGAGGGCTATCCCCAGGACCACCCGATCATCCCGCACGGCATGTCGGTCATCCTGCACACCCCGGCGGTGGTGCGCTTCACGGCGCCGGCCAACCCGGAGCGCCACCTGGAAGCGGCGCGCCTGATGGGCGTCGACACCCGCGGCGCGGGACCCGAAGACGCCGGTGACCTCCTGGCCGGGGCCATCATCAAATTGATGCGGCGCCTCGGGATGCCCAACGGCCTGCACGCCGTCGGGTTCGAGCGCGACGACATCGACGCGCTGGTTGCCGGCACCCTGCCGCAGCACCGCGTCACCAAGCTGGCACCGCGTCCCGCCGGGGAGGCCGAGCTGCGCCAGCTCTTCCTCGACTCCATGCGCTGCTGGTAGGACACGAAGAGCGCCGCCAGCGATAAAGACCGACATCAAGAAGACGAAGGGGATGACGGA
>NZ_JADGHZ010000211.1 GCF_019683595.1 Sphaerobacter sp. | reverse complement strand
GGGCAGGGGGGTGAGGGGGACAACCCCTGGCTCACCACCTGGCAGCAGGCCGACCGCGCGGCCCGCGGCGCGATCGCGCAGCGGCTGGCCGGGATGGATGAACTGTTCGAGGGCAAGGTCTTCGCCGAACTCGCCGCGCTGCTGCCGGAGGGGAGCACCCTCTTCGCGGGGAACAGCATGCCGGTGCGGGATCTCGACACCTTCTTCCCCCGGAGCCGGCAGGCGATTCGCTTCCTGGCGAACCGGGGCGCCAACGGCATCGACGGGGTGATCTCCAGCGCGCTCGGCGCCGCGGCCGCCAGCGACAGGCCGTTGGTGCTGGCGATCGGCGACATCTCCTTCTACCACGACATGAACGGCCTGCTGGCGGCGAAGCTGCACGACCTGAGCGCGACCGTCGTCCTGCTGAACAACGACGGCGGCGGCATCTTCTCCTTCCTGCCCCAGGCCGCGTATCCGGAGCACTTCGAGGCGCTCTTCGGCACGCCCCACGGCCTCGACTTCCGTCCCGTGGCCGATCTGTACGGTGCAACGTACACCCGGATCGCGACCTGGGATGCCTTCCGGGAGGCCGTTGAGCAAGGCGTCGCGGCGCCGGGTCTGAGCATCGTCGAGGTGCCGACCGACCGGGAGCGGAACGTGGCGCTCCACCGCGAGATGTGGCGCGCGGTGTCGGCCGCGCTGGCGGGTGAGGTGGCGGCGTGGGCCTGATCGCGGTCAACGGCGTCCGTCTCCACGTCGAGCGTGGGGGAGACGGCCCCCCGCTGCTGCTGCTCCACGGATTCACCGGCAGCGCCGCCACATGGGAGCCGTTGCTGCCCGCCCTCCAGGCGCGCTTCCACACGGTCGCGCCGGACCTGATTGGCCACGGCCGCTCCGACGCGCCCACCGACCCGGCTCGCTACGCCATGGACCGCTGCGTGGCGGATCTCGTCGCGCTGCTCGACGCGCTCGATATCGACCGCGCCGCCGTGCTCGGTTACTCCATGGGCGGGCGCACGGCGCTGCACCTGGCGCTGGCCGCGCCCGAGCGGGTGAGCGCGCTGGTGCTGGAGGGTGCGTCGCCGGGCATCGCCGATCCGGCCGAGCGCGCTGCCCGCGTGGCCAGCGATACGGCCCTGGCCGACCGGATCGAGCGGGAGGGGCTGCCTGCCTTTGTCGATGCCTGGGAGCGGCTGCCCCTCTTCGCCAGCCAGCAGCGGCTGCCGGAGGCGACGCGCGCGCGCCTGCGGGCGCAGCGCCTTAGCCACACCCCGGGCGGCCTCGCCAACAGCCTGCGCGGCATGGGCGCCGGGGCCATGGCGCCGGTGCACGACCGACTCGGCGAGATCGCCGTGCCGGTGTTGCTCATCGCCGGAGAGCTTGACGGAAAATACGTGGCGATCAGTCGCGCCATGGCGGGCGCCATGCCGCAGGCGACGGTCGCGATCATTCCCGACGCCGGGCATGCCCCGCACCTGGAGCAGCCTGAGGCGTTCACCGAGGCGGTGCTGGGGTTCCTGGTGGGGGAGGAGGTGGTACGTTGAAGATGCACTACTACCCCGAGACCGACTCGCTCCCCATGGAAACCGGGCGAGCCGTTTTCGCACAGTCGCCGGCACGTGCCCGGGGCTCAAGCCCCGGGCTGACAAAGGAAAGCCGGCTAAAGCCGGCTGAACGCGTACACGAAGGGATGCGCAGGCACGTGCTCTCAGCCCGCTTTAGCGGGCTTCGCCCTGTGAGCGCGGCGGCTTTAGCCCCGCGCACCGGCCGTTGGCTGCATCGCGTCAGTAAGGCTGTGCCATGATCCCACCCATCCTGCGCGATTTTCCGGAGCAGTTCGAGACGGAGCGGCTGTTGATCCGCGCGCCGCTGCCGGGCGACGGCGCGGAGGTCAATGCCGCGATCCTGGAGTCGCTTGACCGCCTGCGCCCCTGGATGGAGTGGGTCGACCCGGTGCCGAGCGTCGACGACACCGAGGCGAACATCCGCCAGGCGCGGGCCGACTTCCTGACCCGCACCGATCTTCGCTTGCATCTCTACGAGAAGACGACCGGCACCTTCGTCGGTGCCAGCGGCATGCACCGCATCGACTGGCGGGTGCCCAAGGCGGAGATCGGTTACTGGGTGCGGACGCGCTTCGAGGGGCAGGGGTACGTGACCGAAGCGGTGCGCGGCATCACCCGCTTCGCCTTCGAGACCCTCGGCATGCGGCGGATCGAGATCCGCTGCGACGCGAACAACGTCCGCAGCGCGCGGGTCGCCGAGCGTGCCGGGTACCGGCTGGAGGCCCGCCTGCGCAGTGAGGCCGTCACGCCCTACGGCGAGCTACGCGACACGTTGATCTATGCGCTCCTGGCCGACGAGTGGGAGCAGGGGAAGTGAGCCGCGAGAGCGGCCCTCACCCCCTGCCCCCTCTCCCAACTTTGGGAGAGGGGGAGCATCGTGACTACGTGCTCTCCTCTCTCCTGGTCTGCTCTGTCCGAGAGGGGGCCGAGGTGAGGGGGACGGATGACGCATGACGCATGACGGATGATGGAGGAGGTCCAATGAGCGGAGTCACCTGGGTACCGATCAAGCGGTACACCGATATCCGGTACGAGCGGGCTGAGGGGGAGGGGATCGCGAAGATCACCATCAACCGGCCGGAGGTCCGCAACGCGTTCCGGCCGCTGACGGTGTTCGAGATGTCCGACGCGTTCAACCACGCGCGGGAAGATCCGACGATCGGGGTAGTGCTCCTGACCGGTGAGGGGGACAAGGCGTTCTGCTCCGGCGGCGATCAGAAGGTCCGCGGCGATGGCGGCTACGTCGATGATCAGGGGGTTCCCCGGCTCAACATCCTCGATGTCCAGCGGCAGATCCGGCTCCTGCCCAAGCCGGTGATCGCGGTTGTGGCCGGATATGCGATCGGCGGCGGCCACGTGCTCCACCTGCTGTGCGACCTGACTATCGCCGCCGACAACGCGATCTTCGGGCAGACCGGTCCCAAGGTCGGCAGCTTCGACGCCGGGTACGGCGCGACCTACCTGGCCCGGGTCGTCGGGCACAAGAAGGCGCGCGAGATCTGGTACCTCTGCCGCCAGTACACCGCTCAGGAGGCGCTCGAGATGGGTCTGGTGAACACCGTCGTCCCGCTGGAGCGGCTGGAGGAGGAGGCGGTGCAGTGGGCGCGGGAGATCCTGGAGAAGAGCCCGACGGCAATCCGCTTCCTCAAGGCGGCGTTCAACGCCGACACCGACGGCCTGGCGGGCCTGCAGCAACTCGCGGGCGACGCGACGCTGCTCTACTACCTGACCGACGAGGCCAAGGAGGGACGCAACGCCTTCATCGAGAAGCGCAAGCCCGACTTCTCCAAGTTCCCGCGCTTTCCGTAGGATTGACGCGGAGGAGGACTGCGTTCTCCCCCTCTCCCCTCGTGGGCTCCGTCCGAGAGGGGGCCGGGGGGTGAGGGGGAACCGCTCCCTGAGCGCATTGAGGGCTGACGAGTGAGGGCCGATCACTGATGCAGCAGAGCGGGACGTTGACACCGCCAAGTCGGATCAAGGTGTGGGTGATGGCCGCGCGGTTGCCGACGCTGCCGGCTGCAATCGCGCCGGTGCTGGTCGGTACCGCGGCCGGGGTGGCCGCCGGCACCTTCCGCCCGCTCCCGTTCCTGGCCGCGCTGGTGGCGGCCGTGCTGATTCAGATCGGTACCAACTACGCCAACGACCTCTCCGACTTTCACAAGGGCGCCGACACCGCCGAGCGGCTGGGCCCGGTACGGGTCACGCAGCGCGGGCTGGTCACGCCCGAGCAGATGAAGCGGGCGACGATCCTGACCTTCGGTGCCGCCGCTCTGGTCGGCCTCTACCTGGTCGTGGTCGGTGGCTGGCCGATTCTGGTGATCGGTCTGCTGTCGATCCTCTGCGGGTGGGCGTACACCGGCGGCCCCTGGCCGTTCGGCTACCATGGGCTCGGCGACCTCTTCGTCTTCATCTTCTTCGGCGTGATCGCCGTCAACGGCAGCGCTTACCTCCAGTCCGGCACCGTCGACGCGCTCTCGCTCGCCGTCTCGGTGCCGGTCGGGCTGCTGGTGACGAACATTCTGGTCATCAACAACCTGCGGGACATCGACACCGACCGTGCCGCCGGGAAGCGCACCCTGGCGGTGCGGATCGGCGCCCGCGCGAGCCGGATCCAGTACGCCCTCTTTGCGGGCATCGCCTATCTCGTCCCGCTGCTGCTGTGGTTGACCGGCGCCGCCAGCGCCTGGGTGCTGCTGTCGTGGCTCTCGCTGCCGTTGGGTATCGCGCTGGTCCGGACCACACTCGGCGGCGCAACCGGCACCGCCCTGAACCCGATACTGAAGCGCACGGGCCAGCTCCACCTGCTCTTCGGCGCACTGCTTGCTCTGGGCCTGCTGCTGTGAGGATTACCCGGCTTGAAACCACACCCTACCGCATCCCCTTCGCCGCCGGGTTCGCCACGGCGCACGGCCGTGCGACAGCGCGCGAGGGCCTGATCGTCCGGCTGGCGACGGATGCCGGGGTCGAGGGTCTGGGCGAGGCTGCGCCGCTGACGGAGTTCGGTGGCGGCACCGCCGCCGATGCGGCGGCCCTGCTGGAGGCGCTCACACCGCCGCTCACCGGCGCAACGCTGGAGGCACTGCTCGACCGCTGCGCTGCCTTGCCGCTCGATCAGCCCGGCGCGGCCGCGGTCCGCTGCGCGCTGGAGACCGCCGCGCTCGATGCGCTGGGCCGCGCGCGGGGCGTGCCGCTCGCGGCCCTGCTGGCGCCGGGCCACGCGGCGGAGGTGCCGGTCAATGCCACCGTCGGCGCTCCCGGCCTGGAGGACGCAGCCGCTGCCGCGAAGCGGGCTGTCGACGCCGGATTCCGCACGATCAAGCTGAAGGTCGGCATCGCCGGGTCGCCGTCGGCCGAGGTGGAGCGGGTGGCGGCGGTCCGCGCGGCGGTCGGCCCCGACGTCGCGCTGCGCCTCGACGCCAACGGCGCCTGGGCGCCCGACGAAGCCGTCGCCCTGCTGCGGCGCCTGGCAGCCTACGACCTGGACCTGGTGGAGCAGCCCGTCCCGCCGGGTGACTTCGCCGGGCTCGCGCGGGTGCGACGGGCGGTCGACGTGCCGATCGCGGCGGACGAGTCGGCCACGACGCTCGATGCCGTGCGGACGCTGCTCCAGGCCGAGGCGGTCGACGCCGTCGTGGTCAAGCCGATGGTCGCAGGCGGCCCCCGAGCCGCGCGGAGCATCATCGAGGAGGCGACCGGCGCCGGGTTGCGCGCGATCGTCACCACCACCATCGACGCCGGGGTCGGGATCGCGCTGGCGCTGCACGTGGCTGCCACCTTGCCCGCCCCCATCCCCGCCTGCGGCCTGGCCACCGGCTCCCTGCTCGCCACCGACCTCCTCTCCAGCCCGCTCGCGATCACCCAGGGGCGGATGGCAGTGCCGGCTGGAGGTGGATTGGGAGTGGAAGTGTGA
>NZ_JADGHZ010000210.1 GCF_019683595.1 Sphaerobacter sp. | reverse complement strand
GGGCCGGGGGTGAGGGGGACGTATGCCGTATGACGCACCCTGGCTCAGACACTCCCCTCGATCGCCGCCGCGTCCGCGACCCTCAGCGCATGGCCGGACTGGAGCACCAGCGTGTTCCCAGACGGATCTTGCACGACGACACGATCACCGGCCTGCCGGTAGGCGATTCCGGCGGCGTCGATGCGCGCGACGACGGCCTGGAGCGCGTCGCGGCTGGGGAGATCGACCGTGAAGTAACGCAGCCGCACGAACTCCTCCGGCGCCGGCCCCGCGCCGCGAGAGTGCCAGACATTCATGCCGATGTGGTGATGGTAGCCGCCCGCCGACACAAAGAGCGCCGACGGCATGTGCGCCACGATGTCGAAGCCGAGGACGCCGTGGTAGAAGTCGGCCGACTGCCGGATATCGCGCACCTGCAGGTGCATATGCCCCAGGCGGGTTCCCTCGGGCAGGCCCGACCACGGCCGGCCCGCCTCCTCGGCATCCCGTAGCAGCCCGCGGATATCAACCGGCAGCGTCGCCATCTGGACCTGGCCGTCCGACCACTGCCACTCCTCGCGCGGCCGGTCGCGGTACATCTCGATCCCGTGCCCGTCCGGGTCTTCGAGGTAGAGGGCCTCGCTGACCAGGTGGTCCCCCTGGCCGGGCAACGGGAAGCCCAGTTCGAGCCAGTTACGCAGCCAGCGTCCCAGGTCGGCGCGGGTCGGCAGGAGGATGGCGAAGTGGTAGAGCCCCGTATAGCTGCGCGCGCCGCGGGGCCACGGCTCGGCGCCCGGCTGCTCCCGCAGCAGCAGGATCGGTCGCCCAGCCACGCCGAGCGTCGCGGCGCCGTCGGAGCGCTCGAGCACCGCCAGGCCGATCGCCGCCGTGTAGAACACAAGCGACCGCTCAAGGTCGGCTACGGTGAGCGCGAGCAAGCCGACCTCCGTCCCAGGGTCGATCGTCGCGGTGGAAGGATCGGGCGCGGTGGACGTCATGGTGCAACTCCTCGACGAAGCACGGAGCAGCCGAAGCCGGAACGCCACGGCGTGCGCAAAGTCTCGCACGACAGAGGCCGGGCCGCCGAGCGCGGCCCATCATCGCTCCCCAACAGCCGTGCGCCCCGCCGCATTCCACCCGGATCACGCATGCGCACACCGCTCTGGCACTCGGCTTGCGTTCCGGCGGCCAACAGCACCAGCGCCTCGCCACGCGAAAGGAGATCGCCGATGGAGCGCACCCACCTCGACCTGGGTAAACCGGTTGTTGCCGCCGACGGCAAGCGCGTCGGCACCGTGGACCGGATCGTGTTCGACCCAAAGACGAAGGAGCTCCAGCAGTTCATCGTCCGCCAGGGCACACTCCTGACCAAGGACCGCATCATCGACCGCCCGGTGATCGACCGGGTCGATCCGGACGGGACGGTGCACCTGAACGTGTCGTCCGAGATGGTCGACCAGTTCCCGGAGTTCTACGAGGCGAACTTCATCATCCCCGAGGAGGAGGATCTGGCCTGGTTGCCACATGCCTGGGTGAGTGGGCAGGCGATCGAAGGGGCGATCCTCTACCCCGCTGCGGGCTCCTTCGGGCTGGGGTACGACCCGCACGCCGGGATAATGGAGGCCGCCCCGCTCGACCCGCCGGTGGTCGAGACGGAGTCGAACCTGAGCTCCGACTCAGTGCTGATCGACGAGGGCACCAGCGTGGTGGACCGCGACGGAACCAAGATCGGCACAGTGGACGAGATCGTCTATGATGAGGACGGCAACGTCGTCGGCTTCGTGGTCAAGGCCGGCTTCATTTTCCACCACGACGTCCGGATCCCAGCCGACTGGGTTGAGTCGGTCACGACCGATAGCGTACAACTGACCGTAACCGCCCAGGAGGCGGAGCAGGCCGGCACGCACGAATAGGAGGGATGCCGGGTGACGGTCCGATCCGGCCGCAGGCGCGGCCAGCTCGCCGAGGACGCCACGTCAGCGCCCAAGGCGGCACCCACTCCGAGGGCCGCACCTGACCCTACGCCCGCGCCGTCCCCGGTGTGGAGTGCTCTGACGCTACTGCCCAACCCGCTGCCGGAGATCGCCCTGGCCAATGTGGACACGAGTGTCCGCTTCCTGGGCCGGGAGATCAGCCTGCCGGTGCTCCTGCTCGAGCCGCAGTCCAGCGAGGCACTGGGACCGGTGGCAGCGCTGGCCCAGTCGCGCAGCCTGCCGCTGAGCATCGGCGATGTCGGCGCGCTCGCGACCGACCCGGCGCTGCCCGCATCGCTGCAGGGGCTCCGCCTTCGCGCACCCGACACCATCCTCCTGGGCGAGATCCCCGCCACCACACTGGTGCCGCAGCCGGATCAGCCCGCCCGCGACCTGGACCGCCTGGCTGAGGCGACCCACCAGGCTGGCCTCAGCGGCCTGATCGTCCGGCTGGACTTCGACCAGGCAGCCCTCGCGGGCAACGCCACACCGGACGCCACCGGCGCGCTGGACGCGATCGCAGCACTGATCCGGCGGCTACGACTGCCGGTGCTGGTACGTTGTGCCTCCGGGCTCGCGCGTCACACGGCCCGCGGGCTGGTCGAGCGCGGCGTGGCGGGCCTGCTCGTGGCGGGCACAGGCCCAATCCCGACAGCCGGCGGGAGCGGCACGCCATCCCCGGAGCAGGCGCAACCCCGCACACTCGCCACTGTCTTCGCCGGGTGGGGCATTCCCACCGTCGCGGCCATCCGCATGCTCCGCTCCGTCGGCGCGCCGGTCATCAGCGATGGCGCGGTCGAGACCGGCCTGGACGCAGCCAAGGCGATCGCGCTCGGCGCCGATCTCATCGCCCTGACCCCACCGGCAGCCAGCGAGGACACCCTGACCGCCTGGCTGGACACCTTCACGGCCGAGATGCGTGCCGCGATGTTCCTAGCCGGCGCCCTCCGCATCGGCGGCCTCCGCCAGATCCCCTTCGTCGCCACCGGCGAAACTCGCGAGTGGCTCGAAGCCGCCGAATCCCTCTGGCGAACGGACGTGGGGGACTAGGCAGCGAAGACAACATTCAGCCTAAAATATTCGTTGGACGGTTCTTCCGCGGCTGCTCAGTTGCTACGGCATGCTACAGGCATCGGCTGGCCGGACTCACTGCCCTGAGAATGAGGGGACCTCAGCCAAGGTGCTCTTGCGCCGCTGATTTGATCTCCTCGTATCGGCCTTCCTCGCCTTCGGGGAGAATCACATAGATGCGGCGCGCATATAAGACGTAGTTAGCAAGGATGTTCATCAATGACTGCCTCACACTCACAATTGGTTGAGATGCGCTCCCTTGCGTATCTAGGATATGGACCGTTTGCTCAAGTCCGTCCTCGTCATCCTCTTCAAGGTGCACAGCCTTAGAAACAGACATATGGGGACCCATCTTGGTTAGCTTGAGATCAGCTTCCCATTCTAGCCATCGTGATCGTGGAACATCAAACTGCTTCGCTAGATCACTAATCACAGAACGGACCATCTTGCCCTGCAGCTTGAAATGCTCTCCATGATCATCACGGCTACCAAGGAACTCCGACGCCCATACGAGCTTGGGAGGCCGGCGATCAAGAATTGCCTTAGCCTTCAGCTTATCCACCTCGTCGGACGCCGTGAGCGACAGTTCGCGTATCTTTCCCCACACATATGTATCGTCGAACGACGACCATTCCCCGTTTCTGATCGCCTGCCCCACCCATCCGGCGGAACACTCGATCAATCCATTCCGAAGAAGCGCTGCAAGTACGTCCTTCAGCAGGAGCTCAAACGCGACTACTGTCTTATGATACGCTACTTGGAGATAGTCGAAGTATCTACTTAGCAGAAAATGATCTACTGCGCGGAGGGCTTTGCGAGAGAGGCAGATACGACCATCAGCATCGACCAGCAGTTGACTGAGTATATAGTCCAAGTCAACCGCACCGTACGGTAGGCCCGTGTGATGCGCTGTTCGCAACAAGTAGTCGATTCGATCTGCATCGAGATCGGAGCTCAAGAGGCTGGCCAAGCGCCGCTGGTTCGGCTCATGCTCTTCCCGCATGAAGATAGAGGATATGTCTTCCGGGTCATATCCCTCCTCCTTCAGGATGGAGCGCAGCTCCTCATCTCCGAGGAGAACCTCCTTACCAGCTCGCTCGTGATTAAAAGGCCGTTCCTGCTCCAGGTTCAGTGGGCGGTCTTCTCCGTCGGCCACGACGTATCGTCCGGTGTAATGATTCGAAACCGCATCCTCCATCGCGTGGGAGAAGGGGTAATGTCCGATATCGTGTAAGAGAGCGGCAAGTCGGAATCTCTGTCTATCCCAGCACTTCAGAGAGAGCCCGCTACGGAAAAGCGCATCGAGAAGCCTTCCCATAACGTGACACGTGCCGAGCGAATGGGAGAATCGCGAAAAGTCGGCTCCGGGGAACACAAGATAGACAAGACCTAGGTGTTTTACATATCTCAAGCGCTGGAAAGCTCGTGTTTCTATCACGCGCGTTTCTAGATCAGTCAGCCCTATCGAGCCATGGACTGGATCAGATACGCGCTTCACGATCGACGCATTCATCTACCTGCCCGACAGAAGTCGGAACTCATATAAGCTGTCAGCAGCGGCGTCCGTGTACTTAGCGAGATGAGGCTTGTGCAGATTAAGCTGGAGCGCTGCGTCATCATGCGACAGCCCACGTACATGCCGCAGGAAGTGGTATGAGGCTAGCAGTTCTAGCCAGTCCTCTTGGAGGAGTGGTATTTCTGAAGGCACATCAAGAAGCTGCCGAATTCGTCTGAGACGCTGGCTAACAGAGGGATGTAGGCGTTTGCCTGCGAGCTCTGATTCGTCCGATTCCAGAGACTCGGCGAGCGCGTAATAATCTCTAGTTAGCGCTGGGCTGTAAGGGCCCATCAGATACCAGCCGAACCGGTACCCCAGATCGACGCCCGTGAGCTGCCCGAGATAGACAGCCTTCTGAACACGCTTCCGGTCGCCTAAGCTGTTGATCTTCACTGGGATATCCAACTCAGTGAGAAACAATTCCAGGGCGATCAGCCGTGGGTCCATTGGCGCGCTCCTGTTCACTCCCTCACCTAGCCCCGATGATAGAACACTGGTTCGATAATGACAAGAGTTCTCAAACCGTCGAACAGCGCCCGTCGTCTCTATCCCTCGACTCGTCAATGACGGGCTGCACGTGGTGCGTGAGAGGGTAGCGAGGCCAAATCCCTCCGCCCCGCCGCAACCGGCCCAAACAGGGACGCCTCCGTCCGGGCCTACCCTTCCCCTAACCGGAGACCGTACCGCGCGGTCCGTGGCACGGATGACCGAACACGGAGCACGGATCTCGCAGCACGCTCTACGCAATACGCACTCGCCCCCTACGTCCCGCAGTGGCCCCCGTGGCCGTTGGGGTTGACGAGGTGCTGCGGCGGGACGTCGAGCGCCGGGTTGGCGTCGAAGAAGCCGAAGGGCTGGAGCAGGAAGCCGACGTACTGCACCGGCATCACCGGCCAGTCCTCCAGCCGCACC
>NZ_JADGHZ010000209.1 GCF_019683595.1 Sphaerobacter sp. | reverse complement strand
CGCGTCCGCGGTCGGCGTGTGCCTGGGGGTGACGGCGTTGAGCGAATGCAAGGGGACCACGGCGGTGGCACGTCCGTGGGGTGATGAGATCTGACGCATTGTATAGGGTGTTCCCGGTTGGCGTGTGCCCGGAGGCAATGGAGTTTGACGAGTTAGGCGAGTGTACGCGGTCGGCCAGTGCCCGGGACTGAAGCCGCCGGGCTGACAACGAAAGCCGGCTGATGGAGTTTGACGAATTAGTCGTGTCTACCCGCCAGCCGCCCACGACTCCCCGCGTTGTCATCCTGAGCGGAGCCGGGGGCGGCGGCTAGCCGCACCCGGCGCAGCGAAGGATCTCTCCGCTGCGGGGCCGCTCCGATGCGAGATCCTTCGCTCCGCCGCCCGGCGTGCCTGCGCCGGCCGGCTCCGCTCAGGATGACAAGGACGAGACGACGGACCGGTACGTGTACCACAGTAATTCGTCAAACTCCATAAGCCGGCTGGGAACTGGGCGGCGGGAATCCGAGATTATTCCTGGCAAAGTCCATACCCCTCGGACTGACAAGGCGAAACTCGCGTCAGCAGGCTGAGGACGGTGAGCCGGCGGACCGGTGATTGTCGACCACGCGCCGCAGCCGGCGAACGCCGGCTTTGGAGGGCGGCGGCCTGAGCCGCCGCTTTGGTATGGCGCCGAATGGTTGCGTGTCTCCTGAGACGGGTGCTGCGAGGGTTCCCGTGCCGAGACCTGAGTCCAGGGACCATGGAGCGGGATCCTGCGCCGTACGTGTCCGGGACGGGTGGTGCGACGGTTCTCGCAACGAGGTCAGGGTCCGGGATGGGTGATATGAGGATCCCCGCGCCGTTGCACATGCCCGGGGCTCAAGCCCCGGGCTGACAAGGCAAAGCCGGCTGAAGCCGGCTGGGACGGAGCAAGGCGTCGACACAGGTGCTACCGTGTCCACCTTCCGGCTGGGACTCGGGGCTACAGACACCGGGCCAGGAGGCGACTCTCACTGAGGGGGCTAGGGACGCTGTAACCGGCGGATTGCGGGATCGGCCCAGCCGGGGCGTAGCCACCGCAGCCCCTTCAGCGGGCTTTCTATTTTTGGCCCGGCGGCTTTGGCCTCGGGCACGCGCCACCCGGCGCAACTCAACGCCTGACGGCCAGTCCCATCCCAGCCAGCTTCAGCCGGCCTTCGTTGTCAGCCCGGGGCTTGAGCCCCGGGCAGCCGCCACGGCGCGGGGATCCTTGCACGGACTACTCCGGACCTTGACCGCGACACCAGGAAGCCTCACACCGCCCATCCCCGGGCACGCAGCCCCGCCCTGGCCCCATCCGTTCGTCGGACTTCATGCGCCGGCAGGGATCGACGTGCGCGGACGCCAACGTCAACGTTCACCGGCGTCGGGCACGGACCATCCGGGTCCGCGGGATTCGAGGGTCATACCCGTCGCAGGGGTCGCCGCTCCAGCGTATGGCCTTACTCCCGCGCCAGGCCGACGAGGCGGAGGAAGGCAGTGATCTTCTCCATGTCCCAGTCCGACATATCGACGGTCACAGAGAGCGTGATGCCGGGACGGGATGGGAGGACTTCAGCGGCCGGGGTGATAGGACCCACGTCCGGCGATGTAGGGACGGCGGCCGGGGTCGGCTCGGCGGGCTCAGGGCTCTGCTCGCGCAGGGAGGCCAGCCGGGCGGCGACGTCAGGGGCGAGGTCGAGTCGAGTCGGCTGGCCACGTACGCCGCGGCGGTAGGTGCCGAGGCCGGCTTCATCGGCGAGGCGGAAGAAGAACGTGCGGGCCTCTTCGACCCGGTTCCGGGGCTGGCCGAGCCGCATATCGACTTGCCAGACGCGCTCGACCCAGGGGGCGTCGAGCACGGTCAACTCTTCAGCGACGGCGCGCTCCAGCGGGATGGCGTACGGAGGGTAGCTGAGCATGGCGCGCGCGAGCTCGTCGCGGCGCTCACTCTCGCTGCTGGCGTAGGCCAGGCGCTCGCCCTGCGGCGTCAGGCGGACATCGCCGACCTCGTCCCGCGTGACGAGTCCCAACTGTTCGGCCGCGTTGAGGGTCTCGCGGAGCGACTCCCCGGCGCCCATACGAGCCTCGAGCGTCGCCCGATCGACCCCCTTTCCCTTGGCGTAGTCGAGCAGGGTACCCATGGCTCGCCAGTCAGTCCGGTAGGGGAGCATCACCTCGGCCATCATCACTCCTCGGGACGCCGCGCCGTTATCGCCACACGCCCATTCTGGCACACGCACAGACAATCCGTCAAGCAGCAATCGTCAAGTTCATGACGCACGCTCCCCGGATGGCGGCGAGGCGCTTCGATTGTTCAAGTGAACTTGAAGCATCGTCGCCTGCACGGGCGTGCGTGACATATGCTCCGTTGACTTGATTAGTCAAGTACATCCCTGCAACCGGTCAGGTCTGGTGCCGTGGTACTCTCCCCCGAAAAGCCTACAGACTGCTAGAGCAAAGGCCGACGGTTGGAGCCTGCTGATGGCTCTGGTCGAGGTGATAGGATCCCCGCGTCGTGGCCAGTGCCCGGGGCTAAAGCCACCGGGCTGACAAGGCGAAGCCGGCTGAAGGGGCTAGGGATGTGACGTCCGGCTGGCTGCCGGATCGGATCCGCCTGCGCGTAGCCATCGCAGCCCCTTCAGTGGGCTTACCCATTATTCAGCCCGGCGGCTTTAGCCCCGGGCACATACCACCGCAGACGCGGCCCCGACCACCTCGCCAAACCGCGTCATCCCCGGGCACAGTCCATCAGCGCAGACCCCGGCCGCATGACCACACGCGGCCGACCAGCTCTTTCGAATCCACCCATCCGTCGTCAATCCACCGAGTTTGATCCCATCCCGCACTCCTAACCGTCCCCGCCCTTGCCGGCGCTCGTTACTGCCAGGACGGACCGAATATCCCAAGCGTACGCCGCCCCAGCCACCAAGCAGAATCGCCAACACCGCCTTGACCTGGACCATCTGTCGTTGCGGTTTTATTCAAGCGAATGCGTGCGAAATCGCTTGCTATCGGCCCGGCGGCGCATAGTCACGTAATTGCCGCTCGCTATTGAGGTATCGCGTGGGATATGCTAGAGTACGGGTGGTGGGAAGGGCCAGTGGGGTGCCCCGGCGATCGGTCGTCGCGCGGGGCGCTCTCAATGGGAGGTGGGTCCGGTGCCGGACGAGGGACCGAAGGCCGCCGAGCAGGCAACGCCTCCCGCTGCCGCACAGCGCAGCGGAGAGGATGCCCGCCGTCGTGGCTGGTTCTGGCACTGGAACACCATCATCACCCAGTACGCCCCTCTCATCGGCCTCAAGGGCGTCGGGCTCCTCAACTCCTACACCGTCTGGACCGACCGCCGGGAGGAGTCCCCCCACCGCGGCTACGCCTTCCCCAGCCAGCAGGCGGAAGCCGACTTCTACGGCGAGGACCGCGCCGAATTGATCACCATCAACAAGATCCTGGTCGCGCTCGACCTGATCGAGATCCGCAAAGAGATGGTGGTGCGCGTGGACGAGCGCGGCCGCCGCTGGCGTGTGCCCCACAACCTCTACCGGGTCAAGGACCACCCCGAGGGCTACGTGCTCGGGGTCGACGACGTCCTCCGCGTGGTCGAGCTGGCGGCGCGCGACCGCGCGGTTTACCGGTACATCCGCCGCATCTTCTCCAGCCGCTTTGCCCCGATCGACCGCGACAACGTCTGGCACCAGATCCTCCCCGTCGTGCGTCAGACGGAGATCTGGCAGCGCCTGGCCGCCCGCGTCGAGCGCGAGGAGGCCCGGAACTCCGCCCGCACCCGAGCCGGCCATGCCAGCCGGTCACGGGCGGCCGGAAAGGAGGAACCCGCAGAACCGACGACGACAACCGACCCAGCACCACCCACAACCAATGTTGAACCCACCAACACTGGTTCGCAGCCCGCTGTTGGCGAGAGCAACAGTGGTTCTGACGCCGATGTTGCCGAGAGCAACGATGCTTCGACCGCCCCAGAGGCCGGCAGTGCTGCTCAGACCAACCAAGGTCCGGAGGAGATTGTTGATGAGAGCAACACTACGTATAACCAAGATCTTTCCACTACTACGACCACCACTGGCGCGTCTGGGGCGATGGCTGAGACCGCGGGAGGCGAAGATGACGACGTATTGCAGCGCCCGGCGGGCGCGGGTCCGATACTGGAACCGACGGCTGCAGTGGTCGCCTGCTTCGAAGCAGCCAACGGGCGGGCTGCCACGCCGCTCGAGCGCGAACTTCTGGCGGAGCTTGAAGTGGCATTCGACGCTGCTGCTCGCCGAGCAGGCGCGAGCGGCAGCGCATGGGTCGAAGCCGCGATCCGGGAGGCGGTCAGCAGCGGATCCCGGTTCGTCGCGCCCAAGCGGATCCGGGAGATCCTCAGCCGCTGGGCCCGCGAAGGCGAAACCGTTCGGCCGGGCACTGCGGCGGCGCCGTCGCTAGGCGTGGCGCCGGACGCGCCCGACTTCCCCCTCCCGCACGGCCCCGGCAGCCGGCGGACGTGGGAGTTCGTCCTCCGACTCCTCGCGCAGGTGATCGACCGGTCCGAGATGGAGCGGCTCTTCGCCGGTTCGGCCATCGTGGGCTACCGGGCCGGGACAGTCACGGTCGCGGTCGCTTCCGAGGCGATCGCGGCGCGGCTGGGTGCGGAGTACTACGATCTCGTCGCACGCAAGCTGAGCGAGGCGATGCGCCGCCCGGTGCGGGTCCAGTTCACGGCGCCGGACACGGGGGATGACGAGGCTCCGGCGGATGACGGGCCCGCAGTGGTGGCGCCTGAGCCTGCACCACCAGCCCCCGCGCGTCCCACGCCACCGGCGGCACCCGTGACGCTGCCACGTTTCGTCCTCCCGGGTGGACTGACGAACTTCCAGGTCTGGGAGGCGGCGCAGGACGACCTGGCGCGGGAACTCAGCCAGGCCAATTTCGAGTCCTGGGTACGTCCCGCCGCGCTGCTCGGCATGGACGAAGACGGCACACTCGTGATCGGCGCTCCCAGCGCGTTCGCGTGTCGCCGTCTGGAGGCGCTGCTGCCTCAGATCTGCGCCGCGCTCGGCCGCATCCTCGGAGCGCCGGTGCAGGCGCGCGCGGTCGTCACGCGCGAATGGCTCCGACAACACCAAGCTCCCGGGTCAGGGGAGGCGGAGGGAAGAGGCAGGGGATGAGGACCACACCTCATCCCCTCGCCCCCTCTCCCGGCGTCGGGAGCGAGTGAGGTTCTTCCGCAGCCCGCTTATGTCACGCCGATCGGGAGCGCCTGTGGTCCACATGGTGGGCTGCAGAGTGGAGCGATGGGACCTCGAGCGCTGTGCTGAGGCAGCCCGGGCTGCCGAGACGGTCTCGCACGTTGGCGCGTGCCGGTCGCGAGGGGGCTCGCGCGGATGTGATGGGTCGTTGCCCGTGGCGTGTGGCGAGGATGGCAAGGATCTCGGCGCCGTGGCCCGTGCCCGGGATGTGGTGCGGACGGGCGTGATGGTAGGAGGCTCTGGCGCCGTGGCGTGTGCCCG
>NZ_JADGHZ010000208.1 GCF_019683595.1 Sphaerobacter sp. | reverse complement strand
CCCTCGAGCAATCCGAGCGCGACGTGTAGAAGCGGCACAGCGCACACGCCCAGACCAGAAGCGCCGGCGAGGAGCCGGCGCTTCGCACTTACTCTGTACTGCTGTACGGTAGGTGCTGCTCGGGACCGACGAACACCGCGGGGGGAATTGGATGACACGTCGACGGCGGTGGTTGGTGACCGAGCAACGCTCGTCGCAGCGTCTCCCCGCCAGGCCCCGGCTCTTTGCGCGGACCGATCCCCGGCCACCGCCGTGGCACCGCGATCCCCGGATCGACCACCCGGTCGCAAGGAACCACCCGCAGGTAGGCGCAGACGTCCGGCTCGTCCTCTACGGCACCCCGATCCGCCGCTACCTCACCTGCCGCGGCGATAGAGGTCCCGAAACCACCCGCTGAAAACGTCACCCCGAGCACACGCAGCAGTGCAATGGCGAACCAGGTCCCGCGCATCAGCGGTCCCTCTCAAGTCCGCGTGGATCTGCTGCTTCCATAAGGACGGTCCAGACACAGAGTTGGTGCCATCCGATACGGCCTCTTGAAATCCGGGACGTAACATTGTCATCCTGACGCGGCACTCGGTCCACTAACAACCACCCGTCGAGCCCCGATTGCTGCGATCACTACCCTCGCCGACCGGCGTTCTTCAACTCGATCCGCACATTGTGCCCATGCTCATGGAACAGGTGGACGAGGTTCGCTCCATCGATTAGTGAGATGGGCTTGTCTTTCACGAACTCGCGCGAATCGTGGCCGAAGTAGCCCGTGGTGACGAGAATCCCCTTGACCGCCCCTTCGTTGATCATTGTCCCGTACAAGTCCCGCACGGCCGACACGGGAACCAGACCGTTGTAACGCTTCGCCTGGATCACGAACTTCCCGCCGCGAATCGGATCGGGATCGAATGCTACAGCATCAACTCCGCCATCGCGGCTAGCTCGCGTCACCCGCACCTCTCCACCATCCGACCGAAAAATCTTCGCAAAGAGTTCACGGACGAGGTGCTCGAAATCGTCCCAGGGCATGTCAACAAGGTTCTGGGAGGATTCGAGATCAACTAGGATTTCACGTGCTTCCACAAAGCGATGATCCTCGCGGTCGACATGCATGATGGGCCGCACGGGAGCGAGTTGCACGAGCGGACCCGCGACCAATCCTTTGAGTGCACGCACCGATTCCTTTGGGTCGACGCGGGACAGGTCAAACTCCATGAACTCATCGCGGCTAGCCTGGCAAGAGATGAGGCAGGCCGTGAAGTCCTTACCGGTGGCCCGATCGATCCCGGACACCCATCCATTGAACACAACGGACAGGATGTGCTTCGGATAATCTGCCTCGAACACCTCGTGAATGGTTCGCAACGTGGTCTGGTAGACAATGGATTCGTAGAAGGTGTTGAACTCCCGCTGCTTCATCTCTATGGGCTGAATAGCCTTGCGCGTTTGCACGAAGCGATACCCAACGACGCGTGGAACATCGTTCAGGCCGGGGAGTTGAAAGTCCACGATCAGGACCTTGCTGTCCGGGACGTAGGCTATCGAGACGTCTTTGTTGAAACCTTCAGGGTACAAGGAGCGGTCCAGTACTATCCCGACATAGCGTTCGATCGCTTGAGCGTCACCCCGCTCAAACGCGACACGAAACTGGTCCACTTCGGCGTTCTTTGCGGCCTGCGCCCGCTCGTACGCAGCGCGCTCCTCCTCCACTCTACGCTCGAACGCCTCTTTCCGCTTCTGGTAATCTGCTTGCCGCGCTTGTAAGGTCTGTGCCGCTGCCGCCTCGAGTTCAAGGCGTCGGGCCTTACGTCGGGGCCACAGAAGCTCCAACAGTGGCGATGGGGTGGGAACCCCCAGTTCCTTCCTGATCACCTCCTCGCTCGGCGGCGATTCATCGAAGGTGGGAGCATGGAACGGACGGCGGTCGTAGAGTGACTCCCAATCGAGCCGGTCATCGACCGGAAGCGTGGCCCGCAGGAGCCCTCGATACTCGTCGATGAGAGCCAGTGCCTCGTCCGTCTGTAGCGCAGCCTGTTCCTTCATATCCTGGATGGCTTGCCGCTGCCGGAGCCGCTCTTCCTCCTGCGCCCACCGAGCCTCAATCTCGGCGACTTTCATCGCCACTTCCAGCTCACTTCTGCCTTTGACCACGCGGCTCTTCCCTAAGACTTCGTTCGTGACCGTGGCGACATACATGGGTCTTCGGGACACTGGCGTCCTCCTCCGCCCCGTCGAAGGATCGGGGTGCGCCCGACAACGCGGTTGTATCGGGCCCTGCGTCAACACGGTGTCGCGACCGCGTGTCACATAGCAAATGGCGATTGTGAACTCAATTGTGTACGACGCTGAGGAACGTGGTCAACATGATGAGATCGTTCACAAGTATGGATTGCTGTTGTGCCATGAACCTAGGTCTACGGCTCGACCAAGACGGGGCGGGCTGGGCAAGGCACTTCGTCCAAGTCACCGAGGCACGAGGATGCGTGAGGTAAAGCTGCTCAGACACGGACTGCGGTGGGGTGTTAGTGCGGGGCGGCGGTGCCATAACCGACAACGGCGTCCGGGTAATCGCCGCCCTCACTGACTCAGCTAGCGGAACACAGGGTGGGGGAAGTGGGACTCGAACCCACACGCCTTGCGGCACATGATCCTAAGTCATGCTCGTCTGCCAGTTCCGACATTCCCCCAGGGATGCCCGCGCCG
This sequence comes from Sphaerobacter sp., assembly GCF_019683595.1. GTDB lineage: Bacteria > Chloroflexota > Chloroflexia > Thermomicrobiales > Thermomicrobiaceae > Sphaerobacter. The sequence continues at coordinate 2,817 of NZ_JADGHZ010000208.1, read as the reverse complement.
AAGCCCAGCGCGGGCACTTCGATTGTACCAGGACCACCCCGATTGGGCCGAGCCCGCGGCGGCGACGGCGTGCTTCTCCTCATCAGAACCGGTTTTCTCCTTACAGATCAGCAATCAGGGATCGGCGCGGGGCGAGGGCGGAGGCGACGTGGCACGGAACATGCATTAGCTACTGTTATGGTGACAGGGAGGTTTCTGGAAAGCAGCGCCGAGATGGAACACTATCGCGTCATCGCTGAAAGTGCAATCCACCCCGGGCGCAGGTTACTCATGAACCGGCGAGGGGAAGGGTTCCTGCAGCTCGAATCCGACAGCACGCCGCAGCCGGTCCCGCCGGCCGACTTCGCGCGGCTGCGCCGAATGAGCCACTATCAGCCCATCAAGACGACGTGGCGCCGCCGGAGGGGGGCAATCGCAGCGACTCCGGCACCGGCACCCGTTGCGATGGTCTGATCGCACAACGCCATATTCGAGCACCAAACGTAGCACGCGCCGGAAACCCGGCGCGTGCTATTGCTTGCTGTCGTTGCGATCGCGGGTACGGAGAGCGCGGCCGGCGCCTAGACGCCGCAGCCGCAGCCCTGAGCGGTCCCGGCGTTGTCGCCCGTATCGAAGGAGTGGCCGCAGGCACAGGTCGCAACCGCGTTCGGGTTGCGCACGGTGAAGCCACCGCCCATCAGGCTGTTGACGTAGTCGATCTCGGCGCCTTCGAGGTACATCGCGCTGAACTGATCGACCAGGAGCTTGATCCCGTCCTGCTCGAAGATATGGTCATCCTCTTCGGCGACCTCTTCGACCGACATACCGTACTGAAGCCCGGAGCACCCACCCGGGGCGACGAAGACGCGCAGCATCGCGTCCTCAATCCCCTCGTCCGCCAGGTACTCCTTCAGGCGCTCCACCGCCTCCGGCGTCATCGTGATCATGAGTCACTTCCTCCACGTTCGCCCCGTACCCGTCGCACGGGCGTCGCCGGCGTTTCGCAACCAATCCTTAACAAAATCATACCGGCTCAGTGCCAGGTGTCAAGGCACCGCGCAGCGCGACCGCGCTCCCGACGCCTGCGCATATTCTACCACCCGCGTCCAGCTCACCCGCCGAGGCGCGCCAGCGCCCGCTCGCGGACCTGCGCGCCCAGCTCGGCTGTGGTCGTCGTGCCCCCGATGTCGCGGGTGCGGTAGCCCGCCGACAGGGCGTCGTCCACGGCCGCCTCGATTGCGTCGGCTGCATCGGCCAGCCCGAACGAGAAGCGCAGCATCAGCGACACGCTGAGGATGGCGCCGAGCGGGTTCGCCAGGCCCTGACCGGCGATGTCGGGCGCGCTGCCGTGGACCGGCTCGTACAGGCCGAACATCGGCGCGACCGTCCCGGGGCGGGTTGGCGGCTCACCATTGAGGCTTGCGGACGGTAGCATCCCGAGCGACCCCGCCAGCACCCCGGCCTCGTCGCTGAGGATGTCGCCGAACAGGTTCTCGGTCACCAGCACGTCGAAGTCGGCCGGCCGGGCGATCAGGCGCATCGAGCCGGCGTCGACCAGCATGTGCTCCAGGGTGACGTCCGGGTAGCGCTCGGCCACCTCGGTCGCCACCTCCCGCCAGAGCTGAGAGGTCGCCAGGACGTTGGCTTTGTCGATGCTGGTGACCTTGCGGCGACGCTGGCGCGCCAGGCGGAAGGCCAGATCGACGATCCGCTCGATTTCGTGGTCGGCGTAGGGAAGCGTGTCGATCGCGCGGCGACCCGCCTCGTCGGTGCGCCGCTCGGAGGGTCGGCCGAAGTAGAGCCCCCCGGTCAGCTCGCGGACGACCAGCAGATCGGCCCCGCGAGCGATCTCCGGCTTGAGCGGGGACGCGTCCACCAGCGCGTCGAAGACACGCACCGGCCTCAGGTTGGCGAAGAGTCCCAGCGCCTTGCGCAGGCGCAGCAGGCCGGATTCCGGCCGCGCGTCCCCGCGCAAGTGGTCCCAGGCCGGGCCGCCGACGGCGCCGAGGAACACGGCGTCGCTCGCCAGCGCCGCGTCGATCTCCTCGTCCCGCAGTGGGGTGCCGTAGGCGTCGATCGCGGCGCCGCCGATCAGGCCCTCGGTGAAGACGAAGCGCGCGCCGATTGCCGACCCGACCGCCTCCAGCAGCGCCCGGGCCTCGGCGGTTACCTCCGGCCCGACTCCGTCGCCCGGCAGGAGGAGGATGTGGAAGGTGCGCTCGCTCATGAGGGCTGCTGCTCCCCCCGCCGCTCCTGGACGCGCCGCGTTACCGCTTCCATCAGGCCACCGGCGTTGATGATGTCCTGGATGAAGTCGTCATAGCGCGCGGCCCGGTAGGTCTTGCCCGTGCGGGTGTTGAGGATCTCGCCCTCTTCAGTGTCGATCTCCAGGATGTCGCCCGTCTCCGCCTCGCGCGCCGCCTCCGCCGCGTCGATAACGGGCAGGCCGATGTTGATCGCGTTGCGGAAGAAGATGCGGGCGTACGACTCGGCGACCACCGCGGCGACCCCCGCGCCCTTGATCGCGATCGGCGCGTGCTCACGCGAGGAGCCGCAGCCGAAGTTCTTGCCGGCGACGATGATGTCGCCCGGCTGAACCTTGCTCGCGAAGGTCGGGTCGATGTCCTCCATGACGTGCTTGGCGAGCTCTTCCGGCTCGAAGGTGACGAGATAGCGCGCGGGGATGATCACGTCGGTGTCGATGTCGTCCCCGAACTTCCAGACCTTGCCTCGAATCAGCATTCGCCTGCGCTCCCTGCGCTGGCCGGCCGCGCGGCGGCCGGCCCCGTCGTTACCCGATTAGTTCAACGCGGCGGGCGAGGCCACACGGCCGAGCAC
>NZ_JADGHZ010000207.1 GCF_019683595.1 Sphaerobacter sp. | reverse complement strand
GGGTCGAGCAGCCCCTGGTCGATCGGCTTGGTCGAGAGCCGCAGGTAGGTCGAACGGCCTCGCTCCCGGTCGCAGCACTGGCGGAAGGCTTCCAGCAAGGTCCACTCGGTCTCCACCGCGAAGCAGGGCTCGTAGTAGATCAGCCCGGGAAGCTCGATGCCCAGCGAGGCGGTGACGCTCGACTGGTGGGCGCCGCCCTCCGGGCTTAGGCTCACGCCGGAGGGGGTCCCGGCGAAGACCATCTTCGACTCCATGTACAGGCTGTAGATCAGCGAGTCGAGCCCGCGGCAGACGAAGGGATCGTAGACCGTGCCGAGGGGGAGCAGGTGCTGGCCGACCAGCTCATGGCTCAGGCCGAGCTGGCCGATTGCCATGAACATGTTCATCTCGGAGATGCCCAGCTCGATGTGCCGGCCGGCCGGGGTCTCCCGCCAGCGCAGGATGCGCGGGCGGTCGGCCTCGTAGTCGGGCTGCTCGACCGGGGAGAAGATGCCGACGCGGTTGATCCAGCCGCCCAGGTGGGTCGAGGTGGCCACGTCGGGCGCGACGGTGACGATGCGCTCGCCGACACCCTCGAGATCGGCCAGCCGCGGCAGGATCCGCCCGAGGGCCTCCTGGCTCGAGGTCTGCGCCGGGTGACGCACACCGATCGCGGCGGGGACCATTTCGATCGAGACGGCCGGCGGACGCGTCGTCTCCGGCCGCCGCAGCCGCTCGGCCGCCGCCTGGCACAGCCGTGCCTCCGGCGAGCCGGGCGGGAAGGCGGCCCAGGGATCGTCCTCCGGCACACCGAGCGCGACCCGCAGTTCCTCCATCTGCTCCGGCGTCAGGAGCGCCGAGTGGTTCATCGGGTCGCCCGCGATGGGCAGGCCCCAGCCCTTGATGGTGTAGGCGAAGATGACGCTTGGCCGGTCGGAGACCTGGTCCACCTCATGGAAGCAGCGCAGCAATTCGGTGAAATCGTGCCCGCCGAGGTCAGCAATGACCGCGGGGAGGTCGGCATCGTCAATCGGCGCGATCAACTCCGCGAGCGCCTGGCGGTTGACCGTGGTGCCGTCGATCAGCCGCTGGCGGAGTTCGGCGCCGTCGAGGCGGATGAGCGCCTGGTACTCGGCGTTGCTCATGTCGTCGATACGCTGGCGCAGGACGTGGCCGTTGGGCCGGGCGAAGATCTCCTGCAAGCGGCGGCCGTACTTGGCCTCGACGACGTGCCAGCCGGCGGCGTCGAACAGCGCCTTCAGCCGGGCGGCGCGCACGCCGGGGACGATGCGGTCCAGGCTCTGGCGGTTGAGGTCGACGATCCAGAGGACATTGCCCAACCCGGCCAGCGCCTCCTCGGTCACGCCCTCCCAGACGTTGCCCTCGTCCAGCTCGGCATCGCCGATGAGCGCCACGAAGCGATTCGAGGTCACGTCCCCGAAGTGGATGGCGCAGTAGCGGTGAGCCAGCGCGGCGAAGGCCGGGGCTACCGCACCGAGGCCGACCGAGCCGGTGGAGAAGTCGACCGGATCCGGGTCCTTAGTGCGGCTGGGGTAGGCCTGGAGCCCGCCGTAGGCCCGCAGGGTCGTCAGGTACTCGCGGTCGAGGTTTCCGAGGAGGTACTGCACCGCGTGGTAGGCCGGGGAGGCGTGCGGCTTGATCGAGACACGGTCGCCCGCCTCCAGGTAGTGGAAGTAGAGCGCGGTGAGGATGGTGACGACGGAAGCCGAGGAAGCTTGATGCCCGCCTACTTTGGTGCGGTCGGGGTTGGGGCGTACGTGGTTCGCGTGGTCGATGATCGCGGTCGAAAGCCAGAGGACCCGCCGCTGGATCGACTCCAGCACAGCCAGTTCCTCTGGCTGAATAATGCCGTCTTCCTCCGTTCGTGGCACGTGCTGCGCCATATGACTACCTCCCAGTCACTGGTGTCGCTCGCGGCGAGGGGCGCGGCGACTCCGCTTGCGAGGGCGGGCCCGGCACCGCAGCGGATCCCCGGCTGAGCGGCGGGTACGGCGTGCGACGCGATAGCGTCCCTGGCAAGCCCCACGCCATCGTGGGGATGCTCCAGCAGCGCACGCGCCAGCGCCGCCGGGATGGGCCGGCCCGAGATTCGGGTCACTATAGGCGCCGTGAGAGGGCACTGTCAACGCAGGCCCCCGCCCGCTCCCGCTATCCGAGCGCGGCCGCACGCAGCGCATCGACGGTCGGCGGGATCGGCTCAAGCGGTTCGGCATCGTCCAGCGCGGCCTCAGGATCGGTCAAACCGCTGGCTGTCACCAGGGCGACGATGCGGGCGCTCCGGTCCGCCAGGCCCCGCGCGACGAGGCCCTTGACCGCGGCGATCGACGCCGCCGCGGAGAGTTCCGCGAAGATCCCCTCGCGCCCGAGCGCGCGCACCCCCGCACGCATGTCGGCATCCGAACACGCGACGGCTACCCCCTGCGAGACGCGCAGCGTGTGCAACGATTGGTACGTCGCCGTGTCGTTCCCGATCGAAACGGCCCGGGTCGGCTCGCTCGCGACCGTGGGCGGGTAGTCGAGCCCCTGCTGCAGTGCAACCGTCAGGGAGGGGAAGCGTTCCGCCGCGACCATCCGCGGCACCGACCGCGTCAGTCCCAGCTCGGCAAGCTCTACGAACCCCTGCCAGATCCCGAAGAGCCCATCACCGCGCGACGTCGGCACGACGACCCAGTCCGGCACGTCCCAGTCCAGAGACATGGCGATCTCGTACGCGATGGTCTTGTACCCCTGAATCCCGTACCAGTTACTCCCCACCGGGGGCGTGACGTAGTTGGTCAAGGGGTACCAGTTCAGCGCTTCGACGCCGGTCTGCAGGAGCTTCCAGCGCTCTGCCCCGCTCCTGGCCGCGACGAGCCGGGCGCCGGTCGTGGACATGGCGGCCCGCCAAGCCGATGCGATCGACGGCGTGGTGATGACGACGCAGGTAATCCCGGCGGCCGCGGCATAGGCTGCGGCGGACGAGCCACCGTTCCCGCTGGACGCGATGGCGACAACCTCCGCTCCCTGACTGCGCGCCCGGCTCAGGCAGACGGAGAAGAAGCGGTCCTTGAAGGACCCGGTCGGGTTGCGGCGCTCGTCCTTCACCCACACCGCTCCGACGCCGAGCTCATCCTCCAGCGTCCGCAGGCGCAGCAGCGGGGTTCCTCCCTCGTCGAGCGAGACGGCATCCTCCACCGGGACCGGGAGCAGGTGGTAGAACCGCCACATCCCCCGCCCGGCCGTTGCCCAGGCCGCCCTGAGCGCCGCGGGGTCGATCGCGCCCAGGTCCAGGGACGGCGCCACGGCCGACGGCCGCCCCTCCTCAAAGCAACGCGGGCAGCCCCGCGGCCACTCCGTCACGGCGTACGCAGCGCCGCACCGGATGCAGCGCACCTCTCGAATCGTCACGCGCTGACCGCCCTCCACGCCCGCTCCTTCCCCGAGAGGCCACGAGCAACCTCGGAACGTCGGCGCCCACCGACCGGATTTCAGCCCCGTGGCGCTCCTATGATGGTTCGATGTCATCCTGGGCGGAGAGAAGGATCTCGCGTTGGAACCACCACCCACCGGGGAGATCCTTCGCTGCGCCGCCCGCCGCTCCCACACCGGTCGGCTCCGCTCAGGATGACATCGGCGTGCCAGCCTCATCAGCGACTGATTGATCTCGGATCGCATTATAGAAGGGCGGCCACTGTCCGCCCCGGCCAGTGCGCGCGTGGGGGTCACTCACCCGCCCTGGTACGTCTCGGGCAGGACGACGTCGGTCATGATCCGGTGGAACTCCTGGAACTCCTCGAACACGACGGAGTGCCCAGCGTCGGGGAAGGTGAACTCCTGCTTGTGGGGCGCCTCGAGTTGGGTGAACCACTCATGTGCCAGGTCGCTGCGCGCCTCCAGTTCGTGCTCGCCCATCACCATGTAGATCGGCACGTCGAGTCGTGTCACGTCGCGCCGGAAGTCGATCTCCTGGAGTTGCGGGTACATGACCGAGAACATGTCCATCAGACCACGCAGCACGTTCGCCTTCTCGATCAGGTTGTACTCGCTGCCGCGCATACCCCAGGGGACGAGCCCGGCGGCCGACCCGCGTTCGAGGTACGCGGCCGGCGGCGTGTAAGGGCTGAGTTGCTCGTAGTAGCCCATGACGTAGGCGTAGGCCAGCGGGTCGGCGTACGGCGGCTCGCCGAAGCGGCGCATGGTGCGAGCCATCTCAGCGTTGCCGGTCCGTTCGGCATAGGCCAGCATGTCGTGGTACAGCCGACGATCTGTCTCGCGCTGGCTGACCATCTGCCCACTACCGATGAAGGCGTGGTAGAGCTCAGGATGCCGCTGGGCGGCAAGCACACCGAGGGTGCTCCCCCACGACTCACCCAGCAGGTAGATCTTCTGCTCGTCGAAGCGCGCTCGCAGGTAGTTGGCCAACTCGACGGTGTCCGCCACGGCCTGGTCGAGCGTGAGCGTCTCGGCCGGGTCGAGTGCGGCGTAGGATTTGCCCGTCCCACGCTGGTCCCAGCCGACGACGACGAAGTCCCGCGCCAGTTCCTCAAAGAACACGCGCGAGAACATGAGGTCGCTCTGACCCGGCCCGCCGCTGAGGTAGAGGAGGACCGGCAAGTCGGCGCTGGTCGCGTGGATCATGATCCACTGGTCATGCCCGCCGAGCCGCACACGCTCCAGCGTGGCGACGCTCCCCTCGATCGGCTTACCGTCCGTCCCCCGCACCGGCGGCGTGCTGGCTGGCCAGGCGATCAGGATGGCCAGCGCTACCAGCCCCACCGTCGCCAGCACGCTAATTGGGCGCCCAGCGTACCGCCGCAGCCTCGTTCGTTGCGGCTGCGGTCGCGGAGCCAACCGCTGCGCCAGCGCGATGCCGTAGGCCACGCCGAGGAGCATCGGCAACAACCCCACGACGCAGTAGAGCCCGCGGCCGAGGATGAAGGCCAGGACACCATAGGCCGTGTCGAGGCGGATACGCTCGACGGTGATGCCCGGCGTGCCGAGCCGCGCCACCTCGAAGGCCACGACATTCGCGACTGGCGCCAGCACCATCGCCCAGCGCGAGCGCATTGCCAGACCCGCGATGCCGCCGACCACGAAGGCGGTAAGCATCAGCACCAGCGCCTGCCCAGCCGTCGCCGGGGCGCGCGGCATCGTGGCGCCGACGAGTAGGCCGGTCAGGATAGCCGCCCCCGCCGCGACAGGAACACCGATCCAGCGCTCACGCCACAGGGCATGGAGTACCCCCACGGCTGAGCGATCACGGGGACGAGTCGGGGGTAGTGTGGTCGGGAGTGGCTGCTGAGCGGCACCCATCGCGCACCTCCCTGGTCTGGCTCGCCGGAGGCGAGAGCTATGTCTCGCCTCAGGCTAGCGACGTGGCGATGACTAGCGCGTCGCAACCGAACACCATGCGTTGCGAGATTATGTCAGCGTAGGCCCGGGCATGTGCGCCGTCAGGCATCGTCTGTCCAGTGGCTCTGGTCCAGCGCCTCCCAGGCCGCGCGAACGGCGGCGGCGGCTTCGGGGGCGGCGGGGGT